>DASVVJ010000709.1:0-5771 GCA_036389955.1 Myxococcaceae bacterium
CCATATAAGGAGGGGTCAGCGAGGTTTGCTTCACGGGCTCGGCGTCCTGCTTCACGTCGGGCGGCGTGTAGTAGACGAGCCGTGCCCCAGCCGGGTCGGTCGCCGTGATGGCCAGGGCCGTCTGCCCCTGGGAGAAAGCGCTCACTGTCTGAGTCACCACGTCGAGGGGCCAGCCCGAGATGGGAACGGGGATGCCCATGTCCAACTCTCTGCCGCGTCCATCGTGGAGGGAGTAGCCCGCCTGCTCCACGACGAGGCCGGTGCTGTCGAAGGGCACCCCCCACTGGGCCGCATAGACCGCCACGTCGACGGAGTCCGTAGGCTGGGGACTGGGGTACTGGCTCTGAGGGTTGAGTCGCTGGACGAAGTCGTCGGCGCGGACCAGGTAGCCCATCACTGTTTCCCGGGCCAGGATCGAGTGGGGCTGACGGAGATCCTCCGTCTCGGTCGTGAGGAGGGCCAGCGGGTGGTTCTTGATCAGCGCCTGGGTGACGGCCGTCAGTGGCAGCCGGACGATGCCCGCCGTGGTCTCCAGCCAGCCGGACGTCGTGTACGGGATGTCGCCGATCTTCACGAACTGAGCCGCCGTCAGCTGGGTGCCAGTGGCGAGGAAGGTCGGCTGTCCATTCACCCCGACGGAGTCGGCGACGGTCAGCACCGCCAGCGACAAGGGGCCCAGATCGGTCCGGACCTTTCCCTCCGCATCCAGCGGCATGGCGTTGCCCAGGTCGACAGACACGACGCTGGAGGCCGTGTCCACCATGGCATCGAAGTAGCTCAGGTGGGGAGGCGGGAAATCGGGAGTACTCGTCGGGGCAAACCGGCGACCGAGCACGAAGCTCTTCGGTTCATCGGGAAGTGCCACGCCAATGGCTCCGACGATGTTGCCAAAGGTGTAGCCCTGCGAGGCCACGCTGTCGCTGTAGTTGCGACCGTAGTTGTACAGACTGAACCGGATGGAGAGGGCCGCTTCCGAGCCGTATTGCTTGACGAGATCCTGCATCTGCTCAAGCACCTTGGACACGCTCGCGGGCGACGGATCCCACACCAGGTTCTGCAGAATCGAGGTGTAGGCCGCGCCCAGGGGCTGGGTATTCGGAGAATCGTTCGGCTGCCGGGCCATGAGGTCGCGGAATGAGGCGGGCCAGAAGTCCCCCGTGACATAGCCGGGACGCGTCCCATCCGTGAGCCGCACGCCCATGCCCCAGATGGCCGAGACCATCTGCATCTGCGGATCCAGGTCGACCATCTTGCCAGCGGAGCGGCCCAGCGCATTGCCGACGAAGAGGCCGATGGCAGCGTCCTTCGTCTTGTCGGTCACCCAGGTACCGTCGGCCCAGAGTGCCCCCTGGACCGAGCAATCGATCAACCGGAAGGCCCCGGAGCCATCCGGGTTCCACCAGCCGCCCTCGGGGACGTTGCCGGTGGGCAGCCGCTCCTGGAACGAGGGCTTGAAGTCCTTGTTGTAGTAGTACCGGACCTCGTTGTTGATCGTCGAGACATCGGCCTGGAACCGGCCCGAGAACGTGATCCGAGGCCCTGCCAGATAGCTCATCTGTGCCTCCCCTCCCTGCTCAGAGAGGGGAGGCTACCCTGGATCGACAGCCAACGCCTACGCCTCGATACCTGGTTCAATCGTATGGCGCGCACTACGTCGGCGGTGGAACGCCAGCGGCTGCCGCTACAGCGCGTGCATGGGCTATGCCCTGCATTCCTTCTCTGCGTAGGTAGTGACTCTTGCGGATGCGCTTCAGCATCCCCTCCACTTCGGCAAGCATGGTGAACGCCTGCCGCGCTCGCTCTGGGAAACGGGGCAATGATTGGACGAAAAGACACGCCACATGGATCCGGTGGGTCATGTCTGCGTAGCCGAGCCGTTGAATACGGCGCAACAGTGGGCCAAATTCATCCCACTTGAGGCCCCGCGCGTAAGCCTCGGTCAACAGCACCGGCATGGAAAGCTGCTGAAGGTGACGGCGTTCAAAGGGCGTCCGCGCCTCCCGGAGCAGTTCCGCCTCTTGAGCCAGGATCGCCTGCTTGAAGTCCGGCCAGGATACCCTGTTCTTCAAGAGCTTGATCAGGTGATCATCGCGCCGCTCAGCGACGCTCTTCCACCAGTCTTCGCGCGTGCGCCTCACCGTCCATCGCCTCCTGGGCAGGGCTTCTCGTTCGCTTCTGCTGGCCACTGGCCTGTACGCTCGCAGATCAACCAGCAAGATTGACACTGGCGCTCCCCGAAGACGCGCCACTGCTTATCCCCTTTGACGAACTCGCTACAGCGCACGTAGTAGTCAAGACACCGCTGCCTCCATTCCTCCCGGTTCTCCGGAGTAGGGGTGGGTGGAATGAACGGCTCTGGGCTTTGCTTGGGATTGGGCTGGTTCTTGGGGGTGGGCCGAGCACGCTCACGGGATGCTCTCCGCTCGTAGGCATCGAACTCCTCTTTGATGGCGACTGCCACCACGACAACGCCAGCGATGATCACCGCTCCAACAAGGATCTCGGGCGCCGCAAAGACGCAAAGTCCCACGCCCACTGCGATCGCACCCGCCGAAGCGACAGCACATCTTCCTGTGACATCGCGAAACCTGACCCGATCATGATCGAGCGCGTGAAAGCACCGCTCCGCCAGGACAGGCCATTCGTTGGAAGCTTCTCGCACCACGCATTGCCCGTCATCGGTCCACGGGTACTGCGCTGCCCGCTGAAGGTTGGCAAATCTCGGGTTCGGGATCTCCAGCTCTCCGAGGCTCGGTTCCGTCGTTGCGCAGGCCGAGAGCAGCAGCAGCAGGCGTGCGCTGCAGGTGCGAGGACGCATGGCCACGTCCTTTCAATCAAGCGGTGTGCTGTGGACTGACGCCAGGACGAGCGCCTTTGCACTGAGGCATCATCTGTCTATGCACATGCAGGCACAAGCGCGGGGGGAACTCCTTGCGGGCACGCTGGTGGGGATGCTGGTGGGTGACGCGCTGGGACTGCCGCGCGAGGGCCTGTCTCCAACACGGGCGCTGAAGCTCTTTGGCGGCGCGCCGCTGAGGTACCAGCTTCCCGGGAGCCTCGCCGCACCCGGGAGCGTTCGCCCACGACCGGCCCTCAGGTCTTCTTCGCGGCCACCCAGCGCTCCAGCTTCTGGCGCAGCAGGGGCAGGGCGAGGGGGCCATCCCCCAACACCACGTCGTGGAACTCGCGCAGATCGAAGCGCTCCCCGAGCGCGCTCCGGGCCTCCTCGCGCAGGCGCATCAGCTCCAGGTAGCCGGTCATGTAGGTCGCCAGCTGGCCGGGGGTGGACGCGTGCCGGTCCGCATAGCGCTCGGCCTCGGCGCGGGGGCGGCTGGAGACGGTCATCATCGTCTGCACCGCCTGCTCCCGCGTGACGCCGAAGACGTGCATCCCCGGGTCCAGCTCCAGCGCCACGAGCGCGTCGGTCAGGTGCCCGAGCAACCCGGCGTGCATCAGCTCGTCCTCGAACATTCTCGTCTCGAACGCTAGCCGCTCCGCGTACATCCCCCAGCCC
The DNA here is from genome assembly GCA_036389955.1 of Myxococcaceae bacterium. Classification (GTDB taxonomy): domain Bacteria; phylum Myxococcota; class Myxococcia; order Myxococcales; family Myxococcaceae; genus DATHBR01. The sequence continues at coordinate 3,515 of DASVVJ010000709.1, forward strand.
TCCACGAAGGCAGCGGTGGACAGCAGCCGCAGAACCGGGTGCGCCACGCTGCGCTCGCGCAGCCAGGCAATCTGCAGGTGGTGACCGGGCCATGCCTCGTGCGCCACCGAGGGCGCGAGCCCCATGCGCGGCGACGTCTCCGCGCCGCCGAGGTTGAGGAAATAGGAGGCGGCGCGGCTGCCATCCAGAGGCGCCGGCTCGTACCAGGCTGGCGGAGAGGAGGCCTCCCGGAAGGCGGCGGCCACCTCGAGCACCACCGGCGTCTCGGGGATGCGCGAGAAGGCGCGCGTCACGAGCCCCCGCACCCGCTCCAACTCGGCGCGCGTCTGCTCGACCTTCTTCTCGCGGGAACCGAAGGCGAAGCGCGCGTCGGTGGCCAGCACCCGCCGCCCCTCGCGCAGGTCCTCGTGGCCGGTGAGCCGGCGCACCAGCGGCGCGAGTTCCGCCTCCAACCCCTTGCGCGCCTCCTGGGCCCGCTTCTGCAGCTCCTCGGGCGACACATCGAGCGAGCTGTAGGCACGCACGATGGCCCGGTAGCACGCTGCGCCCTCCGGCAGCGCGGAGAGCCCCGACTCCAGGCGGGCCCGCGGCAGGTACTCCTTCTTCAGGAAGTCCCGGAAGCTGACCAGCTGGGGGAACACGTCACGCCGTAGCACCTCCGTCCACTGCTTCTGGAATGCGGGTGAGCCGCTGCGCTCCGCCGGGCTCCAGAACGGGGAGCGCTCCGGGGCCTGTGCGATCATCCCCTCGAGCTGCTCGATGACGCGCTCGACGTTGGGGCGAGGCACGGAGTAACCGCGGGCGAGCCCCTCACGGGCGTTCGCCAGCTCCGTGCGGACAAAGCCTGGCAGCGCACGCCAGCGGGTGAGGGCCTGGGCGCGCTGGGCCTTCGTTCCCACCGGTTGTTCCGCCGCCGCCTGCGTCAGGCCCAGATGCCAGCCGAAGATCTGGTCCACCCCTCGCCACAGCTCGAGCCGGCAGACCCGCTGCGCTCGCTCCGCCTCGAGTGCCTCGCGCAGCATCCCGTGCACGAGCCACTCGGGCGTTCCCTGGAGCGCGGCCGCGTCCACCGAGGACAGCTGCGCGAGAAAGGCGTCCTGCCGTGCCTCCCAGGCACGCAGGGCCTTCGGCGTGTTGTCCGTCCACCGATCCACGGGCGTAGGAGTCCCCACCTGCTCGGCGAGCTGCGGAGAGCGCCGGACGCTCTCGGCCACGTACGCATCCGCCACCTGCCGCACGAGCGCCGCGGGCGAGGAGTCCTTCGCAGGGGCAGCGCCCCGTGAGGGATCAGCGAGGGCGGCGAGTGCGGGGAGCAGCAGCGCGGGGAGCAGGAGCGCGCGGACCGCGGCGCGGCGTAGGGCGGTGGGGTGCATCGGGTGGACCTCCAGTAGGAGAGGAAAGGGGAGCAGGCAGTGGGACGCCCAGGTAGGCGCAGAACATGCGCGTGAGCTCCTCCACGAGCGTGCCTTTCGGCAGCTCGCCCATGCGCGGTTGCATGTGCGGGAAGAGGATGGCCTCACGCATGATGGAGGAGCAGCCGGAGAAGGCGAAGCGCAGCGCCAGCTCCGGGTCGGGGTGAGAGAAGGTACCGGCGCGGCCGGAGAGCAGCCGCACGAAGGGCACGTGGACGCGCTCGCGGAAGCGCTGCCCCGCCTCGCTCTGCGCCATCTCGTCCGGGTTTTCGCGGTGGCGCCGCACCAGCTCGCGCAGCACGGGCAAGTGCTCTTGCGACACCTCCTCCATCATCCCGAAGTACGCGCGCACCAGCTCAGCGGTGTGCACTCCCTCCCAGCGTGCCGGCTCCAGGACGCGGGTGGCGGCCTCCTCCATCTGCGCCACGTAGCCCTCGTAGAGGATGTGGGCGAGCGCGTGTTCTTTCGTGGAGAAGCGCCGGTAGAAGCCCCCCACCGACACGCCTGCGCGCAGGGCGAGCTCCTGCACCCCGATGGCATCCAGCGGCTTCTCCGTCAGCAGCGCCCGCAGCGCCTCAAGGATGCGGGCCTGGGTGTCACGGCTGCGCGCCTGGAGCGGCGCCCTGGGAGTAGGAGTGGTGGCGGACATGGGGCCTGAACGCGAATGCGAATACCGGTTCGCATCCAAGGCGATGCGAGGGCGGCGTGTCAAGCATGCTGGACTGGTTGCTCAGGGCAGGACGCCGGCTCGCAGGTCAGGGAAGACCTTGCCCACCTTGCCGAGCAGGTAGTCCCCATAGGTTCCGCGGAAGGCGTGGACGCTCTGGCCGTCCCAGCGCTCGGCC
>DASVVJ010000710.1:0-2710 GCA_036389955.1 Myxococcaceae bacterium
ACGCGCCGGGCGTGAGCTTCCACAAGAGAGGGCGAGGGCACCTACGCCCAGGATCGCCCACAGCCTCCGGCCGCTCATGGCGTGCCTCCGCTCTGCGGGCCCACGACGGGCAGGAGCCTGGCCTGCCGCGCCCGCTCGGAGACGTCCTGGAGCGGAATCTCCCGCGCGAGCGTTCCGAGCTGCCGGAGCTGCTCCGCCGCCTGGCCGTAGTCCTTGCCCTTGCTGTTGCCGTAGGAGATGGCGGCGTCCCCCAGCAGCTTCACCGCCGCGCCAGAGTTGGCGAAGGCCACCGGGTCCACCTGCCGCACGCCGTTCTGGGCGATGAGCTCGAGCTGGGGCGCCTTGGGCGAGAGGTTGGACTGGAACACCACGCCCTGCTTGCCGTTCGCCTCGACGCGGTGCCACTGCTTGTTCTTGGGGTCCGCGCCCAGCCACGTCACCTGCTGACCGGGCTGGAGGATGGCGACCGCGTCCGCGGTGGGGGAGGCGCTGGCCATCAGCCGCGTGTTCCGGGCCTTCACGAACAGCGCGGCCCCTGGCTTCACCGCCAGCGCCGTGCCCGCGGCGCACAGGGCCAACACGGCCACCACTCTCTTTGCTGTGATGCGCATGCAGTCCTCGCCTTCGCTTACTTGTCCAGGTTGGCCACCCCGTCGAACGGCTTGGGAGGTGCGGCCTCGTACTTGCGGCAGCGCGCGAGCAGCGCCTCGGTGGGCCCGTCGTGGGGATCATATTTCACCTGATCAACCAGGACTGCCGCCGCATCCGAGAAGCGCCCCTGCCGGTAGAGCGCCAGCGCCAGGCTGTAGGCCTCCACCGTCTGGCGCTTATGCTCCGAGAGATCCCCCTTGAGAGAAAGCAGCTCGTACACCGTCACCGCCTCCGTCTTGCCCGCCACGCGCACCCAGTCCAGCTCGCGCACCTCGATGTGCTCCTTCGCCAGTTGGTACGTCATCGGGCCGATCATGATGAGCGAGCCGTAGGCCTTGTTCGCGCCCTCCAGCCGTGCCGCCAGGTTCATGCCGTCGCCAATGGCCGTGTAGTCGAAGAGCTGCTCGCTGCCGAAGTTGCCCACGAAGAGGTTCGCGCTGTTGAGGCCGATGCGCGTGTACACGTCCGGCAGGCCCTCCCGGCGGAACTGCTCGCGCAGCCGGTCCACCTCGTCCCGGACCGCCAGGGCGCCGCGGCAGGCGCGTACCGCGTGGTCCGGGTGGTTGTACGGAGCGCCGAACAGGCACACCACCGCGTCGCCGATGTACTTGTCCAGGCACCCGCCCTCGCGCAGCAGCGCGGAGCTCACCCGTGTGAGGTACTGGTTGAGCACCCGCACCAGCTCGTGCGGGTTGTCCTTGAAGCGCTCGGAGAAGGTGGAGAAGCCGCGGATGTCGCTGAAGAAGGCCGTCACCTCGCGCTGCTCGCCGTCCAGCTTGGGCAGCTGGTTCTCATCGATCATCTGTTCGATGAGCCTGGGCTCCATGTAGCGGCTGAAGGCCTGGCGGATGAATGCCACCTCGCGGTTGGCGAACAGGTGGTTGGAGGCCACCGCCGCCATGCTGGCCAGGACCCCCGCGATGGCGGGAAACGCCGCGAGCACATGCACCCGCTGAGTCCCCAGCACGGCGCCCATCACCACGAAGACGAACGGCACCAGCCCCAGCAGCCACACCAGCTCCAGCACCGGCTTGCGCAGCGTCATCAGCACCACCGTGGACAGCAGCGAGAGCCCCAGCGCGAACACCAGGCTCATCCAGAAGGGCGCCTCGGTGATGAAGCGTCCACTGAGCAGGTTCTCCAGCACCGCGAGCTGCTTGCTCACCCCCGGCGTCGAGGCCGCGAACGGCGTGCCCTTGGTGTCTCCCACGCCGATCGCCGTGCCGCCAATGACGACAATTTTCCCGTCGAAGAGGTCGTCCGACAGCCCGGTGGGCCTGCCCTTGCTGCGGTTCACCCACGCGTCCAGCACCGCCACCAGCGGGATGATCTGGAAGCGCTCGTGCAGCGTGCCGCCGAAGTCCAGCCCCGCGCTGCCATCCGGGTTCACCTCGAACTCCCGCTTGCCCAGCCGCATCGTCCGGCCGGAGAACTCGAGCTGCTGGGCCTCGAACAGATCCGCCATCACCGCCACCGGCAGGGTGACGTAGGTGTTCACTCCATCCGTGTATGCGAAGCGCGTGCGCCGCATCAGCCCGTCCGGATCCGGCTCCACCTCGACCAGGCCAAAGCCGTCCACGTCCTGGAGCAGCGCTCCGATGGGCGGCACCGGGTAGTGCGGATGGCGCAGGCCCGGGGTCGGCTCGGACTCCAGCACCGGCAGCGGGCGCCCGTCCGTCTTCACCGGGAATGCCACCGCCCGCGCCACCTCCATGGGGTCCACCGGTTGCTCCCCGGTGTCCGTCTCGGTGAATTCCTCCTCGTCGGGCGGCGGAGCCGGTGCCGGGGTAGGAGGCGCGGCCTGGGGCGGAAGGGGCTCCACCTTGGGCAGCGGTGCCGCAGCCGGGTGCGTGGACACCCCCAGATAGAAGGGCAGCCCGGTGTGACGAAGCACCTGGGAGAAGGCCAGGTCCGCGCTCGCGTCGGTGTAGCGCTCGTCCATCACCGCGTCGAACATCACCGCCTTGGCGCCGCTGAAGGCCAGCTCCTCGGCGATGCGGGCCCACAGGCTGCGGGTCCACGGGTAGGTGCCGTAGTTGCGCGCGTACGTCTCGTTGTT
>DASVVJ010000711.1:0-9925 GCA_036389955.1 Myxococcaceae bacterium
GACAACCGGAACCTGAGCCTGGCCCTGATGTCCTTCATCCTGCTGGTGGGCGCGAGCACCCTGGGGCTGAGCATCTTCTTCACCAACCGGGTCATCGTGAGGCCACTGGGCGAGGTGATCGCCGCCTCACGGAAGCTGGCCGAGGGCCGCCTGGAGGGCAGTGTCTTCCGTCAGCGCAAGGACGAGCTGGGCGACCTGGCCACGGCCTTCCAGGAGATGCAGGGCGTACTGAACCGCCTGCTCCGGGAGACCGGGCACATCTTCGATGCGCTGCGTGACGGGAGAATGGACGTGCGGGGCAACGCTGCGGCCTTCTCTGGCGGCTACCGGCAGCTCGTCTCGGGCATCAACGATGTCATCAATGCTGTTGCCTCGCGCAACCAGGAGATACGGGCGACCAATGAGCTGTTGATGGCGCAGGTCGAGGAGCGGCAGCAGGCCCAGCGCGAGCGCGATGCGATGCATGCGCGGCTGCTCGACACGGCGCGCAAGGCCGGCATGGCGGAGATCGCCACCAGTGTGCTCCACAACCTGGGCAACGCCCTGAACAGCGTGAACATCGCGGCGGAGGCCGCGCGCCAGATCGTCAGTACGTGGCGGAGCAAGGACCTGACGAAGATCGCCGACCTGCTCGACCAGAACCAGCACGAGCTGGGCCCGTTCTTCCGGGAGGGCGGACGGGGAAAGCTGGTGCCAGCCTTCATCCGCAAGCTGTCCCAGGTGCTCGAGGAGGACCAGAAGCAGGCACTGGGCGAGTTCAGTGAGCTGATGCGGATGCTGGACCATGCGAAGGAGGTCGTCGCGTGGCAGCAGCACTACGCGGGGGTCGAGGGCGTCCGGGAGGAGATCTCCCCCGCCGTCCTCGTGGAAGATGCGCTGCGCATCACCAAGGTCGAGCGAGACCGCGAGCGCATCACCGTCGAGCGGGACTTCGCCGACGTGCCGGTGCTGAGCGTGGAGCGGCACAAGGTGGTGCAGATCCTGGTGAACCTGATCAGCAACGCGTCGAGTGCCATCGAGCGGGCGGGCCGGCAGCAGGGCACCCTGTCTCTCAGGATCCGGGGAGAGGGAAACCAGGCCGTGACGTTCGAGGTCTCCGACAACGGAATTGGCATTCCGGAGGAGAACATGGGCCGGCTGTTTCAGTACGGCTTCACGACGCGCGAGGGCGGACACGGCTTCGGACTGCACAGCTGTGCCATCACCGCGAGCGAGCTGGGGGGTGAGATCAAGGCCGCGAGCGAGGGGACCGGCAAGGGCGCACGTTTCATGCTGACCTTGCCGGTCAAGACCTGAGCGGCGCTACCCGCCGCGCGCGAGCAGGTCCTCACGCAGGCGCGTGAGCACCTTCCTGACGTCAGGGGCAACCCGGGGGCGGCTCCAGGCCGATGAGGCTTGGCACACGGTCCGGTGAGGAGAGCCGCAGCAGGCCATGGCCGATGCCCGCCAGGCCCATGAGCAGGCCGGGGCTCTCGCTGCCCCTGGGCAGACCGCAGCGCCAGCCTCCCTCGCTGGCCTGGCGAAGGACGTAGGTGGCCCGCTTCAGCGCCGCCCGTGTCCACCGGGGCTCGTCGAGCAGCCTGCCCGCCAGGTGCAGCACCTCCAGGTTGCCCACGTCACCGTGGCACAGGCTGTGGTTGCCGCCGAAGCCCGCGCGCCAGGTGGTCCCGAGGGCCATGGCGAGTTCGGCGCGGACAGCAGGGACGTCCATGTAGAGCATGGAGCGCAGCCTGCCGAGCGCGATGCCCGAGGCCCCATGGCACCACATGGCCATGAAGTGGCCCTCGGTGCCTTCCGCGCTGCTGCCTGGAGCCCGGAGGTCTTTCCAGTTGCCCCGCTCGGGGACGAACAGCTTGCGCTCATAGGCCAGGCCCCGGCGGGCCAGCTCCTGGTAGCGCTTGTCTCCCGTCGCGTCCGCCAGGTCCAACAGCGCCCAGCTGATGCCCGCCACACCGTGAGAGAGGCCCGCCAGGGGTTGTGCCCCCACCTCGCACTTCCAGCCCACCGCACCCTCGCCCATCGGCACCGCCGTGGCCATGAGCCGCTCGCCGCAGCGCTTCGCGGTCTCCAGCAGCCGCGCGTCTCCCGTGCGCCGGTAGAGTCCGAGCAGCGCCACCGCGAGCCCCGCCGAGCCGCTCAGCAGATCCAGCCGCGTGTCCGTGTCGATGAGCGGCTCCAGGGCCGGCAGTCCCGCGAGCACCTCGTCCACCAGGTGGGGCTCGTTCCACAGTGCCGCCAGGTGGCTGAGCGCATACACCGCGGCGCCGCGCCCCACGAAGACGCCCACGCCCGTGGTGCTGCTTCGCTCCGGCTCGCGCCAGCTTTCCCGCACCGGCTCCAGAGCCTCGCGCGCCAGTTCCTGGAAGTCCGTGCGGCCGGTCTGTTTGGCCAGGTACGCGAAGAAGAGCGCCAGGCCTCCCGTGCCCTCGTACAGGTCGGTGCCCACCGGGGACAGGCTCCAGCGCCACTGCCGCATGTCCTCCAGGTTCATGCCGATCCAGCTCGCATCCCTGCCGCCTCGGATCGCCTTGCTCGCCAGGTCCTCGCCGATGGCGACGGCGGCGGCCAGGCACTCCTCGGGTGTAGCCTCTGGCAGGGACTCGGCCTCCTCCACCGGCGAGGCTTTGCGCGTGGGCGTCCGGCCCTTGTCCAGCGACACCATCGCCTTGCGGATGAAGGACACCTGCATGGCGCAGTCCTGCTCGTTCATCCGTTCGAGCCGGTGCAGCACCGTGCTCAAGCTGTCCCGCGGGAAGTAGTCCCGGATGCACTGGCCAGCGCTGCTCCACAGGTGGCGCTCGCCGGGCCGGGCGGTGAAGAAGGGAATGTCTCCCAGCCGCAGGTCCGCGTGCTCGAAGGGCACGAGCGGGCGCAGCGCGGGCTGGTGGCTGGCCTCCGCCCACAGGTGGTCGAGCACCTTGTCGCGCTCCAGCCCATCTCGCAGGAAGTCCGGGTGGTGGCTCTCGTGCAGCAGCAGCGCATAGCGCTGGGTGGCGCGGGCAATGAACCGGACCTCCACGCCGCCAAAGGCCCGCAGGCGTGGCATCAGCTCCTCGCGGTGCCGCATCAGCAGCGCGTACGTCTCCTGGAAGCCCTGGACGATGTCCTCGGTGAAGTCCGAGGCATCCACCACCTCGTTCCCCAGCCGGGGCCGGTTGTTCGAGCCCGGCATCACCCCCTGGCGGCGGACCATCCGCATGGTGTCGCTGCCGGAGTTCTCCACCATGGCGATCCGCTGCGGCGTGAGCTGTCCGGCCTCGCCGCCCAGTCCGCTCATGTCCAGCCCCGCCTGGCCGTCCCGGCCATAGAGGAAGATGGGCAGCATGCCCACCGAGACGATGGACTGATCCAACATCGCCCAGGCCCGCGCGCGCGCCCGCTCTCCCGGTGCGTTCGGAGTCCGGTGATGGAAGAGCGCCTCCAGGTCCACCAGCACCGGGTGTTCACCCGAGGCGATCAGGTTCTCCAGGTGGAAGTCCACCGCGGACAGCAGGTGCAGCAGCGCCAGGAAGCTGCCCTGCCTCCAGTAGAAGCGCTGGAGCCCCTCGCGGGAGTCACAGCCGGTACACGTGACGTACTCGACCCAGCCGTGGTCCTCGCGGTCCAGCACCTGGAGCACGCGGTGCGGGTATCGCGCCTCTTTCGCGTTGAACCACTCGACCAGCCGCTGGAAGTGCACGTCCACCGCGAGCGACTTCGGCTTGTACACGAGCCGCAGCCCCGAGCTGAACCGCAGCAGGACGACGCCGCGTCCACCGCGATGCGAGTCCGAGATGCCGCCCTGTATGGCGACGAGCGTTCCCAGCTCGCCGCCGCCGAGGAACCTCTGGCTGAGCGGCTCGCGATCCGCCGCGAGGTGCTCCAGGAACTCCAGGTTGGCCTCCCGCCAGCGCTCCAGCGCGGTGATCATCAGCCGGGCGAGCACCGGGTATTCCTTCAGGATGGCGGCGCGGGCCTCCGGATCCTTGAGTCGCACGGTGGAGAAGTAGTGGAAGCGCTCCTGCGGCGTGGTGCCCGAGAGCTGGTCCATCATCCGGGCCACGTTGAGTTCCAGGATGAGGACGCGCCCTGCCAGCTCGTGCAGCCGCTGCACCAGGTTGTCCAACAGGATGACTTCGAGCCGCGGATCCACCAGCGGATGCTCCGAGGGGTGCCGTGCCTGAAGCGCCGCGAGGCCCTCGCGAAGCCGGGCCGCTCCGAGCCGGAGAAACGGGTGGAGAAAGCCGGAGAACGGCATCCTCGGCTGCCCCGCGCTGGCGGGGGCCTGGAACACGTCCGGCAGCGGCTCCGATGCGTGCCGCTCCTCGAGGACCTCCTGGAGCAGGTGCTGCCACGGCTCACTGGCGGCATCCCCGGTGTCCGGCTCCTCCCGGGCCGAGGCTCGCTCGTGAAGGAATGTCGCTTTCTTCCAGGGGAATGGGGGTGGGAGCGCGTGCATGCGAGCCTCGGCGGAGAGGAGGGTGTGGGGTGTTCCTGGAAGGGCGGTCACAGCAAGGCGATGTCACACATCACGATGCCGCACGTGGCCCGGACCTGGCCGATGCACCCGGTGTTGCCCTCGAGAATCGGGCGTCCACCGATGATGTCGCTCAGCGCTTCCTCGCCCAGCTCGTTGAGCGGACTGCCCGAGGGACTCTCCGGAAGCGAGGCCCGCTGCTCGGGGGACAGACGGGCACGGAACTCGGGGTCCTTCCAGGCTTTGATGATCAGAGACGTATCCATTGTGGGGAACTCCTAAATGCGTCCGAGCCGGGGGGGGCGCGGACATGAAATAGGAGTTCCCGGAGCACGGCTTGTGACGTGAACCCGGTTCAGAACTGCTTCGTGAGCACCGCGGTCTTGTCCAGCACGACCGGGTCGAACCGCAGCGTGTCGTTGAGGCGCGTGGTGGTGAACGTCCTCGTGGTGGTCACCGGCATCGTCCAGTCCGAGCAGATGCACCCATCGATGCCCTCGAGATAGAACGCTCCACCCACGGCATCCGCCAGCTCCTGTTCATCCAGGTCGGTGAACGCCGTACCGGCTGGGCACTCTGGCAGGGCTGACCGCTCTTCGGAGGTGAGGCCAGCGCGGAACTCCGGGTCCTTCCAGGCTCGAACGATTGTCTCTCGCTTCATGTCCCTGCTCCTTGCAAAGCCCCTGAGTGGGGCACTGAGAAGGAGTGGGGCGGATTTTTTTTGTGATGGCCTGGGCTCGCGCTACGTGCCCCGCTTCGTCATGTCGAAGAGGGCACGGGCCTGGGGGCCGAGGAAGCCGTCGAAGCCCCCGGAGCGCTGGGCGATCTCGAAGTAGGCGTAGGGCCACGCGCGGGTACCTCCGCCCTGGAGCGTCACCGGCAGCGGCGCCGCGTGGGTAGCCGTCTGCCGCAGGTGCGTGCCCGGGGCGCCTTCGATGTCGGCCTTCATGGGCACGCCGGCCTCGCGCATGCGGCGCTGCCACACCTCCACGTCATCCACCGAGCCGGTGAAGTGGTTCACCTTGCGGCCGAACGCCAGCAGCCACGCCCCGTACTGGGATTCCTTCTCCAGCTCGAGCAGCGCGGACTCCTCGGGCGGCGGGGGCGCGGAGAACCACTGGGCCAGCGCCTCCACGGACTCGGGCGGCGGCGGATCCGCGGGCAGCACGGAGAGCAGCTGCCGGGCGCGCGCGGAGAGCTCCTCCTGCTTCAGCTCGGAGATGAAGATGCGCGGCAGACCCTCGGGGTGTGCCATGTAGATGGCGGCCAGGTGCGTGTCCGGGAAGGTGTACTCGCCCGCGCGCTTCCAGCCGAGGCGTTCGAACACGCGCTCGAAGAGGGCGATGCCGCTGCCGGGCCTGGCCAGCGAGCGCAGCGCCACGTGGTCGTTGCGGAAGCTGCCTCCGGACAGCTGAACGAAGGTCCGCGCGTAGGGCACCTCGGCGGCGTAGCGGTCCCACAGCAGATCGAGCAGGCGCACAGCGGGAGAGCTCATGCGGGCCCTTCATAGCTGGCCAGGGTGCCGGGGTTCATCTCCTTATATGGGGGACCCTGTTCACCGCTTCCGGTATCGCACCACCGTCACGTCCAGGTCCTCCGTGCCCGGCTCCAGCGCCGCGAGCATCACCGCCAGCGCCCGCTCCTCGTTGAAGCCTCCGCTGCCCGCGCCGATGATGGGGAACGCCAGCGTGCGCCACCCGTGCTCCCGCGCCCGCGCGAGCGCGTGCTTCACCGAGTCCCGGATGGACTGCTCGGACGCTCGCCACAGCAGGTTGATGCCCGCCACGTGGATGATGCCCTGGTAGGGCAGCCGTCCCGCCGAGGTGACCACCGCCGTGCCCAGCGGCATGGCCCCCACCCGGCGCAGTTCCCGGAAGGGCTGCAGCCCCCCGCGCCGCTTGATGGCCCCCGACACCCCCTGCGGCAACAGCAGCCACCACGGGAGGATGTTCCGGTTCCACGCGTTGACGATGGCGTCCACGCGCTGGTCCAGCAGGTCCCCCTCGACGACTCGAACCACCCCGTGCCTCCAGCGCCTTCGGTTCAACTCCTTATATAGGTGCGCGCTCCCGGCCGAGAGCTACTGGCAGCTCCACACGCAGCACCCCAGCGCGTGGACCCAGGAGCTGGACCTGCGCCCCGCCAGCGAGAAGTTCTGATCCGCGGAAAAGAAGCGGCGGCGCGCACCTCGAAGCACCTCTGGGAGGGAGTGTGGCCAGAGGCACGCGCCGCCGCGGAAACCGCTGCCCCAGGTTGAACACCCGGAGTGCGCAAGTAGTTACAACCAGGGTCTGACAAAGCCAGTTCTTCATACGCTCCGGCCCGCCGCGGGCAGCGGGGCATGCGGAGTGCGACTGCCCCGCACACTGTCGGCGGCGTACATGAGCACCGCGGTCCAGATGAGCAGGAAGGTGACGGCGTGGCGCGAGGTGAACGGCTCGCCATAGGCCAGCACCGCCAGGCCCAGCTGACAGGTGGGAGCCAGGTACTGAAGGATGCCCAGCGTGGAGTAGCGCAGCCGCTTGGCGCCCATGGCGAACCACAGCAGCGGCAGCGCGGTGGCCAGGCCGCTGCCCAGCAGGAGCAGGGACTCGCGAGCAGTGCCCGCCAGCCACTGGCCCTGCTGCGCCAGCGGCACCGCGAGCAGGTAAAGCACCGCTACTGGCGCGGCGAAGCCCGTCTCCACCGCCAGCCCTGCCAGCGGCTCCACCGGGGCCAGCTTGCGCACCAGCCCGTAGACACCGAAGGTAAGCGCCAGCACCAGAGACACCCACGGCAGCATGCCCATGCCCACCGTGAGGTAGAGCACGCCGAGCGCCGCCAGCCCTACCGCCACCCATTGCAGCGGGCGCAGCCGCTCACCCAGGAAGAGGCGCGCGAGCACCACGTTGAGCAGCGGGTTGATGTAGTAGCCGAGGCTGGCCTCCAGCACGTGGCCGGTGTTGACCGCCCAGATGAAGAGGAACCAGTTGGAGGAGATGAGCGCGGTGGACAGCAGCAGCGCCGCCAGGGTTCTGCGCTGGCTCAGCGCGCGCCGCACCTCGGGCCAGCGCTTGAAGACGGTGAGCAGCCCCAGCATGAAGACGAAGGACCAGACCACCCGGTGGGCAATGAGTTGCAGGGGCGGCACGCGGGTGAGCTGCTTCCAATAGATGGGGAACAGCCCCCAGGCCAGGTAGGCCGCCAGGGCATAGGCGAACCCCGAAGCGCGCGCGGCGGCCGGGCTCTCGCTCGACATGACGGCTCTCTCTCTCTCGGCCCCCTGCACGGGGTGCTCATAACAGCGCCACCCCACCCTGTCCGGCCTCCGAGGGCCGGCGCACCTGCCTGGCAACCGGCCGTGAGAGCCGCTGGGACCAGGGGTGGTTGACGCATGGAGTTATTGCATACTACCGACCGGTCGGTAGGCTTCGGGTGTAAGCCCATCCAGCCGGGAGGCGCACGCAGGTGACATCCACGGGACGCAAGCCGGATGACGGAGAGCGCTACCGGACCATTCTGGAGACGGCGGCGAGGCTGATCCGCGAGCGCGGCTACGAGGGCACCTCCATGCAGGAGATCGCCGACGCGTGCCGGCTGACGAAGGCGGGGCTCTACCACCACATCCAGAACAAGGAGCAGTTGCTCTTCTCCATCATGCGCTACGGCATGGACCTGTTCGAAAACCAGGTCCTGGAGAAGGTGAAGGACATCGCGGATCCGGTGGAGCGGCTGAGCGCGTGCATGCGCCGCAACATCGAGCTGGTGACGCGCGGGGCGAGCAAGGAGGTCATCATCATCCTGCACGAGCACGCCACGCTCACCGGCGAGGCGCGCGAGCACATCGACCGGCGCAAGAAGAACTACGTGCGCTTCCTCGAGGACACGTTCGCCGAGGCGGTGAAGCTGGGGCGCATGCGGCCAGTGGAGCCCACCATCGTGGCGTTCTCGTTCCTGGGCATGGTGCTGTGGGTCTACAAGTGGTTCAAGCCGGACGGGCGGCTGACCGAGGACCAGATCGCCGACGGCATGGTGGAGCTGTTCGTCCGGGGCCTGGAGGTGCCGGGCCCCGTGGCGGCGCCCAGTGAATTTCCCAAGAAAGACATCGAGCCATGAAGAAAGCCGTTGGAATCGAAGCGCTGGCCATCGCCGTTCCCCGCCGCTACGTGGACATCGAAGAGCTGGCCCGGGCGCGCGGGGTGGATCCGGCCAAGTACACCTCGGGGCTGGGCGCGCGGGAGATGGCGGTGGCGGATCCGGGCGAGGACGCGGTGGCGCTGGCGGCCTCGGCGGCGGCGCGGCTGCTGCGGGTGAACAGCGTGGATCCGGCGCGCATCGGCATGCTGGTGGTGGGCACGGAGACGGGGGTGGACCACTCCAAGCCGGTGGCCTCGCACGTCCAGGGGCTGCTGAAGCTGCCTCGGACGATGCGCGTCTATGACACGCAGCACGCGTGCTACGGCGGCACGGCGGGGCTGATGGCGGCCACGGAGTGGATTGCCTCGGGGGCGGGAGCGGGCCGGGTGGCGGTGGTGGTGTGCTCGGACATTGCCCGGTACGGACTGAACACGGCGGGCGAGCCCACGCAGGGCGCGGGAGCGGTGGCGCTGCTGGTATCCGAGCAGCCGGACCTGCTGGCGCTGGACGTGGGGCTCAACGGCTCGTGCAGCATGGACGTGTACGACTTCTGGCGGCCGGTGGGGCGGCGCGAGGCGCTGGTGGACGGGCACTACTCGATTCAGTGCTACCTGGACGCGCTGTCGGGGGCGTACCGCGGGTGGCGCGAGCGGGCGCTGGCACACGAGGTGGTGCGCTGGGGCCCGAACCTGCCGGGCGAGCAACTCTCGCGCATTCTGTACCACGTGCCCTTCTGCAAGATGGCGCGCAAGGCGCACACGCAGCTGCGGCTGAGTGACTTGGAGGACCAGCCGAACGCGCCGGCGATGACGGCCGAGGCACGGGTGGAGCGGGCCATGTCGAGCGCGAGCTTCGAGGCGCAGGTGGCCTCGTCGCTGACGCTCAACGCGCGAGTGGGCAACGTGTACACGGCCTCGCTGTACCTGGCGCTGGCGGGGCTGCTGCACGGTGAGGGCGGAGCGCTGGCGGGACAGCGGCTGGGGCTGATGTCCTACGGCAGCGGCTGCGCGGCGGAGTTCTTCTCGGGCGTGGTGGGAAAAGATGCAGAGAAGCGCATGGCCCAGGCGGACCTGGAGTCCGTGATGGCGAAGCGTGAGCGCGTCTCGGTGGCCGAGTACGAGCGCATCATGAACCTGCCGTACGACGCGCCCGAGGTGGTGACACCGGCACCGGGCACGTTCCGGCTGGCGGAGATCAGGGACTTCAAGCGCCGCTACGTCGAGGGTCTGCGGGACTGAGGCAGGCACGCGTTGACCGCGGTGTGCCTCGATGCCACATTTAACGGCCCTCTCTATCTGCGAGCACTCACCGCCTTCTGGAATCAACGTTCACGATGAGAACAGCATCTTTCGC
>DASVVJ010000712.1:0-7590 GCA_036389955.1 Myxococcaceae bacterium
ACGGCCATGCACTGGCTGTTTTTCACCAATGAAGTGTTCAAGGATCCATCGAACGAAATCATTAAGCGACTTCTCAGATGATACTGGATCCACATCCATTGGTATCTGCAGTCTGGGCGGTTCCTGCTCTATGTCAGAGGCAGTGGTGTATCTGAATATTATTTCTCTAAATGCTGCTACACACTCGAACCCAAGCCAGCGCAACGAGGCAGTGGCAATGAGCTTTTCTTTTGGAGAAAGTATTCCGAAATTTCTACAAATCAACAAAGAATATCCTAGGAGTTCGCCTAATTGAAAGAGGCCACTTGCCCCAATATTGCCGCGCACAAAAACGGAATTACGAGTAATCTGATGGAGTAACGATATGCCGATGGTCGGGCTTCTCCAACTCAAGCCATAGGCATCCATCTCGGGAATGACCCTCTCCCTGATCATAGGGTTAGTGGTATACTCTCTCACATGCTCAGCTAGCGTTCCCCAGAAGTCTACTTCGATTGGAAGAGCGCGGCCCATAAGGCGCTTACGCCTATCATCCCATGATAAAACCTTAGAGAATCTGATGTCCCCATGCGATTGAAGTGCCGTCAGCGCTCTCTTTGTTAATGCGCGAATAGCATCTAGACTGGTTCTAGAGCCTTCAGGCAACAAGTCGATAGTCTTGTTGATCGGTGTCTGGCTTTTACCTGTTCTGCTTTGATTGGCTTGACCTAGGAGCCTAAACGGGTCGACGATGCCTATCGTCAGACCCCAGTCCGACTTTTTGTCGACCATGTCTTGCCAGGCGATTACAAATCCACTTGAGCGAGCGCTCTCCAAATCCCTGACAAGTGCTTGAACTGCATCCAGTATGTGCTTTTTCTCTTTTTTCAGCAATTGAACCAGTTGCTCAGGACTGGATATTTTGTCAGTCCCTCTTTTATGGTCAATATGAATATCTGCTGTCGTGATCACATCTGAAGGCAGGCCGTCGTAGCGCAAGTCCTCCCAGGCGCTTGGAAAATGTACGACCAGTTTCCATTTGCTGCCAGAGTAATTAACGCGCAATGCAAGAATTTCTCTTTTCCCCCAAACAATCAAATTAGACAGCGCATGATCTAACAAACCTGAAAAGTCGACAGAAACCACAAGAAGGTAGAGACTGGCATCGGCTATAAATGGCAATTGGTTACGTATTTCTTGTTCATATCCCAAGAGTTCGGTAACTGTTTCTCGCTCAGTTTTCTCTGAACGTTTTATCTCCACCAGCACTATTGCGTTCTCTGCTTTATTAAGCAAAACAAGATCCGGCAACAAGCGTTCCCCTGGCGTCTTAGATATGTTTTTTGTGGCAGAAACCACAATGACATTCTCAAGCGCAGCAAGAACACATTGGGCAGCTTTTACAGTCTTCTTTCTGATCAAATAATCGACAGAGAATTCAGGGGCATGCTTTTTCTCATAATCTGCAGAAAAGAGGCTTTTCATTTCATGGGTTTCAGCAATAGCTTGATGGAGTTTGCCCTTTCTCGCGAGCAACTCGATCCATTTCTGAATTCTTTTTTCAGACGGGTGTTTTTTCATGGTTTGCGCTAGTCTAACATCGTGGAAAAAACCAGAGATTGGGGCTTAAATCGGCACCGACGTGCTCTTTTATGGTCGACAAGTGGTTGCCAGTCGAGCGCAAAGATGAGTTGGTGACGGTTGTACCCACCTGCGGAGAAATCGACGAGGCCAAAGTGTGCCTCTCTATTCAAGTGATGTGACAGCAGGGCAGCAGTTAGCTTTCGAGTGTCGCGAAGAAGTTCTCACACATAGTGCTGTCATAGGCATCATTCACGACTCCCATGGAAGCGCGCACTAACTTTCTGGCAGCACAGCACAAAGCTTCCTACGTGTGCTGGGTGCCTTGTCAGCGTCATGGCGCTGCACAGTCGCTCCCCAAAGGAGCGGTAGGGCCCGCGTGAGCGGCTTGGCAGGAACTAAATAAGAAGCGGATGCCACAAAGCGCGGGTGGCGCCAAGGCTGGAAGAGATGCCGTCCTTGGCCAAGTAGTGGAGAACTGCGGAAAGGGAGCAAGCCTCTGTTGGGGCCGAGCCGAAGCCGGAAGAGGCGAACCCGTCGGAGCCACCGCGAACGCAGCGACGGGAGGTGGCCACTGTGGAGTACGGCCACGTGTTCACCGGCACCGAGCGCCTCCAATTGGAAGGCAGCGTGGACGGTGCGAGCTGGTTCCCCCTGGCCGACCTCGTCCTGCGCACGCGCGACCTCCAGCAGTCGGCCATCGACAGCATGAACGCGGCCTTCGCCCACAGCACCTCGTGGGACTCGCCGTTCGATGGGAAGCTCGAGCAGTACGAACAGCTCCCCGTGTTCCTGGACGTGCCCCTGCAGAGCACGGTCCCGGTGCAGCACCTGCGGCTTCAGGTGGACGCGCAGAGCGAGGATGTCTCCGGCCGCCGCATCCTGTTCTCGCTGGCCGAAGTGTCCCTCTTCGCCTGGTAACTGTTGTGATCAGGTGGGCAACTGGAGGTATCAGAACGCCATCCCCACACGCGCGCTAAATCCCTGAAATTACTGGGGCCCTACATTGGCACGCGGCTGGCTATGGGAGGAAGGCATGACCCTCCCCGCCCTGACGAACCGCCCCGTTGCTTCCCGCCTCCCCACCACCGCCGCCGCCGCGACCCCCGCCGCTGCTCAGCCGCAGAAGGCCACCGAGAACAAGGCCGAGAACAAGGAGCTGGGCCACTCGGGCAAGTCGATGTTCGAGGAGGCGAAGAAGGCGGGGCCCGCCGACAAGGCGCAGCCCGCGAAGGAGAAGGAGCTGCCGCCCGCATATAAGGACGCGGTGGCCAAGGCGGACGAGTTCCTCAACCCCAAGTCCAACGAGAAGCGCGGCGAGGACTGGCACGTGACGAACAACGGCCGGGACGGCAAGGCCACCGGCAAGAAGGAGGAGGCCCAGGCCTCCAAGCTCGTGAAGGCCAACGAGAAGCTGGAGACGGAGGCGCTGTCCAAGCTCTCGGACGGCGAGCGCAAGCAGTACAAGGAGGTCAAGGACGCCATCGCCACCTACCACGACAAGGGCTCGGAGCAGCTGGCGCTCCAGAAGCTGCTCTTCCAGGGCAAGCTGCCCGGGGACCGTGACTTCAAGGGCGAGGGCACCACGCTGGACCACCTGGCGCGCGCGGCCAAGGGCGATGACCTGGCCAAGGGCGTGCACCGCGGCGACTTCGCGGGCACCCTGGCCCGGGAGCTGGCCACCCCCAGCTCCATCAACCAGGGCTCCAAGGGCACCTGCGCTCCCACCGCGCTGAGCATCAACCTGGCGGAGAAGAACCCCGCCGAGTACGCGCGCATCTCCATGGGCCTGGCCAGCAAGGAGGGCAAGGTGGAGCTGGCGGATGGCAAGACGACGCTCCACCGCGAGAAGGAGGCGTCCTTCAAGGACGACGGCTCCAACCGCTCCATCAACCAGCGCATCATGGCCCCCAGCTTGATGGAAGTGGCCAACCTGGAGAGGGATTACGACGACAAGTCGGGCAAGGGCGCCGGGGCCACCTCCACGGGGCTCGACAAGCTCAACGACGCCATCTACGGCAAGAACATGAAGTCAGCGGAGTTCGGCGACAACAAGAAGGACGACGCGATGCGGCTGATCGACTCGGAGCTGTCCCAGGACCGCAACGTGCTGACGGGCATGCGCTTCGAGGAGCCGGGCAAGCAGCACTCCTTCCACGAGGTGCTCGTTACCGGCACCTCGAAGGAGAACGGCAAGGACTACGTGCACTTCACCAACCCCTGGGGCGACGAGGAGAAGATGTCGCGCAACGACTTCAAGAACCGCGTCTTCTCCGCCAACTACGAGGGCTCGGACATGAACGCGCTCGCCCAATCGGTGCAGATGAACCGCAGGCTCCAGATTGCCGCCTGACCTGCGGCCCGCTTATCGATTCTTGAGCTTGTGCAGGATGATCGAGTTGCCCTCGGAGTCGAGGATGACCGACATCCTGCACACGGGGGAGTGAACCATCTCGGCCTTGAACTGGACGCCCTCGGACTTGAGCCGGCTGATCAGCGCATCCAGGTCTTCGACCTCGAACGCGATGCTTCCTCCCGCCGACGCGCTCGGCTGGATGTCGTCGGTCTTGAACAGCGCCAGACAGCCTCCGCCCGGCAGGTCGTACTCGGTCCAGACCCCATTGGGCGCCTTGCTTCCGGGAGTGAGCCCGAGTGTTCCCTCGTAGAAAGCCCTCGCCCGCTGCGGGTCCTTCACCGGAAACATCGTGAACGCGACTTTCTTGAGCATCCGAGCCCTCCTTGGGATTCACTACCCGTAAGGTAGATAGCGCATCCCCTGGAGGTGTGTCGTGCCGGAATCCGCAATCCCCTGGTGGAAGGACGCCGTCGTCTATCAGATCTATCCCCGCAGCTTTCAGGACAGCAACGGCGACGGAATCGGCGACCTGCGCGGCATTATCCGGCGGCTCGACTACCTCAAACGTCTGGGCGTGGACGTGCTCTGGCTGTCGCCCATCTACGCCTCGCCCAACGACGACAACGGCTACGACATCTCCGACTACCGCACCATCATGGCCGAGTTCGGCACCATGGCCGACTTCGAGGAGCTGCTCCGGGAGGCCCACGCGCGCGGCCTGAAGATCATGCTCGACCTGGTGGTGAACCACACCAGCGACGAGCACCCCTGGTTCATCGAGTCCCGCTCGGATCCGCGGTCCGGCAAGCGCGACTACTACATCTGGAAGAAGGGGCAGAACGGCCAGCCGCCCAACCGCTGGCAGTCGTACTTCAGCGGCTCGGTCTGGGAGAAGGACGAGCGCAGCGGCGAGTTCTACCTGCACCTCTTCAGCCGGAGGCAGCCGGACCTGAACTGGGAGAACCCCCGGGTGCGGCAAGAGGTCTACGACATCATGCGCTTCTGGCTCGACAAGGGCGTGGACGGCTGGCGCATGGACGTCATCAACATGCTCAGCAAGCGCCCCGGCTACCCCGAGGGCCGGCCCCTTCCCGGCACGAGCCTCACCGACGGCCAGCCGCACTTCCTCAACGGCCCGCGCATTCACGAGTTCATTCAGGAGATGAACCGCGAGGTGCTCTCGCACTACGACGTGATGACGGTGGGCGAGACGCCTGGCGTGACGCCCGCCGAGGGCGCGCTGTACTGCGGCGCGGACCGGGGCGAGCTGAACATGGTGTTCCACTTCGAGCACGTGTTCTTCGGCGACGAGAACGCCGAGCGTGGCAAGTGGAGCAACACGCCGCTGTCCCTGCCGGGCGTCAAGCAGGTGCTGGCGCGCTGGCAGACGGAGCTGCACGGCCGGGGCTGGAACAGCCTGTACTGGGACAACCACGATCAGCCGCGCGCCGTGTCCCGCTTCGGCAATGACCGGCAGTACCGTGTGGAGAGCGCGAAGATGCTCTGCACCGTGCTGCTGTTCATGCAGGGCACGCCCTACATCTACCAGGGCCAGGAGCTCGGCATGACCAACGTGTCCTTCGAGAGCATCGAGCACTACAAGGACATCGAAACGCTCAACGCCTACAAGGTTCTGCGTGAGGAGTACGGCTGGGACGTGGAGCGCATCCTCGCGAGCATCTATGCCCGCGGGCGGGACAACGCGCGCACGCCCATGCAGTGGTCCCGGGAGAAGAACGCGGGGTTCACCGAGGGCACTCCGTGGATCTCCCCGAACCCCAACTACCCGGACATCAACGCCGAAGCGGCGGAGGCGGACCCAACTTCCGTCTGGCACCACTACCGGGTCACCATCGCGCTGCGTAAGTCGCTGCCGGTCGTTCGGGACGGCACCTTCACGCTCCTGGACGCGGAACATCCCACCGTCTTCAGCTACGTGCGGGACGACGGCCACACCCGGCTGCTGGTGGTCGGGCACTTCAGCGGCCAGCCCGGGGCGTACCGGATTCCCGATGCGTTCGCCGGGGGCGAGGTGATCAGCAACAACTACCCTTCCCTGGACGGCACGCGGGAGCTGCAACTGCGGCCCTACCAGGGAGTGGTCATTCGCGCGCGCTGATCACCCGGGAAAGGGGTAGGCTGACGCGGCAGCTTCCCACTTACATTGGAGGGCAGTGATGGCTGGCATCGCCGACCAGGAGCACCACAAGTTCAAGATCTTCTCCGGAGCGCTCGGACCGGGTAACACCCTGGGCCCCGTGGCCGCCGAGGTCTCCCGCTTCGTGGCCGAGAACAAGGTGGCCGCCAAGAGCATCGGCGTCGAGTACCTGGAGGAGGCCAAGCGGCTGATCATCACGCTGGGCTACCGGGAGGGGGATGGCCACTATCCCATCGAGCTGAAGGCGATCTCCCTGGGCAAGGTGGAGAACCTGGCCCAGCGCAATGACTTCAGCGCCCTGGAGCAGGCCATCAGTGAGGCGAGCCGCAAGGTGGAGAAGATCATCTGCCACGAGCTGTACATCACCGAAGCGCACGAGATTCTGCTCGTGTTCATGACGCACGGCTGAGCAGGACCGTGGCGGATCGGCCCCCCAGGTGAGCGGGCCGATCCGTCACAAGCAGGCTGCCTGAGGCTACCGGGTCGCCGTGTAGGTGCGGGAATAGGTACACTCGGTGCCGTTGGGCTCGTTGTTCAGCGTGAGGAGCTGAAAGGAGCCTTGCAGCTTCACCGGCGTGGTCGCGGTCTGCGGAGACGGCGACACGTCGCCCGTGAGCTGCAGGAAATAAATGCGCCTCTCCGAGAGAACTTTTCTGCCGGTGAGATTGAAATCCAGCTCGGGCTCGCCGGAGTAGGCGCCTGACATTCTGTAGCCATCCAGCGTCGCCTCGATCCGGCTGTCCGCGAAGGTCAGCACCAGTGGCCCCTTGGGCAACATCAGCCCCAGAGCGCTGCACTCGCTGGACAGCGTGGACGTGTCCTCGAACTGGAACTGGTACGTCCCGTCGATGGCACAGCCGTTCACGCACGTACGGGGCACGTCATCATCGTCTCCCCCCCCGCTGTCACAACCCGGGTTTCCCAGGCCGCTGCCCGAGGTCAGCACGCCGAGCCCCAGCAGGAGCGAGATTCTGACGAACTTCCGGAGGCTCGAAGGCTGGGGGCTCTGAGGGGCTTCCATCTGCACGGGGACTCCTGGGGAGAGGGGAATGCGCCGGAGAATACCCGGAAGTCCCCTCCGGCGGCGCTAAGCCAGGAAGTTCAGCAGCGCCCGGTTGAACTCCTCCGCATGCGAGAGGTTGAACCCGTGCGGGCCGCCCTGGATGACCGCCACCTTGCTGCCGGCAATGGCCGCCGCGGCCCGCTTGCCGCTGACCTCGAAGGGCACGATGGCGTCCGCATCTCCGTGGAGGATGAGCGTGGGCACCTTCACCTTCTCCAGGTCCTTGCGGAAGTCCGTGCGGCCCCACGCGGTGATGCAGTCGTGCGTCCCCTTGGGCGAGGCGAACGCGGCGATGGTGCGTGCGTACTGGCGCTGCGGCTCGCTCACCTTCAGCTCTCCGCGCACGCTGAAGAAGTTGCGGGTGAACTCCTCGAGGAAGGCGAGGCGATCCTTGCGCACGCTCGCCTGGAAGCCGGAGATCGTCTTGTCATCGAGCGCGCCCTCCGGATTGTC
>DASVVJ010000713.1:0-4800 GCA_036389955.1 Myxococcaceae bacterium
CGCCACCGTGTCGCGCCACGTCAGGTAGTGGGCCGTCTCCTTATGAGCGGCCGGGGCCTGGGGCGTGCGATACGCCTCGACGAGCACGAAGCGCGTCGGGTCCTCGGTGTCCTGCATCACGTCGAAGCGGGCGATGCCGGGCTCCTTCACGCTCTCGCGGGCGTTGGCCAATGTGGCCTCGCGGAATGCGTCGACATGCTCCGGCTTGACGTGGACGTGGACGTGGACGACCAGCAGGGAGTGGGGCATGGGCCCAGGGTAACTCAGAACCGGCCCACCAGGCCTCCCAGGACCCCTCCCGCGGGGGTGGCGCTCACCACCGGCATCACCTGAATCCCGGCGAAGATGTCGCGCGGTGGCGGCAGGCTGGCCCGGACGAAGGAGTTCGAGATCTCGAAGGCAACGGCCGCCGCCAGCGCGGGCGCCAGCGGCGCGAGGTACCAGGCACTTCCCTCGGAGGCGAAGAGCAGGGCCACGCCCAGGCCCGTGCCCAGGGCTCCGCCGAGCATCGTCGGCCCCAGCGTGCCCATGCCATTGAGGAATCTGCCCATGCCGTACACGGTCAGCGAGCCCGTAAGCCAGCTCGTGAGGAGCATGGGGGCGACGAGCGGCCAGCCGTCGCATCCATCGAAGATGGCGCAGTCCGAGATTACCGCGCCCAGGATGAGCCCCACGATGGCACCCGACCCGGCCGCAACGCCTCCCAGCGCGGGGCTCAGGATCATTCGCGGAACGACGAGGTCCGGAGGTGCATCCCCGTAACCGCGCTCTCCGGGGATGATCTCTCCCGTGGGAGGCTCCTCGGCGGGCTCCTCGGGCTCCTCGGGCGCCGTCACCAGCGGCGGCAGAGTCGGTGCGTCCGGAGGCGGCGGAGGAGCCGCCTCGGACTGGGCGTAGCTGACGGTGGGAACCCCCACCAGGAGACACAGGACGAGGAGTGCCAGAGAATGCATTCCCGGGAACATACCGGACCTGTTCCCGGTCCCGGATGGTCCAAATCACCATGACCCTGCGCCACCTCGCCCTTGGCCTGCTGCTGCCCGCGCTCACCGCGGGAACCCCGACCTTCGCCTCCGATGCGCCCCGCTCTCCCACACGCGAGGAGCTGGCCCGCTACCCGTGGCTGACCGCCTCCGTCCGGGTGCGCCCGCTGGAGGCCGCCTTCCCACCGCCGCCCGGCTACACCCGGGTGGAGGTGGAGTCCGGCACCTTCGGCGCATGGCTGCGCGGGCTGCCGCTGCGTCCCGCGGGCACGCCGGTGCGCGACTTCCAGGGCGGAGAGATTCTGGCCGGGGATGACGCGCGGCTGGCCGCGGTGGCCGAGCTGGACGTGGGCACGAAGAACCTTCAGCAGTGCGCGGACTCCATCATCCGGCTGCACGCCGAGTGGCTCTGGGCCCAGGGCCAGAAGGACCGTATCCGCTACCGCTTCACCAGCGGGCACCCGGCCTCGTGGACTCAGTACGCGGCGGGGGACCGGGCCCGCATCTCCGGCTCGAAGGTGTCCTGGGTGCGCAGCGCCGCGGCGGACAGCTCCCGCGCCTCGTTCCGCGCCTACCTGGACCTGGTCTTCACCTACGCGGGCACCCTCTCTCTGCAGGTGGAGAAGAACCAGCCCTTGCGTGAGAGTGTGCGGCCCGGGGACTTCTTCGTGCTGGGAGGCAGCCCAGGCCACGCCGTGCTGGTGCTGGACGTGGCACACAACGAGGCCGGTGAGCGGGTGGCGCTGCTGGGCCAGGGCTTCATCCCCGCGCAGGACTTCCACGTGCTCTCCCCGCCAGGCCAGGACGGGCCGTGGTTCCCGCTCCAGGGCGAGGAGGTGGCCACGCCCTTCTGGAAGCCCTTCCCCTGGTCGTCGCTGCGCAGACTCTGAGGAATAGGACGGGGAGCCGGCTGTTCGGCCGCCCGCACCGGTGGACTGGAGTCCACCGGGTCCGGTAACACCGCTCCCCCTTTTTCCCCGGAGATTTATGAGCTTCAGACTCTCTGTCCGTGCCTTCTGGGCACCCGGCGCGCTCAGCGCCCTGCTTTTGACGAGCTGCGCCACCAGCACCAACGCCGAGTCCCAGGCCTCGGCCGGCACGGAGAAGTCAGCCGCCAGCAAGCTGGGATTCGAGGTGAAAAACTTCGACACCAGCGTGCGGCCGCAGGACGACTTCTACAAGTACGTCAACGGCGGCTGGGTGAAGAACACCGTCATGCCGTCGGACCAGGCGCGCTACGGCAGCTTCATCGAGCTGCGGGACCAGAGCGAGGCGGCGCTGCGCGTCATCATCGAGGAGGTCGCGGCGAACAAGGACGCCAAGGCCGACAGCGAGCTGGGCAAGGTGGGCAACCTCTACCGCAGCTTCATGGACACCCAGCGCATCGAGTCGCTGGGCGTGGAGCCGGTGCGCGCGGACCTGCAGCGGATCGCCGCGCTGAAGAGCACCGAGGAGCTGCCCGAGCTGTTCGCGCACCTGTACCTCTCGGGCGTGCAGACGCCGATGACGCTCTTCGTGGGACAGGACGCCAAGCAGGCCACGCGTTACATCGTCTACGCCAGCCAGTCGGGCCTGGGCCTGCCGGACCGCGAGTTCTACTCCAAGCCGGATCAGAGCTTCGCCGACAAGCGCGCCGCGTACGTGGCGTACGTGGAGAAGCTCTTCACGCTGGCGGGTGAGAAGGACGCGGCCGCGGCGGCCAAGGCCATCATGGCGCTGGAGACGGCGCTGGCGGAGAAGAGCTGGGACCGGGCGCGCAACCGGGACCGCGAGGCCACCTACAACCCGAAGACGGTGGCGGAGCTGGACAAGCTCACCCCGGGCTTCGCGTGGGGCCGCTACCTGAAGGCCACCGGCGCCGACGCCACGCCGTCGGTCATCGTCCGCCAGCCGGACTACTTCCAGGCGATGGCGGACCTGCTGAAGAAGACGCCGCTGCCGGTGCTCAAGCAGTACCTCACCTTCAAGGTGCTGGACACGTACGCGCCGCTGTTGAGCAAGTCCTTCGAGGACGCGCACTTCGAGTTCCGCGGCCGTACGCTGGAGGGCAAGCAGGAGAACCGCCCGCGGTGGAAGCGGGGCGTGGCCGCGGTGGAGCAGGCGCTGGGCGAGGCGGTGGGCAAGCTGTACGTGGAGCGCCACTTCAGCCCCGAGTCCAAGAAGCGCATGCAGCAGCTGGTGGACAACCTGCGCGTGGCCTTCAAGGACGGCATCGAGGGGCTGGAGTGGATGAGCCCCGCCACCAAGGCGCAGGCCCAGGAGAAGCTGGCCAAGTTCAACGTGAAGATCGGCTACCCGGACAAGTGGCGTGACTACGGCAGCCTGGAGATCCTCCCCGGAGACCTGGTGGGCAGCGTGAAGCGGGCCACCGCGTTCGACATCAAGGAGGACATGAACAAGCTGGGCAAGCCCATCGACCGTAGCGAGTGGTTCATGACGCCGCAGACGGTGAACGCCTACTACAGCTCGACGATGAACGAGATCGTCTTCCCGGCCGCCATCCTGCAGCCGCCGTTCTTCAACCCCGAGGCGGATGACGCGGTGAACTACGGCGCCATTGGCGGCGTGATTGGCCATGAAATCAGCCACGGGTACGACGACCAGGGCAGCCGCTCGGACGGCGATGGCAACCTGCGCAACTGGTGGACGGCGGAGGACCAGAAGGCCTTCGAGCAGCGCACCGGCATGCTGGTGGAGCAGTACAGCGTGTTCAACCCCATCGACAAGATGACGGTGAACGGCAAGCTGACGCTGGGAGAGAACATCGGCGACCTGAGCGGACTGACGGTGGCGTACAAGGCCTACCAGGTGTCGCTCAAGGGCAAGCCGGCCCCGGTCATCGAGGGCTTCACCGGCGACCAGCGCTTCTTCTTCGGCTGGGCGCAGGTGTGGCGCTCGCTGTTCACCGATGACTACCTGCGGATGATGCTGCTGACGGACTCGCACTCGCCGGGCCCGTTCCGCACCAACGGTGTGGTGCGCAACATGCCGGAGTTCTACCGGGCCTTCGACGTGAAGCCGACCGACGCGCTCTGGCTGGAGCCCGAGAAGCGCGTGAAGGTGTGGTAGCCGCGGGCACCCGCGCACTCAACCGGAGTGGTTGAAAAGCAGCAGCCACTCCGGTTCAAGATGGGGCTCGACCGACTTTCCCCGGAGAGCCTGCTTGTTGAGCCCCTTCTCGAAGTTCCTTCGTGCTGGCGCAGTCACCCTGACCCTCGCGTCCGTTCCCGCCCTGGCGCAGTCCGCCGAAGAGGAGGCCGAGCGCCGCCAGGAGGAGGCGGAGCGGCGGCAGGAAGAGGCCGAGCGCCGCCAGGCCGAAGCGGAGCGGCGGCAGGAGGAAGCCGAGCGGCGGCAGGAAGAGGCCGAGCGCCGTCAGGAGGAGATGAGCCGCGGCGGTAAGTCCAGGCCCGCGGCTCCTCCGGCTCCCGCGCCTCAGGCCCAGCCCTCTGCACCCGCGCCTGCTCCGTCCGCGCCTTCGCCTCAGGCGAAGCCCGCTCCCCAGCCCGCTCCGGCCGCCGCGCCCGTGGCCCAGGCCCCCGCTCCCCGCTCGGGTGGAAAGTGCCGGGGCGGCAAGTACCTGTTCGGCGAGGCGGCCACGCACCCGGTGGGAAAGCAGCCCAGCAACATCGCCGTGGCGGACTTCAACGCGGACGGCAAGCTGGACATGGCGGTTGCCAACCCGGAGCAGAGCGGCGCGGAGAGCCCGGTGAGCATCTTCCTGGGCAAGGGCGATGGCTCCTTCACCAAGGGCAAGGACGTGATGGCCATCAGCCCGTTCTCCGTGGCCTCGGGTGACTTCGATGAGGACGGCAAGCTG
>DASVVJ010000714.1:0-8878 GCA_036389955.1 Myxococcaceae bacterium
CGTCGTTGTCACCGTGGTAGGTGAAGAAGCGCACCTGCTCCTCCTGCAGCCCCAGCTGGTCCTTGATGGCCAGGCCCCACTTGCGGGCAATCCGGTTGCCCAGGCCCTCGATGATGAACATGGCGCCCAGCAGGTCGAACGGGTTCTCCTGGCCCGCGCGGTGGAACATCCACGCCGAGAGCGCCTCGCTGCCGATGTTCTTCGGCGCCCGGGTGATGGCCTCCTGCGTGCCGCCCACCGACACGTAGTGCCGCTCCAGCATCTCGTAGTCCCGGTGCTCATCGCGCGCGTGGCGGATGAAGGACGAGCGCAGCGCCAGGTGCTCGGCGGTGATGCTCGAGGCGGCGCGGGCGATCCACCGCGAGCCCTCCACCACCTGCTGGCGCATGTTGATGAGCAGCTCCCGGTAGTCCTCCACCGTGAAGACGCCGCGCACCAGCTTCTCGATGATGGGCACTTTGTGCAGCTTCGCCTCGAAGTCCACCCACACGTGCGTCAGCTCGCGCACCAGCTTCTCGCGCACCGGGTCCCCGCCCTCCCTGGGCACCAGCGGCAGCGCGCCCAGCTCGGCGGAGGTCTCGGCTTTGACGCTGGAGCTGTTCACCTCGGGCACGGCGCCACGGGCCGGCGCCACCACGGTGAGCATGGCGTAGCAGGTGATGAAGCCACCGCTCTCGGGGACCATGCAGAAGATGCGCTCACCGGAACGCAGCTTGTCCTCGTTCAGCAGCTCCTCGAGCATGATGAACAGGGAGGCGCAGCCGGTGTTGCCCTTGGTGGACAGGTTGGTGAACCAGCGCTCCTCGGGGATGCGCACCCCGCCCTTGCTCAGCAAGTCCACGATGGGCTTCTTGAAGTAGTGCGAGGAGTAGTGGATGAGGCACCAGTCGATCTCCTTCGGCTGGATGCGGCCCTGATCCACCAGCGCGAAGAAGCCATCCACCCCCAGCGTCACCAGGGCCTCGAGCCGGCGGATGTCCTGCTTGATGTTGAAGGTGCCCGCGGCGGCGGCCTCGGTGAACGAGTTGTAGTCGATCCACCCGGTGCCGAAGTCCCCGTCCTTGCCCCGGTTGGCGCCCACGTACATGCCCAGCTCGTACTTGTTGGCGTGCGAGCGGATGTCGATCCAGTCCACCTTGAGGCTGGGCCGGGTGGGGTGCGGCTTGTCCTGGAGCACCGCGGCGCCCGCGCCGTCCGAGAGCATCCACCGCAGAAACTCCGCATCGAAGCCGATGGCGTCCGCGCCGCCAGCCACCTCCTCGTAGTGGCCCGCCTTGAGCAGGCGGCTCACCAGCTCGCTGGCGCAGACGACGGCGCGCTCGGCCTCGCCGGTGGCCACCTGGAGCGTGGCGTTGCGCAGCGCCTGCATGCCGCTGGAGCAGATGCCGTGCAGCGAGGCCACCTCACACGCGGGGCCCCCCAGCGCGCGGTGTACCTGGCTGGCGAAACCGGGCAGCACCAGGTCCGCCTGGGTGGTGGCGGTGACGAGCAGGTCCATCTCGCTCAGGGTGATGGGCGAGCGGCCCAGGGCGTCCTTGATGGCGTTGACGGCCAGCTCCCAGTTGCGGAAGCGCGAGCGCTGCTCCTTGTCGATGGCGTAGTAGCGCTGGGTGATGCCGTTTTGCGAGAGCACCCGGCTACGGGCCCGGGAGGGGCGCCCCCGGACCTTGCCGAGGTACTCCTCCATCTGATCATTGGAGATGGGCTCGCCTGGGAGGAACTTCCCCAGGCTGGTGATGAACACGTCTCGTGCCATGGGGCGGACGATACGCTGTCCGCCCGCCCGCGTCCCACCCGGAGCATGGTTGCCCGCCCGGTGGGTACGTGCTCACCGGGAGCGGTGGTCTCTCACGGTGGGTGCTTCCAGCCGTCCCTCGGCCGGGGTGACGACGACGCGGGGAGGCCGCCCGCCGATGCGCACAGGCTCGGTGATGACCACGCCGCCGGGACGGGCGGGCTCAGCACGAACCGGTGGGGACACCACGACCGGAGGCTGAGCCACGGGCGGTTGGGCCACGGGCGGCTGGGCGACGGGAGGCGGCGTGCCCGTCACGGCCTCGGAGGGCCACGCGGCCCCGCGAAGGACGCCAGGAGACTCGCTCCGGGAGCTATCGCGCGCGAGCGTGCCCCGTCCCTCGCTCAGCGGCCAGGAGGCAACCAGGCCCTCTTCGTCACCCTCGGGAGGCTGGTGCATGTCCTCGCGGATCTGCGCGGGAGTGCGCGCCACGCGCCACAGGTGGACCTGAGCGATGTCTCCATGGAAGAAGCGCTCCTGCGTGCCGCCCCGGGCGCCAATGGCCCAGCCGGTATTGACGGGGAGCACGCCCGTGGTGGACGGCACGGAGGCGAGCTCCTGTCCATTGCGGTAGAGGCGCCACGCGGTGCCGTCGTACACGCCAGCCAGGTGGACCCAGCGGCCGATGTCCTCGGGGGGGATGGGCGCGGAGGCGACGAAGCTGGTCCCGTTCCAGGAGCCGGCCTGGTACTGCCCACCGCCAATGCGCAGCAGGAGCTCGCCCGGAGGATTGGCGGTGTAGCCGTGAGCGAGGATGTTCCGGAAGCCATCGATGGAGCGCGGGCGGATCCACGCCTCCATGGTGACGGTGCCGGTGAAGGCCAGGGCGGAGGGCTCACCCAGATCCACGTAACCCCGATTCCCGTCGAAGCTGAGGAACACCGTGGGCTCCGAGCCGGAGCCTCCCTCGCCCGGTCCGTCGTCGCGCAGGAGCTTGGCGGCGCCAATGGCCGCTCCGGTAATCAGCAGCACACCGGCGGCCACGGCGACAATCCACCAGGGGAACGGCTTCCTGGTCACGGGCGCGGGGCGCTGGACCTGAAAGGCCACGGACGGACCGATGGCGAACTGCTCATCGGGGTTGGCGACATTGGCCACGAGCAGGTGGAAGGCGTGCTGGCCCTCGGGAGTCCCTGGGGGCACGGCGAGCTTCACCGAATAGCTCTGGGTGCCATCGGGAGCCAGGTCCCGCTCGGCATCGCCCATGAGCGTGAACCACTCCCGGGGCGCCTGGCCTTCGGGCTCGATGACGGTGCGCACGCGCACCGGCAGGCCCAGGGTGTTGGAGACAGTGAAGGTGAGCTCTCCCCGCCCAGCAGGGCTGAGCTTGAGCGAGGGCTCGGACGTGGTGATTGCGAAGCTACGTGGCATGAAGGCCTCCCGGGTCGGGTGGAGCCGGGCCGGGAGGCTTGTGACGCCGAGGCCTGCTTCCCTGGCCGCCCTCCTCGCGAGAGGAGGAGCGCAGAAGAGGCCGCCTGATCAGTGCTGGTAGAGCAGGGTGGTGCCGCGCACCAGCTTGCGGTTGTTGGAGGTGCTCTCCACGAAGATGGCGTAGTTGAGGTGGTTGCCCGGCTTGACGCGCACGTTGCTGCCGGCGGGCATGCCCAGCACCTTGCGCGCCTGCTCTCCGCCGAAGATGGCCTTGGTGGCCTTGTCCATGATGGCCAGGTTCTTGCGCGGCTGCACCGTCTCCGGCTTGGTCAGCTCGTAGAAGCCGCGGCCCGGCTTGTACTCGTCGCCCAGCTTCTTTTTCAGCGCAGGGCTGGCCTGGAGCTTGGTGTTGACGAACTCGCGGATGGAGCGCTCCTTGTCCACCTTCCACTGCGAGAAGCCCTTGGACAGATTCTTCAGCCCCGTGAGGCTCTTCACGTCCACCTTGCTCATGTCGGTGGTGAAGAACGTGTTGACCGACTTCTGCCCGCTGGCGCGCGCCTTGTAGAAAGTCTGCAGGCCCGCCGACAGCTTCTCGTCCATCACCTTGGCGCCCTTGGCGTTGGCGGCCCAGCTGGTGACGTTGCCCCGGGGGATACCGAAGGCGGTCATCGAGTTCTCGCTGCCTGGAGGCACCAGGAAGGCCAGGCTCCAGCGGCCCGTCTTCTGCACCTTCTGGATGAGGCCCTTGAGCGAGCGCTTGAACGTGCGCGAGCGGTTCTCCTCGCCGTCGGTGATGACGACGACCAGGAAGCTGGTGTTCTTGTTCGCCGCGCCCTTGGCCTTCTGCAGCCGGGTGATGGCGGTGCCCACCGCGTCCAGCAGGGCAGTGGAGCCTCCGGTGTTGAAGTCGCCCGCCTCGAGCTTGGGAACGCTCTCCACCGGAACGGAGAAGTGCAAGGGCTTGTCCACCGTGCTGTGGAACATGAAGGTGCTGAAGAACGTCTTCTGCCCGGCCGCCTGGGAATTGCTCTGCACCGTCTTGAGCTGATCGTTGAAGACGCGCACCACCTGGCGCTTGACGCTGCTCATCGAGCCGCTGCGGTCCACCACGAAGCAGATGTGGTTGGTGAGCGAGGGGGACTTCGCGCTGGCGACCACGTTCTTGTCAGCGATCGTGTTGCGCGCGGTGGAGGCTTTCTTCACGGCCATGGGGGTGGCTCCGGGTGTGGCACAGGTAATACTGCGCGAGCGAGGATAGCCCAGGGACGGCTCAGTGCGGCACGGCGTCAGGCCCGAGCTCCTCGAATCCCCGCGCGCTCCCGGCCTGGACAACCCCTGGCAGATGGCGCGGTAGCAAGACCGTAAAGGTCGTCCCGTCCTCCGCGCTAGAGTCGACGGTGATGGTGCCTTCGTGCGCCTTCACCACCTCGCGGACGATGTAGAGGCCCAGCCCCATGCCCTCACGGGCCACTGCCGCGGCCTTCTCGCCCCGGCGGAACGGCAGGAAGAGGGTGGGCCGCGCCTCGTCGGGGATGGGCGCGCCACCGTTGTGTACCTGGAGCGTGACCGCGTGCGCGTCGCCATGGATTCTCACCTCCACGGGTGCATTCGAGGGGCTGTAGCGCACGGCGTTGGAGACGAGGTTGCCCAGCACCTGCATCAGCCGGTCGGGATCCCACTCCCCACAGGTGTCCCCCGAGGAGTCCAGGTGCAGGGGACGGCCCGGGTGGGCGGCCTGCACCTCGTCCAGCACCCGCTCGCACAGGGAGGCCATGCACACCGGTGCTGGCCTCAGGGGCAGCGTCAGGCCCAGCTGCGCGCGCGTGAAGTCCAGCAGCAGCGCCACCAGCCGTTCGATGCGCTCGGCGCTGCGGGAGATGCGCTGCAGCGAGCGGACCTGCGCGGGTGAGAGGCCCACTTGGCCCAGCAGCGTGGCCGCGCTCAGGGTGATGGCGGACAGCGGCCCGCGAATGTCGTGCCCCACGATGCCCAGCAGCCGCTGGTGGAAGTCCTGAACCCGCCGCCGCTCGGTGATGTCGGTGGAGATGCCGCACACCCCGGTAGGTCTTCCCTCGGAGTCGCGCAGAGGGAACTTCAGCGACAGGTAGGTGTGAGGCCCATCAGCCAGCGGCAGCTCCTCCTCGGACTCCAGCGGCTCATTGCGGGCCAGCACCTGAGCGTCCGTGGCATGAATGCGCGCCACCACGGCCGGTGCCAGCACCTGCTCGTCACTCTGCCCCACCAGCTCCTCGCGGGTGCGGCCGAAGAGGGCCTCCATGCGCCGGTTGACGATGAGCCAGCGCCCCTGCACGTCCTTCACGTAGACGGCGGCGGGGGCGTTATCGAGGATGGCCTGCAGCCGCTCCTCGCTCTCACGCAGCAGGGCCTGCTGATAGTGCACGTACTGTGTCACCGAGTCGGCGTTGGCACCGGCGATGCAGCCGGCCAGCAGGCGCAGCTCGCGCAGGGTGGGCCGCTCGCCGGCCTCCTCCAGCAGCTCGAGGATGCAGTCGTGCAGCAGGCCGTACTCGCGGGTGAGCGCGTCCAGGCTGAAACCCACGTCCAGCCGCTGGCGGCCGTGCTGCTCGGCGGTGGCGTTGTGCGAGAAGACGCGCGCCGAGGGAGGCCACGTCTCCTCCCTCAGGGCCAGGCTGAGCTGCCCGAGGAAGGCGGGCAGGTGGTTGCGCAGGTCGCTCTCGGTGAGGCCATCCGGAGAGAGCGAGCCGCCCACGCGCTCCTTGAAGCGCTCCACCACCTCGTCCCGCCGCCTCGTGAGGAAATCCGCCAGCGTGCCCACGGCTGGTGCCCCTGGCTCAGGAGGGAGACTGCGCGTTGACGGGTTCCGGCGCGTCCGCGGGCGGGCGGTGGATCTCCTGCTCCTTCGTGGGCCGCTGAGGCTTCTCGAAGGGCGAAAGCTTCACCGGCTGGCCCAGGCGGGCCGACTCGTACAGGGCAGCGATGATGCGCACGTCCGCCAGGCCCTCCCAGCCGTTGGGCTCGGGCTCGCGGTTCTCCAGCACGCAGTCGCTGAAGGCGAGCAGCTCCGGAGCGATCTGATCCCGCTGGGGCACCTTGCCCTTCTTCGTCTTGTCTCCCGTCTTCAGCTCCCAACGCAGCTCGCCCTTGTACTCATAGGCGTTGTCCACGTTGAGCTCTCCCTCGGTGCCCACCAGCCGGTAGGTGGCCACCCCTTCCGCCCCGAAGCTCACGTTGAACGCGGCCAACTTCCCCTCCGGGAAGCGCATCACCACCGAGGCCGCCTCCTCCGTCTCCGTGAAGCGCTCGTCCCCGCTGCGCTTGTCGCAGAAGGCGAACACCTCCAGCGGCTCGGCGCGGAACAGGTAGCGCGCCGCGTTCACGCAGTACACGCCAATGTCCCACAGCACCCCGCCCCCCTTGTCCTTCTCGATGCGGATGTTGGGCGCCTGAATCTGGAAACAGAAGGTGGAGGTGAACAGCCGCGGGTCGCCAATCTTGCCCTCGCGCACCGCCTCCACCGCCGTGAGGTTCGCCTCCTCGAAGTGCAGCCGGTACGCCGTCATCAGCCGCACGTCGCTCTCCTCGCACGCGCGGATCATCTCCCGGCACTCGGCCTCCGAGGTCGCCATCGGCTTCTCGCACAGCACGTGCACGCCCGCCCGCGCCGCGCGCACCGCGTACTCGGCATGCAGCGTGTTGGGCAGGACGATGTAGACCGCCTCCACCTCGGGCAGCGCCAGGCACTCCTCGTAGCGGTCGTAGCCGAACACCGGCACCCCGTAGCGCTCACCCAGCTCGCGCGCCTTCTCCGGATCCCCGCTCACCAGCGCCACCAGGCGCGAGTTGTCCTGAGCGTGTTCGAAGGCCGGAAGCACCGCGTCCTGCGCGAAGTGGCCCAACCCCACCACCGCATAGCCCACCTGCCGTGCCGCCTTCTTCCGCTTGCCCCGAAGCCGAGCCATCCCGCTCCTCCCGTGAAGTCACACGCTGCCGGAATGAAAGCTCCACACGCCCACCTGCGCCGACAACGCACCGCACCGCGCTGCCTGGTTGCCTGCCCGTGGCAGCTCCCGGCCGGAAATGAACAGGCCCAAGGCGCGGGTGAGCGCGCCTCGGGCCCTGTTTTCGTGAAGTTCAGCAGCGTGCGCTACCGAACGTCGTTGCCCTGGCCAGCGGCGTCATCCGCCTGCTGGTTGTTCGGGTCGAGGGCCTGGTCATCCGTGCCGTCCATGCCGTCCGGGGCGCTCGTGCCACCCTGGTCGCCCGCCGAGCCGCCGAGGTTGCCGGAGCCGCCAGTGCCGCCCACGTCGCCCGAGCCGCCCAGGTTGCCCGAGCCACCCACGTCGCCCGAGGTGCCCGCGCCGCCGGTGCTGCCCGCGCCGCCCACGTCACCCGAGGTGCCCGAGCCAATGTTGCCCGAGCCGCCCACGTCCGAGCCGCTCTGGCCGCCCCAGGGCCCCAGGCCCGGCTGGGTACCGGAGCCACCCGTGGCCCCCTGGTCGTCCACCGAGCCGCCAGTCTGCGTTCCACCGCCCTGGAGGTCCGTGCCGCCCGTGCCTCCCGTACCTCCGTAATTCTCCTGGCCGATCCCCGAGCCACCTGTGGCCTCGCCCTGGTCCTGACTCCGGCTCTGGCACGCAGTCAAGGCCAACGCCGACGCCATCGCACCCAGGATCATCATCCGCTTGAACATTGTGGAAACCTCCGTTGAGGGGTTACTTCCCCAACGGTTTGGCTTCCGCGCGCGGAGCGCATTGGACCTGGGAACAACCGGTGACACCAAGCTCCCAGACCGGCCGGGCGGACAGCAGCCCTGGCGCTCGCCAGGGAATGCGGATCAACCCGGACGCCTGAGCACCAGCAGGCCGTGGTGCAAGCCCCCGTCGATGAAGCCCCGCATCAGCCGCAGGTGCTCGCGCTGGGACACGGCGTGGTCCACAATCCGCGGCTGCGAGGGCTGCGCGGCCCGCTCGCGCGAGAGCATGTCCATGGTCATCGCCCAGAAGCTCACCGCGCGCGAGGACAGGTCCTGGTGCGACTCCAGCTCCAGGCCTTCCGCGTCCGCCGCGCGCAGGTACTCCGCCACGGTGCCGATGCGGGTGTGCCAGTGCTGGTCGAACGGAGCCGCCAGCTCCGGCCGCCCGAGGAAGCAGTCCGCGATGACCACCCGTCCACCAGGGCGCAACAGGGTGCGCAGCTTGCGGAACCACTCGCGGCGCGGCAGGTAGCACGAGCTCTCCACCGCCACCGCCAGGTCGAAGCTCTCGCGCCCGGGCACCTCCAGCGCGTCACACAGCAGGGCCGATACCCGCTCGGCTACCCCCGCGCGCTGGGCAAAGCGCCGCACCCAGGGCACGTGCGCGGGCGCGATGGTGACGGCCGTCACCCGGGCCCCGTGCTCCATCGCCCAGTACAGCGAGCCGCCGCCCAGGCCGCACCCCACGTCCAGCACCTCGAGGCCCTCGCGCCAATCACCCACCGCGAGCGCCAGCTCGCGCAGCAGCCCCTCCTGTGCCTGATGGATGAGCTCCCGCAGCGCCCCGGTGCTGAGTCCCGCCGGGGGTGTCTCGTCCTGCAGCCCCGTGTGGTAGTGCACCCGCGGCCCGGGGCCATACCGGCGCAGAATGCGCTCGGTCTTCTCGTCGTAGTACGCCGCGACGTCGTCGCTGGAAGGGGGGGCTCGTAACGGTTTGACGTTCATGGCACGACCTCCGGGAGAAGCGGATCGAT
>DASVVJ010000715.1:0-14715 GCA_036389955.1 Myxococcaceae bacterium
GCGACGCCGTCTCCAGCGATGTACAGCTCTCCCTCCACGCCCAGCGAAACAGGGCGCTGCTCCTCGTCCAGCACGTACAGCCGCGTGTTCTCGATGGGCTGGCCGAGCGTCACCCGCTGCACGCCGTCGCCAATCTGCTGCCGGGTGGACCAGATCGTCGTCTCCGTGGGCCCGTACACATTCCACAGCGAGGCGCACTTTCGCCGCAGCGCCTGGGCAAGCTCATCGCTGAGCGCCTCGCCACCGCACAGCACCTTCAACCCGGGGGCTCCCTGCCAGCCGTATTGGAGCAGCATGCGCCAGGTGGAGGGAGTGCCCTGCATCACCGTGATGCCGTCCTGCTCGAGGTAGCTCAGCAGGGCCTTGGCGTCGCTCTGCTCCTCACGGGTGGCGACCCTCACGGTGGCCCCCACGGTCAGGGGGAGGAACAGCTCCAGCAGCGAGATGTCGAAGCTCAGCGACGTCACCGCGAGCAGCCTGTCCTCGGCCTGCAGGCCCGGAGCGCGGGCCATGGCCAGCAGCAGGTTGACCAGGTTGTGGTGGCGCACGGCCACCCCCTTGGGCAGCCCGGTGGACCCCGAGGTGAACATCACGTACGCCACGTCCTCGCCGCGATTGAGGTGGGCAGGGGCGGACTCGGCCGGGCCGCCCTCGGACACGCGCACGTCCATCGAGCCGGTCACCACGTGACGGACTCCGGAGGCCTGGATCATGTAGTCCAGGCGCTCCTCGGGGAAGCTCGGATCCAGCGGGACAAAGCCCGCTCCCGCCTGGAAGATGCCCAGGAGCGCTTCCACCATGCTCACGCCGCGCTCCAGCTTGATACCGACGAGCGAGCCTGGCCGGACACCTGCCTCGCGAAGCCGGGCCGCGAAGCCTCCTGCGTTGCGCAGAAGCTCACCGTAGGTCCGGGAAGTGGTTCCGGACACCACCGCGACCCGGTCTGGCGAGCGCTGAGCCTGCCGCGCGATCAGCGTGTCCGCACCACCCGTCTCGGCCCACTGCTGGGTGGTGGCATTCCAGCGGCCGCAGAGCTGCTGGACGGTGGAGGGAGTCAGCCGTGGAGCCTCCCGGACGGCGAGGCCCGGGTGCGCGACGAGCCAGGGAACGAGCTGCAGCCACCGCTCCGAGAAGAGCCGGATCGTCTCCTCCTCGAAGAGGCGGGTGTTGTAGACGAGGAAGCTGGTGATCGCGCCCTGGCCGTCGCCGTCGGAGTAGTAGTACTCGAGGTCGAACTGACACTTCTTCGCGTTGAGGTAGCGCTGCCGCAGAGGCAAGCCACGGGTCGCCACGTCAGCAGCGGGGATCTGCCCGAAGAGGACCTGGAACACCGGGTTGCGGCTGGTGTCGCGCTCCAGCGCGAGGGACTCGACGATGCGATCAAAAGACAGGGTGGCGTGGCCCAGCGCTTCACGCAGCGAGCGCCCCACCTGGTCGATGAGCTGCACGAAGCTCGTGCTGGGATCCGCGTCGAGCCGCAGCACGAGGGTCGACATCAAGCACCCGACGATGCCCTGCGCCTCGCGCGTCTCGCGAGCGGCATAGGGGATGCCGACCATCAAGTCCCGCTGCCGGGAGTGCTGATGCAGAAATACCCCGAAGGCCGCGAGCAGGACGGTGAACACAGAGGTGCTGTGCTCCCGGGAAAAGCGCCGCAGGCTCTCCGAGATGGCCTCGTCGAGATCCGCGCGGACCTGGCCTCCGTCATAGGTGAGGTGGCGAGGCCGCTCGCGATCATAAGGCAGTGAGAGCACCGGCGGGTCCGCCAGCCGCTGGCGCCAGTACCGCAGATCCTCGGCGAGCACGTCCGGGTTCCGCAGCCGCTCGGCGCGGAGGAAGGCCAGGATGGCGGGCGCGGGCTCGGTGAGCGCCTCCCCGGCATAGAGCTGCCCGAGGTCTCGCATCATCTGCCGGATCGACCACCCGTCACCGATCAGGTGATGGAGTGACAGGCCAAGCTGCTGGGAGCCCTCGGGGGCCCGGAACAGGAAGACGCGGAACAGCGGGGCCTGGTCCATGCGGAACGGCCGGACCAGGTGCTGGCGAATCACGTCCTCCCGTGCCTCCGCGTCGTGTGGCAGCTGCACGGTCTCGACAGCGATGTCGACCCGCTCCTCGAACATCTGGACCGGGATGCCGAGCAGCTCCGGGAAGCTGGCGCGCAGCGCCATGTGCCGGAAGGCCAGCGCCTCGAAGGCACCGCGCAGCCGCTGCGGATCCACGTCAGCGGGGACATCGAAGAGGAAGGGAATGGTGTAGGCGGTGGACTCGGGCGCGTACTGGGAGATGAACCAGATACGCTTCTGCACCCCACTGAGCCACGCGGCATGCCGACCGCCCAGCAATTCGAGGATGCGCGCTTTGTGCGTGGTGAGGAACGACCGCTCACTCTCCGAGAGCTTTCCCGAGGCCTTCTTGAAGCCCAGGCGATCGCCCTCTCTCCACAGCTCGACACCAGAGTTGATCAGCTTGCCGAACTCCCCCAGAAACTCAGACATAGCCGTCTTCACCCTCGTCGGCAGTGGCCCGAGCCGCGCCGCGGCCCTGGGAGATGAGCTCCGCCAGCCGCTCGGCGGCCTGCCGGATCGTCAGCTCCTCCATGGGAATGTTCATGGGGATCTCCACCCCGAAGCGGGTCGTCAGCTCGGTGCGCAGCTCGAGCCCCACGAGCGAGTCAACGCCCAGCTCATACAAGGTGCGCTGCGGCGAGATGCGCTCTCGGTCGATCCTCAGGGTCGTCGCCACGGCGGTGCGCAGTGCCTCCTCCACCTCCGAGGTCTCCGCCTGCCCGCCAGCAGCCAGCTCGCGGGTGGGTGACGGGGCCGCGTCGGCGACGGGCCGCAGGGTGGCCTCTGGGGCCGTACACACGCAGGTGATGACCTGCTGCCCGAGCCGCTCAGCCCCCGGACCCGCGACCGAGCGCACCGACTGGAAGCGCTGCTCGGCGAGCCGCTGGCGCCAGGAGTCGAAGGTGAGCCCCGGCGAGCCCGCGATGCGCACCTCCGGATCGCGGAACCGCCACCAGCCATCGAGCAGCCCGAAGGTCAACGTGGTGAAAGGCGAGGCCGAGCACAGCTCGTTCAGCACCAGCACGCCCCCGGTCGCCAGCAGCGCCGACACGTGCCCGAGCGTGCGGCGGATGTCCGTGGTGGCGTGGAGCACGTTGGAGGCAATCACCACATGGTAGTGGTTGATGGGGACTTCGCGTTGAGCCGCGGGATCCCTCTCGATGTCCACCAGCGCCCAGGACAGAGAGGGGACACGCTCGGCGAAGCGCTCGGCGAAGCTTCGGAACCCGAGGGACACATCCGAGTAGGTATAAGAGACGCGCTGAGCGTATGGCGCCAGCCGCTCGAGGATGCCCGCGGTCGTTCCGCCCGTGCCAGCTCCGAGCTCGAGCAGGTGGACGACACCGTCCGCCGGCAGCTCCGCGAGCCTGGCGGCCACGGCCTTCTCCACCGCCTCGGCGGTGCGTGTGTTGAAGAAGTCCGCGATGGGGTTACCGCGATAGACGTTCTCGACCAGGCTCATCGAGCCGTCGGGGAACAGGACGTGGGTGGCGGGAATTTCGCCCCGCAGCACCGGGACGAGCTGGGCAAGGCACCGCTGGAGCAGCTCGAGTGCCGCGTTGGACGTGCCCGGCTGTGCGGCCACGGGCTGTCCCACCAGGCGGAGCGCCCCGTCCTTCTCCTCGACGTGCCCCGCGGCACGCAGGAGGTCCAGCATGGCCGACAGGAGCCGCTCGTACTTCGGCTGCACGGCGAGCCGGGAGCACAGCTCGCTCACGGGAATGGGCTCGTTGAGCCCGAGCTTCCACAGCGCCGAGAAGGTCCCCTGGAGGATCAGCGGCTGCTGGAG
This sequence comes from Myxococcaceae bacterium, assembly GCA_036389955.1. GTDB lineage: Bacteria > Myxococcota > Myxococcia > Myxococcales > Myxococcaceae > DATHBR01. Next base: position 3,859 of record DASVVJ010000715.1, read on the forward strand.
CCGCTCCTGCTCGGCGTACAGGGCGGCCAGGGTGGCCAGCTCTTCGGAGCGCTCGGCCAGGGACTCAACGGGGTTGCTCCACGACCGCGGCCGCTCGAAAGCCCAGTATCGGTGGTCCTCGAAGGGATAGGCCGGAAGGCCCATCCTCGGAGGCCGCTCCTGGGGATACAGCAGCGTCCAGTCGGCCTTGGCGCCCTGAACCCAGCGCCGGCACCACACCTCGGGAGCATCGCCGGGGCGCAGCGCAGGCTCCTGGGAGCCCGCGGGTTTACTCACCTCTCCCTGAGCGACGAGGGGGCCTGGACTGCCAGACAACCAGCCCGAGAGCACTTCGATGACGCCGGCGATGTTCCGGACAGGGGCGGCGAGCCGGACCGGGAGCTCCGCCCGGCCCACCTGCAGGGTGTAGATCAGTGATGCAAGTCCGCCTTCCTCCAGCGGAGAAGGGCCGCTCGGGCGTGGAGCGCGGCCCTCGAGCAGGGCCAGCAGGCCGCGGCAGCGGGCGCGAAGGGCCGCCTCATTGGCCGCCGACAGCACCAAGCAGTGCGCGGGGCGCTCAGCGCTGGAGGCCACCGGCCTGGAGGAGGCGCCGCGAGGGGCATCTCCCAGCACCACATGGGCATTCACGCCCCCGAACCCGAACGAGCTCACGCCGGCCACCCGGTCCCCGGCGGGCCACCGCACCGTCTGCTCGAGCAAGGAGAGCGGCGAGCCTTCGAGCCGCAGCCGCGGGTTGGGCTTCTCGAAGCCCTGCAAGGCCACCAGCGTCTCATGGCCCATGCAGAGCAGGACCTTCACCACCGCCGCGATCCCCGCCGCGGCCTCCAGGTGGCCCAGGTGCGTCTTGACCGAGCCCAGGCGCACCGAACCCGGCGCGAGCTCCACGCCGTGCTCACGTGCCAGGGTGGAGAAGGCCCTCCTCAGGCCGGCGATTTCGATCGGGTCTCCGAGCGGGGTACCCGTGCCGTGGGCCTCCACGTAGGACACCCGGTTGGGCGGCAGGCCCGCGTCCCGATGTGCCTCGACGATGACGGAGGACTGCGAGTAGGGGTTGGGAGACGTCACCGTGGCGGCGTTGCCACCGTGGTTGATCGCGGTCCCGTACACGACGCCGTAGATGCGGTCCCCGTCCTCCTGGGCCCGGGCCAACGGCTTGAGCAGGAGCATCGCGGCCCCCTCCCCTCGCACGTAGCCGTCGGCGCCAGCGTCGAAGGTCCGGCACCGCCCCCGGGGCGACAGCATGCCCGCACGAGCGAAGCAGACCCCTGGCGCGGGGATGAGGTTGAGGTTGACCCCGCCCACGAGCGCCTGCTCGCACTCACCGTAGCGAAGGTCGCGCACGGCCCGGTGCAGCGCCACCAGGGAGCTCGAGCACGCGGTGTCGATGGAGAGGCTGGGCCCCTTGAAGTTGAAGAGGTAGGAGATCCGGCTGGTGAGCAGCGAGGAGGCCGCGCCCAGCGCCGTGTAGCCCTCGGCGGGGCGGTCGCAAGCCTCCAGCATCGGCCGGTAGTCCTGGCTGGAGAAGCCGACGTACACACCTACCGGCTTGCCATGCAGGCTCGCCGGTGCGTGGGCGGCATCCTCGAGGCACGCCCAGGTGAGCTCCAGCATGATCCGGTGATGGGGGTCCATCCATCCGGCTTCGCGCCCGGTGATGCGGAACAACGGCGCGTCGAACCGGTCCACGTCGTCCAGGTACGAGCCAAGCTGAGGACCGTTCTCTGACTCGACATTGCGGACGGTCCCCCAGTACCAGCGCTCCTCCGGCGTGAGCCGGATGAGGTCCACGGCGTTCAGCTGGTTGGTCCAGAACGCATGTGGATCCGGCGCGGACGGAAACCGGCATGCAAGCCCCACGATGGCGATGGCGCCATCACCCCCGCGGGACCTGGTCATTTCGCGGACACGCGCGTGGTGATTTCGCGGATGACCTCGCCGATCATCCCCATCTCCGGCTGCCTGCCGGTGACGAAGACCTTGCCGGGTACATCCACGAAGTGCACCTTCCGCTGGTTCGTCTGCACGGTGCACAGGTGCGTGGCGTACGGCGACTCGGTCTGGATCTCCTTGTGGTACAGCGACTCCTCACCGGCCGCGATCACCTCGATGGTGCCCCGGTACAGGGCCGGCTTGTAGGCCAGCATGGCCTCGAGCCCCGCGTTGTAGACGTTGACGCGGTGGCGGAAGATCTGCTCCTCCTGCTCCGTCTTCAGGTAGCCGTGCTGACGCAGCAGGGACAGGAAGACGTCGATCTGAATCTCGTCGTTCTTGTTCAGCACCTCCTCGATGGGGAAGCCCTCCATCGAATTGCCGAGGAACTCGTCGAACACGAACATGAAGTCCTGCACCACGCGCTTGCGGGGGGACTCCAGGTGCGCCAGCTCCGTCCACTTCCGGGGAAAGAGCGGCAGGAAGTCGAGACAGAGGGCGACCTTCTTCCCCATGTCCTGCAGCTGTCTACAGATCTCGTAGGCGACGAGGCCCCCGTTGCAGAAGCCTCCGATGTAGTACGGGCCCTCGGGCTGAATCTCGAGGATGCGCTTGAGATCGAAGGCGGCGATCTCCTCGATGGTCCGGAAGGGCTTCTGCTCTCCCTCTAGGCCCGGCGTCTGGCAGCCGTACATGGACCAGTCCTCCGGGAGGTACGGGAGGTAGTTGCGCAGGTAGTTCACGGTGCCATCGGTGGCGGGGCAGAAGAAGAGGATCGGCGCCCCGGGTGCACCCTTGCGCAGCAGCACCATGGTGTCCGTCTTCTTCGGGTTCGGCTGGAACTTGAGGTAGTGCTCCAGCAGCTTCGCCTTCTTCTGCTCCACGGACAGGCCCTGATTCATCTCTGCGGTCATGGTCCATTCCTCCCCGGCTTCTCGGCCTGCTGCGCAGGCGCTCCGTGCTCTGGCGCGAGCACCGGCCTGGCGAGTTATTAACACATGATATAATGAGGCTTAATTACACGTAATTCAAGGAAGGCCAGGCTGTAGGGAGTGAGGTGGATGGAGTCGGCCGAGCGCACGCCAGGCGGTCAGAGGGGCGGTGCGGTCCATCCCGCAGTCGTCCCGGCCGCTCTGATCAGGGCGGGCCGGTTGAGCGGTAGCCCCAAAAAGACAAAGGGTGGAGCCACCGGCTTTTCAGCCAGGCGGCCCCACCCCGGGGCTTCAAACAGCCCTACCGCTTACTGGTAGGTGTTGTTGAGGCCGAAGTTCGCCATCGTCTTCTTCTTCAGGGCGTCGGTGGCGCGCTGGCCGTCGTTGGACACGCCGTCGTCACCAGCCAGGGCCGCCGCGGAGGCGCCGAACAGCTTGCGGATGTTGTCGCCGAACAGGGTGATCACGCCGATGGCCGCGATCGCGATCAGGGCCACGATGATGATGTACTCGGTCATGCCCTGACCACGGGCCTTGCGCAGGTTCTTCTTGGGCAGCGTCTTCATGGGGTAACTCCTGAGGGTTAGTGGCGGCAACCAGCGCCGTTGTTCGACGAGAGTGAGAGAACAGTAAAGGAATCCTTCAAGCCCGGCTATCCGTCATCGGGAGGACGGCACCGACACAACGGCCCGGAGCCTCCACGAGGGAGTGCTCCGAGCCGTCACAGCGAGGGACTACCGCGTGCCGCTCACTGGCACGAGGTAGGCACCGCGAAGCCGTTGGTCGGCGTGGTGCTGGTAGAGCCGCCGGAGACAGCGTCGGTGCCCAGGCCGAAGGCGGCGAAGGCCTTCCACAGCGTGCAGACGTCCGCGCCGCCATTGATGGAGGTGGCCGCCTGGATGATGCCGTCACGAACCTGGGTGAAGGTGGGGCTGCACGGCGTGTTCTTCAGGCCCTGGATGAAGTACCGCATGAAGCGCTGGTTGCCCGCGGTGCCCGTGGCCGCGTAGAGGTCGCTGCTGAAGCCGTACTGGTTCACCAGCGCCCAGTACGCCTCCCACATGCCCTGGGCGAACACCGAGCCCACGCCGTGCGGCACGGCCATGCCGTTGATGCTGGAGTACGTCCAGGTGTTGACGGCCGAGCTGGTGCTGTAGCGCTGGGTGCGGATGCCCACGCCCGTGGTGGGCTGGTTCAGCGCGTACGTGCCAATGCCGCGGCCCAGCTCCCCGGTGTCCGCCGGGCGCGCGGTGAACCAGAGCGCCAGCAGGTCGCTGATGCCCTCGCCCGGCTGCTGGCGGTTGGTGAGGCAGGACGTGTTGCTGGGGCCGCCCACCAGGCGGTTGGAGATGCCGTGGCCGTACTCGTGGACGATGATGCTGGCGTCCAGGTCTCCGTCCTTGTCCGGCGTGGGCGCCGTCCAGATGTACATCTGCATGCGCGGGCGCGAGCCATCCGGCGGGGTGGAGAAGTTGGCGTTGTTGGTGCCGCCGCCGTCCTGGGCCTCGGCGCGCACGTCGTCATTGCCCACGCCGCCCTTGCCGTAGTTGTTCACCTGGAAGTTGCCAGCCGCCTCGTTGAACCCGTACTGGTACGTGACGTCGTGGATGATGTTGTTCCAGTAGAACAGGTTGGTGACGGCCGCCGGGATGTACGTGGACGGCGCGTTGGAGAGGTTGAGGGTGAAGTTGCACGCGAGCGTCGAGCCGCAGCTGGGCTGAGACGTGGGCGGCAGGCCGTCGTTGTTGCTGTCCTCGTACGCGTGGACGTTGTTGCCGCGCAGCGTGGTGTACTCGGCCCCGGCGGCGCCGTTGGTGTCATGCCAGCCGAAGGGCGAAGCCGTGGTGTTGGCGGGGTTGGTGACCACCACCCGGCCGTCCGAGGGCGGCAGCGGCGAGATGTGGTTGGGGCTCTCCGCCGGCGCCGGGTAGACCTTGTAGGAGTCGGAGGCCACCCAGTCGAAGCGCGTCCACACCTCGCCCGTCTGCGCGTCCACCGTCACGTCGTAGTCATGCTGCTGGTCGAGGGTGTGGACCTGGAAGTGCCATACCAGCCGCGCCTCGCCCCGGCGCACCGGCAGCACCGCCAGCTGCGCGTCGATGGGCTCGCGCGACAGGCCCTCCACCTCCACGCGCGTGCGCTGCCGCGCGCCCAGCTGCGCCTTCATCGACTTGGGCGCGCGATCCAGGCGTACGCCCAGGTGCTTCGCGATGCTGGCTACCGCCTGCTCGGCGCCCACGCGCGGCTCTACTCCGGCGATGGACGTCTCCAGCGAGGGCAGGAAGTCGCTGTGCACGCTGAGCACGCGCCCCTCGCGGTCCACGTTGATCTGCAGCTGGGCGTTGTAGACGGGCAGGCCCTTGTACGTCTGCCGCAGATAGAGGTTCGTGATGCCGCTGTCTTCCGAATAGACGCGGTCGGTCAACTCCAGCTGGGCCAGGTCCCGCGGCTCCAGGCCCAGGGCCTTGCTGTGCCTCATGACGAAGTCCAGGCCGATGACCTGCGCATCACCGCGCTGCGGCTCGGACAGGGCGCCCACCGGGTTGGTGAGCGAGCGCACCAGGCCGTTGGACTCATCCACCTCGACCAGCAGCTCCGGCACGCTCTGGCGCAGCGCCGCCGCCGCGGACTGCTGGGCCAGCGAGAAACCGAACCGCGCCTGGGCGTTGTACGCGTTGCGTGCGTCGAGGTGGCGCTCCTCGCCGCGAGAATGCTCGTCCGGCCCGACGGCCAGCGCGCTGGAGCCCGCGAGGGCCCCTGTGACGACGACGGCGGAGAAAAGGCGCTTCCGGAAGTGACCCGTAGACATGGCGTGCTCCAGCACTGGGGGTAAACGCCCCGGGGGACGGGGCGGACTGCCGAGACCCAGAGAAGCACACTCTCCGTGAAGAACTCAACTAAATCAGGAAAACGGGAAACTTACGATAGAACCAGAAGTGCTTCACGTATGGATCCAGGGGCTCCGGGGCACGCTCTTTTCGGAGGCTGGCGCTCAGACTTCAGTGAACCGGGTTCCGGTAAGGCCTGCCTCAGCCACCTTGGTAGGTGCCTTTGAGATCGACTACCGTATCCCCTGTGCTACGGCTCCTCGCACTCACTGTGCTGTTGACGCTCACCGTGTTGGGATGTGCAGTCAGCTCAGGCGCACGCGGAGGAGTGCTCTACCAGAAGGCACCGGCCTCCGGCCCTGTTCTGCCGCCGCCAACCGAGGGGCACGAGGCGTCCTTCTGCGAGCTGAACCCGGAAGCCTGCTTGGAGCCGCTGCCTGCTCCCGAGCCTGGGGAGTCCGAAGCCACAGCGGATCCATGGAAGTCCTTCGCATGCATCCAGGCGTGCCAGGCAGGGAGTGAAGCGATGGAGAAGTTCTGTGAGAACCTTCCAGGAAGGACGAAGCGACAGCAGAAGCTCAAAGCCCTTTGTTTCGGCTCCTGCTACGCGGGCAAGACCGCATGCGTCGTCTTCTGCCGGGCGTACTTCGGCCCCCCCAGGGATCCATGAGGTCGCGCGTCATGGCCAAGAAGGATGAGGACTGGCGTCCGAAGTTGAGGCGGATTGAAGACCCGATTGCGGAGGATTGCTGGGAGTACACCACTCCCTCGGGCAAGCAGCGTGTTTCAAGGCTCATGGTGGGTCGGCCGGTCCATTTTCCCGAGCGGCGGCTCTGGTACTGCCCGGTCCTGATCGAGGGCTACACCCGGCCTCGGATTCGACCGATCTTTGGCATGGGGCCTGTGGATTCGCTGATGAACGCGATGACCTTCGTCCGAGGGTTTTTCGAAGAGAATTTCGAGGTTCTGCCTGGCGCGAAGCCCGCGGGCTCTCGGCGATCCCGGGCTTCTGGTCCTGGCCCGCGAGCCACCCCACGGAGACGAAACCGGCTGGCCACCTGATGAACAGGAGTGGAGGCAGCGGGTTCGATTCCCGCCGCCTCCAAACCGAGCAACCCGCCACTCCAAGCCACGTCCGCTTCTTCTTCAGTTCCTCGCTCGTCGGTATCTCAAGCATCAGGCTTGCCTCCTTCCTCCCCGAGGGGTGCCACAGCTGTTAGAGTGAACGAGGAGGACTGCCGATGAGGACGACTCCTCAGAGAGATCCACGTTCGAGGAAGTTCATCGGTCTTCTGATGCCTCTGCTCGTGGGTGCTTTGGGATGTCCTCACGCCTTTGGGCGGGGAGGCTCTGTCGACCGCGCCGTGCACAGGGACACCCTGCAGGGTGCTCGCCCACCTGAGTCCTATGAGTGCCCCCTATCGAAGGAGGATGTCGAAGACTTCTGCAGCGAACAAGCGAACACGGAGGAGTGCCTCGAGAGGTGTCTTCAGTGAGGCGGCGGGCGGTGCTGGGAGCCATGGCAGGGCTCCTCCTCGCGGCACCGCTGGTGGTCATCATCGTCCACACGGGGTGGCATCGGCTTCAGGACACCCCCCAGGCAGCGCTAGAGATCAGCCCTGTTCTCTCATTCGAGGAGCGCCTGAAGCTGGTGACGTACCAGCGTGAGTGCGGAAAGCAGACGAAGTGCGAGCCGCCGCTCGGGTGCCTTCCCTATCCTGGGCTCTTCAAGGCTTACTGCACCGATAGCGCTTGTGTGACGGATGCTCAGTGCCAGGACGGCTTCTCCTGCCAGGTGCTTCGGACATGGGGAGATGGCCCCAGGGTTCGTGCGTGTGTTCCCATCGGGATTCGCAAGGAAGGCCAGCGGTGCACGAGCATCCCCGCTGACAGGGAGGAGTCCTGTGCAGCGGGGCTGATTTGTGGCGCGGACTGGTGTGGGCGTCCCTGCAAGAAAGAGGAGCCTACGAGCTGCTCAGAGGGGTTCTTCTGCGCGGACATGACTCCAGGCCCGTTGTGTCTCCCGACGTGCGAGGCACGGGGCTGCCCGGAAGGCCAGCATTGCGTCTCCTTCAACCAAGGAGCGTCCACGTGCGCGACGGTACACGGCTCTAACTGCCGTCAATCCGGGTGTAGCGCTGGCCAGGAGTGCGTGGTCCTCCAGAGGGAAGATCGTCCGGGCGAAGTGTGGATGCACTGCGCGACACCTTGCGGAGGAGAGAAGCCGCCCTGCACCGAAGAGACTGTATGCCATCGGTCCTATTGCCGGAGGCCCTGCGACCCCGAGGCACCTGGAGACTGCGGTCCTGGTTACAGCTGTGGACGATTCGAGGAGAACGGTCCCTGGGTTTGCCGTTTTGACAGGCGGAGGACCCGCTCACAGGCAGAGGGGCCCTGACAAAGGCACAGCTCGCCTCCGACGACTCTTTTGGCAGCGGGTTCGATTCCTGCTGCCTCCACCGGGCGAGAGCTGTCACTAACCCGAGCCCCCCGAGGAACGTGTGCACCCGCTGGCCAAAGGAACCCGAGTCGGAGCGTGGCGAGTCAAAGCCTGGCAGGGCCGGGGCGGCTACGGTGCCGTCTACCGAGCCGAGCGCGTGGGCTTCAGGCGCTCGGAGCCCGGGGCGCTCAAGGTGTCCCTGGGGGTGTGGAACTGGCGCATGGAGCGCGAGGTGGAGCTGCTCTCGCGGCTGAGCCATCCCAGCATTCCCCGCCTGCTGGACAGGGGTGGGCCGCCGCCCCGGGGGGACGAGTACCCCTTCTTCGTCATGGAGTGGGTCGAAGGAACGCCCCTGTATGCCTGGGCCGAGCAGTACGCCCCCTCGAACCCACAGGTGTGCCGGGTGCTGGCGCAGCTTGCGCGAGCGCTGGAGGCGGTGCATGCGGCCGGAGCGGTGCACCGCGACGTGAAGGGCGACAACGTGTTGGTCCGTTTGTCCGACAGGCGCGGGGTGCTCATCGACTTCGGCTCGTGCCACTTTGCTGGGGCCGAGCGGTTGACGTGGCAGTCGCTGCCTCCCGGGACGCCGGAGTATTTCTCGCCCCAGATGGCGCTGTTCTACCTCCACAGCCTGCGCCAGCCGGACGGGTATTACCCCCCGTCTCCAGCGGATGACCTGTATGCGCTGGGAGTGATGGCCTACCGCCTGGTGATGGGCCAGTACCCTCCACGCTTCGAGACGCGGCAGGATGAACAAGGCCACTGGCAGGCGGCGGGCCCGGACGTCCGGCCACTGCTGGAGCGCAACCCAAGGGTGGAGCCGCCGCTGCGGGAGGTGATTGTCCGGCTGTTGTCGTCCGCGCCGGAGGACAGAGGCACGGCGGCTCAGGTGGCCCAGGCGCTGGAGGCCACAGCGGGTGTGGAAGAGCGCCCGGAGCGTTCCAAGCCCGCGGAGAGCTCCCGGGCCTGGAAGCCGTGGGTGGCCCTGGCGGCGGCGGGCGCCTGCGCGGTGCTCGTGTGGCACGCGCGGACGGTGCGCCCACCGTCTGGCCCGATGGCCGCGAATACGCCGCCGTCAGCAGACTCGCGGGCCCCAGACGCGGACCCGGCAGCGGTAGGGGACACCGCATCTCGGCCGTCCCCTTCGCCTCCCACGCAGGAGGAGCCTCTTGCTCGGGAGCCTCTTCCCGAACCGCGTCCAGGGCAGCTACGGCCCGACAAGCGCGGCCAGTGCTCAGGGCGCAAGCAGGTACCCATCAACGGAGGCTGCTGGCTCGAGGTGAGCCCTACGGCAGATGCCCAGTCTTGTGTGGAGAGCGGCTACGTGCTCTTCCAGGGCAAGTGCTTTGTCCCTGCTCTGCCGCCTTTCAGAGAGCCTCAGCCCACCTCGAGCCCGTCGGAAGCGCGTTGAACGAGCCCTTCTCCATGCTGGGCCGGTGCTTGACGCAGTGCGTTTCTCAGGAAGTGATAAAGTCCGCCCGTGCCGCGCTGCCTGACATGCGGCCGGCGGTGGGAAGGTACCCACGCGTCGTGCCCACGAGGGGCGCCTCCTCCTCCAGAGCCCCCTCCTCCCCCCGAGGGCTCAGCGCTCCCTGAGCTCTCGTTTCCGGGCTATCGCCTGGAGCAGTTCATCGCGCGAGGAGGCTTCGGCACCGTGCTGGCCGCCCGGCGGCTGGCAGATGAGGTGCGGGTAGCCATCAAGCTGGCGCACGCGGGCAGCCCCCAGGCCGAGGCCCAGCTCGAGCGGGAGGCCGAGGCCCTGCGGGCCCTGAGTGCTCCCACCGTGCCCGCCCTGTACGCGGAGGGCACCCTGGAGGGGCGGCGGCGCTACCTCGTCATGGAGTACGTGGCGGTGCCCACCCTGGCCACCTGCCTGGCGCGGTGCTCCGGGCCCATGCCGTTCGAGGCGTTCTCCCCGCGCGCCCTGGCCCTCACGGATGTGCTCGACACCCTGCATGCCCGTGGCCTCGTGCACTGCGACCTCAAGCCGGAGAACATCTTCATCGACGACGCTGCCTCGCGCGCCCGTCTCTTCGACTTCGGCCTGGTGCGCCCGCTGTCGGTGCTACGCCCCAGCCAGGAGCTCGCCGCCAGCCAGAGCCACACCTTCGCCGGCACCGCCGAGTACATGGCGCCTGAGCAGTGCTCCGGCTCCTCGAAGTTCGACGCGCGCACGGATGTGTACGCCCTGGGCATCATCCTCTACGAGATGCTCACCGGCCGGACGCCCTTCTTCGGCCCTCACGCCGAGGTGCTCCAGGCCCACCTGACGCTGCGCCCGCTGCCGCCCTCGGAACTGGCCCCCGTGCCGCCCCCGCTGGAGGCGGTGGTGCTCCAGTGCCTCAGCAAGGAGCGCTTCCGGCGCTTCGACAGCGCGGCCGCCGTGCGCGATGCACTGCGCGAAGCCCTCGCCCAGCCAGCACTGGCCCGCCCCGCCGCTCCGAAGCCCTCTCCCGCCGAGGAGCCTGCGCGCCCCGCCCAGTCCCGCCGCTCGGTGGCGGTGCTCTTCTTCTCCACCAGCACCAACCCGCTCGCCATTCAGAAGGTGCTGGCCTCGCTGGGCGGACAGGTGGCCTTCCGCGATGGCACGCGCTTCGCGGGCGTGTTCGATCCCAACGCCGGAGAGAACCCGGTGCAGCGGGCCATGCGCGCGGCGGAGGAGTTGGAGGAGCGGGGCCTGGTCTCCACCGCGCTGGTGGACGTGGCCACCGTCACCGTGCAGCAGCGC
>DASVVJ010000716.1:0-7343 GCA_036389955.1 Myxococcaceae bacterium
CCCCCTTCGGGCGCTCCCCCGCGCACGGGGCTTCGGGTGCTCATGGGTGTCGGGGCCCTGGTCCTCTTCGGGCTGCTCGCCGCGCGTGCCACCCAGGTCCTCGGGCCCGCCAGTCCCCACGTGCCGCTGTACAACTCGGACCGCGCCGTCCCCGTGCTCATGTGCCAGGCGGACCACTGGAGCTTCTTCGACCTCTACTATTACGGGCAGGATCGCTTCGCCGGCTGGCCCTTCTTCTCTCTGCGCGCCGTCTCGCAGCTCTTCGGCTTCCATGCCACGCCCCAGCACCTGCACGTATGGCTCACCGTGTGGCTGCTCGGAGGCGCGCTCGTCATGGGCGCACTGGGGCGGGGGCTGCGGGTGCTGGCCGCGGGCCTCTACGTCCTCATCCTCCTCGCCCAGCCCGAGGTGCGCTTCATCCTCTTCGAGCTGGCCCAGGTCTATCCCTGGCAGATGACCGCGCTGCTGCTCGCGTGGTGGAGCCTGCGCCAGGGCAACTCGCTCGTCATCGACCACGCGGGCCACCCGCCTCCCCGCCGCGCCGCCGTGCTCTTCCGCGTGCGCACCTTCCTGCTCGCGTTCCTCGCCATCTGGACCAACACCGTGAGCGGCCCGCTCCTGGCGCTCCTCGCCGGTGCCGAGGCCGTGCGCGCCCGGCTCGTGGCTCCGCAGCGCTTCCCCCTCCGCCGCTTCCTGTGGCGCTGGGCCGAGGGCGTGCTCCTGGCTGGCGCCGCCTTCGCCCTGGAGGCCATTCTCCGCAGCCGCTACCACCGCTTCTCCAAGGTCCACTTCGGCAATCGCTACAGCACCAACCTCGGCGTCGACTGGGCCTACCTCGGGCAGAACGCGCGCGCCGTGCTGGAGACTGTGTGGAGCTCCTCCACGTTCCCGTGGCTCGCGCTGGGCACCGTGGGCGCTATCGTCGCCGCCGTCTTCCTGTGGCGCACCTGGCGCACCGGCGCCCACCGGGAGCAGCCGCTGCTCGAGGGCGCCGTGCTGCTGCTGAGCACCTGGGGCCTCGCCGCCGCGCACCTGCCGCTGCTCATCCTGCTCAACCACGTGCGGCTCAATGACTACAGCGGCCGCTACTTCCTGCCCGTGTTCCTCTTCGGCTCCTTCAGTGGCGCGCTCGCCGTGGCCCTGGGCGCCGGGCTGCTGCCGGGCCTGTCCCGCTTCCGCTCCCGGCTCCTGCCTGCTCTTGGAGCCCTGGGCATCGCCGCCGGTGCGTGGGCCCTGCCCGCTCCGGACGTGAACCCCGAGTTCACCGAGCTGCAGGCCACCGCCACCCGCCTCGCTCAGCTCAAGCCCGGCACCCCGCTGCTCGGCGGCTACTGGGAGACCTATGTCCTCGCCTCGCTCCAGTCCGAGGGTCACCTGCTCCCCGTGCCTCACGAGGACAGCTACCAGCGCACCGTGTGGTGGGCCCGGGAGATGAAGAACCGCCCGGAGGTCATCGTCGAGCACAGCGATTTTCCCGCCGCCGGCCTCGCCGAGGCTCCCGAGCCCTGGATCTTCCAGTACCAGACGCTCCTGCTCCTGGAGCAGCCTCGCTGGGAGCGCGGCGCCGGGCGCACCTTCTCGCTCTACCGCAACGTCAACGCCGCCTCGCAGCCCCACACCACCGAGCCCGCTGTCTCCGCGTGGAACCTGTGTCAGCCCGGCTCCTCGCTCACGGTGACGTTCTCCTCACCCCAGGAGCGCGCCCAGGTCATGGTGGGACTGTGGCGCTCCCATCCTCCCGTGGTGCTCACCGCGCAGCCGCTCGTCGAGGGCTCCGCCGCCCCGCCTCCCGCTTTCACCCTGCATGCCAATGACCGGCTGCACCGAGGCCTGCTGGAGGCTGCTCCGGGAGGCGCGCCGCTGCGTGGAGTGCGCATCACCGCCTCGCCTGTGCGCACGGGCAAGCCCACGGATGCGGTGTGTGTCGTCATGGCCTCGTATGTGATGGACCCCGCTGTGGGTCCTTCGCGGTAGCCTCTGCTCGGCAAAGGGAGGCCGGTGACATGCGGTGGCTGCTCATCATGCTCGCGGTGGGTGCGGCGGGAACGGCGGGGTACTTCGGCTTCTTCGTGAAGAACTCCTTCAGCAGCTACTCCAACGAGCAGCTCGACCTGCTGGAGCGAGAGATCGCCGTGGAGCTGGAGCAGCGCCGCGCCGCCCCCGCGCGCAAGCCCCGGCCTTCCGAGGTCCGTGCCGAGCAAGAGGTGTGGGTCGAGGACCGTCAGCAGCTGCTCCTCGAGGAGCGGCGCCGCCGCCTGTTCTTCATCCTCGCGCTGGGTGTGGCGGGCGCCTCCCTGGTGGGCGCGTTCCTCGCCCGGGGTGGCACCGCTTCCGCTCCCCGCCTGCGGACCTCGAGTGACGAGGAGTCCCGGCTCGTCGCCGCCGTGGGAGACCCTTCCGTGCTGCGGGAGGGCGCCCGCCAGAAGGCCGCCGCCCTGCTGGGCGTGGCGCCGGATGCGCCTCCCGCCGTCATCGAGGCCGCGCTCCAGGTTCAGCTTCAGCAGCGGGACCCGGCCATGCTTAAGGGCCTCGCGCCGGACCTGAAGCAGCTGGTGATGCAGCAGCGCGAGGAGCTCACCCGCGCCAGGGACCTGCTGCTCAACAAGCCCGGCGCCGCTCCGGGGACACCGGGGGCACCGGGGAAGGGTTGAACCGGTAACCCTCATCCTGTCCCTCTCCCGAAGGGAGAGGGGAATTTACGCGCTGCGCACCTTCGCGACCCATTCGCGCACCCGCTCGCGCAGCTTCTCCGGCTCGAATGGCTTCTCCAGCCGCGGGTTGGTCACCCGCTCCAGGAACGACTGCGCCGCCGGCGTGTACGCCCCGCCCGTGACGAACACCATCCGCTCCGCCCGTGCCGGCTCCGCCGCCGACAGCTGCGCGTGCAGCTCCATGCCCGTCATCTCCGGCATCATCAGGTCGCACAGCACCACGTCGAACAAGCCCTGCGGCGACAGCAACAGCTGCAGCGCCTGCTTGGAGCTCACCACCACCTCGACATCGTGTTCGCGCGCCAGCGTGCGCCTCAGCGCCGAACTCACCAATGGGTCGTCATCCACCACCAGGACCCGTCCTCGCATGGACACTCCTTCCTTCGACTCCACCACTCGCGGCGCCCTCACCGCTTCGCCCTTGACCGCCTTCAACGTCACCCGGAACACCGTGCCCCGGCCTACCTGGCTCTCCACCTCGATGCGCCCGCCCATCGCCGTGATGAACGCATGGCATAACGCCAGCCCCAGCCCCGTGCCTACCCCTACCGGTTTCGTCGTGAAAAAGGGATCAAAGATTCGTCCCAGAACGTCCGGAGGAATACCGCTGCCCGTGTCCTGCACCTCCGCCACCACGTGCTCCTCGTCCAGCCGCCGCGTGACGAGCCGCACTTCGTTCTGGTCCGGCTTGCCCTCGGGCAGGGCCTGCGCCGCGTTGATGATGAGGTTGAGGAACACCTGCGCCAGCCGCGGCTCGTTGCCGTCCACCCGCGGCACCTCGGAGTACTGGCGCACCAACTGGGCACGCGGGCGCAGCTCGCCCGCCGCCAGCTTCGCCGCCGAGTCCATCACCGCCCGCAGGTCCACCGGGCCCTTGCTGTCCTCGTCCTGCCGCGAGAACGTCTTCAGGTCCCTCACGATGCGGCGCACCCGGTCGGCGCCCATCAACGCCTCGCGCAGCACCTGCTCCATGTCCTTGAGCTTGTCGCGCACGTCCACGGGGCCCTCGTCCAGCCGCTTCATCAGCGAGCTGGACTCCTCGCACGCGTGCTCCAGGTTGGAGACGATATAGGAGAGCGGGTTGTTGATTTCGTGCCCCACGCCCGCCGCCAGCGTGCCCACCGCCGCCATCTTCCCGGCCTGCACCAGCTGGGCCTGGGTGGCCCGCAGCGTGCGCAGGTGCGCGTCCAACTCGTGGTTGGCGCGCGCCAGCTCCTTGGTGCGCTCCTCCACCCGCGCCTGCAGCCAGCGCTCGCGCTGCTTCAGCCGCCCCACCCGCCAGCCGTAGCCGCCCACCGCCACGCCGCCCACCGCCACCACGCACAGCATGTAGAACCACGCCGTCTGGTGGAACCACGGCTGCAGCTTCACCTCCAGCACCGCGCCGGGCTCGCGCCACACGCCCTCGCGGTCCGCCACCATCACGTGGAAGCGGTAGTCCCCGGGCGGCAGCCTCGAATACGTGGCCCAGCGCCGCGTCTCCGGGTTCACCCAGTCCGCGTCGTACCGCTCCAGCCGGTAGCGGAACGCCACCCGCCCGGGGCCCTCGGGCGCGAACGCGGTGAAGCGCACCTCCAGGTCCTGCCGCCCCGGCTCCAGCACCAGCTTGGAGCCCAGCGCCACCGGCTGGCCGTGCACCCGAACCTCTTCGATGTGCACCTCGGGCGGACGGCGCTCCAGCCGCGGGTCCTGCGGATCCACCGCCACCGCGCCGCGCAGCGTGGAGAGCCACACCCGCCCATCCTTCGTGCGCCACGCGGACGGCTGCGCGCTGCCATTGGTCTCCGAGGCCCGCAGCCCGTCGCGCTCGTCGAAGAGCTGGGCCCGCACGCGCTCACGCCGCTTGTCGGCCACCTCGTCCAATTCGCGCACGCTCACCCGGGACACGCCCTTGTTGCTGCCCATCCAGAAGTAGCCGTGGGCGTCCGGCACCACGTTGAAGACGGTGTCGTCGGCCAGGCCCTGCGCCACCGTGATGCGCTCCAGCCGCCCGTCCTTCAGCCGCAGCAGCCCCGCGTAGGTGCCCACCCACATGGTGCCCCGGGAGTCGGCGTGCAGCGCCAGAATGCTCTCGCTGGCCAGCCCCTCCACCGCCAAGCGCGTGAAGGCGCCGTCCTTGTACTGCACCAGCCCCGAGTGCGTGCCGAACCAGATCGTCCCCTGCGCATCCTCCAGGATGCAGATGACGGCCTCGGGTACCGGGCCCTGCTCGGGCGAGTACAAGGAGAAGCGGCCCTGGCTCAGGTGCACCAGCCCCGAGGAGGTGCCGAACCACACGTCCCCGCGCGAGTCCGGAAGAATGGCCCACACCACGTCCAGCGGCTGGCCGCCCTCGCGGAGCACCGGGGTGAAGCGCTGCCCGTCATAGCGGAACGCCCCGCGGTGCGTGCCCACCCACACCGTGCCGTCCGCGGCCTCGGCCAGCGAGCGGATGTTCTCGTCCGTCAGCCCCTCGGCGGCGCCCACCTTGCTCAGGCGCCCCTCCTTCAGCCGGTTGAGCCCGCCGCCCATGGTGCCCAGCCACAGCGTGCCGTCCCGCGTCTCCAGCACGGTGCGGACGAAGTCGTGGCTCAGCCCCTCGGGAGTGCCCAGCGGCACGAAGGCACCGGCGCGCAGCCGGTTCACCCCGCCGTCCGCCGTGCCCACCCACAGGTTGCCGTCCCGGTCCTCGAAGAGCGAGGACACCCGCGTGCCGGACAGGCCCTCCTTCGGGCCGAAGTGCGTGAAGCTCTTCCCCGTCAGCCGCGCCAGCCCCGTCTCATGGCCCACCCACAGGTTGCCGTCCCGGTCCTCGCGCAGCGCCGTCACCTCGTAGCGCTGCAGCCCCTGCTCCGGGCCGTACCAGGTGAAGCGCCCCTCGCGCAGCGACAGCAGCCCGCCATAGGTGCCCACCCACAGCGTGCCGTCCTGGCTCACCAGCAGCGTGCGCACCCGCGCGTCCGTGCCCGCCGGCAGGGGCACCGGCTCCACCTTGCCGTCTGAAAGCCGCGCCACCCCGTCGCGCGTGCCCACCCAGACCGTGCCCCGGCTGTCCACCGTCACCGCTTCCACCAGGGTGCTCGGCAGCCCGTCCTTCGCCGTGTAGCGGCGCCGCGTGCCTCCGGGCACCAGCGGCACCTCTTCCAGGCCCAGCGAGGAAGCCACCCACAGCGTGGAGCCCTGCAGCGCCAGCCCCGGCACGTTCACCTGCCGCAGCTCGCCCTCGTCCGGCATCCGCTGGAACTGGCCGTTCTCGTAGCGGACCACGCCCTTCTTCGTCCCCAGCCACAGCCCGCCGGCACCGTCCTCCACCAGCGCGCGGATGCCATGGTCCGCCAGCTCCGGGGTGTTGTGCCGGTTGAAGACCTTGAAGTCCGCCCCATCGAAGCGCGCCAGGCCCTCCCACGTGGCCAGCCACAGGTAGCCCTCGCGCGTCTGCTGTATGGCGGTGACGGTGTTCTGCGGCAGCCCATCCTCGTTCAGCCACGCCTGGCGGCTGTACTGGGTGATGTGCCGAGCCGGCTCCAATGCGTGGCCCGCGGGGCTCAAGCCCCACAGGACGACGAACCCCAGAATGGTGAGGGCACGGCCCCCAGTGCCGCGCTTGCCCCGTGTAGACATGGAGCACGCAGTGTCCAGCAAACGACGCCTTGCCACCAGAGGGGCCCTACTTCCCCGAGATACGAAGGGGAGCCCATCCCCGCTCCCCTGCCGGGCAACCCCCGGCTCGGGCCCCCGTCCGCGACACGGGGCGGGTCCAGGCCCACCCTGTCCCCATCCCCATCCACTCCCGGAGGCCCGGCCCACTCCCACCTGGCGCAGGGGGCGAGAGCCGCCGGTGCCCCGAAGGTGCGGCTCCCTGCTCGCTCTCTGCCCAGGCCTTACCGGACGCGGCCCGCCCCGTGTCGAGGCAGAAGATGGGATGTGGCACGGGGTGAGACCACTGCGGGAAGTGGACACCCCCGCTGCGCTTCAGTCGGGCCTGCTCTCCGCTCCAGGCGGTGGGTCCCCTGGCTGCTCTGCGCCGGATCAGCACCCCGCCCTGAAGAGATGCCCCTTTGTGCGCGGGGCCGTCGCATTATGCTGAATCAGAAGGAGTGGCTCGCGGATGAGCGAAGGGGCGTTTTTCGCAGCGGAGTTCGCACCAACGCACGCCCAGCACCGCTGGCGGCTGTGGGGCGCGGACCTGGTGGACCTGGCCACGGCGGCGCTGGTGGGCTGGGGCGCCGCGCGCGCGCTGGACGTGGAGCAGTCCCTGCGGACCCTGTTGCTGATACTGGGCGGAGCGTGGGGGGTGCTGTCCCTGGTGGGTGGGCTGCGCGGGTGGACGCTGGGCCGGCGGCTGCTCGACGTGCGGCTGGTGGCCACGGATGGCCGGGCGCCCGGCCTGCCCCGGGCCCTGGCACGTGCCTTCACCGTGCCGTGGGATGTGTTGATCATGCCGCTGCTGCCCTCGCGCCCCCTGGACCGGCTACTGGGCGTGCACGCGGAGCGGACGACGGCGGGCCGCGGGGACCGGGTGCGTGGCCTGGCCCTGCAGCTTCCCTGGGTGGCCGCGCTGGCCCTCGCCGGGTGGTTCATCGCCACGCCCACCCGGCACGAGGCCTTCTCCTTCCTCGACACCAAGCTGACCGGCTGGAAGTGCTGCCACGG
>DASVVJ010000717.1:0-37460 GCA_036389955.1 Myxococcaceae bacterium
GAACCAGGCAGGCCAGGTGGTGCCGCCGGGCGCGGGGAACAGCGAGACCTCCAGGTCCCACAGGTCCCCGGTGTGAATGGGGCCGCGCAGGCCAATCCACAGCCACTGGGTGTCCAGCAGCAGGCCGGTGAGGTACAGCGGGAACGCGCCGCGCAGAAACCGCCGCGGCGCGGGGCCGGCCCAGGCCAGCCCCACGAGCAGCAGGTTCACCGCGGCGTGCTCCCACCGCAGCTTCCCCATTACGGAGACGAAGGTGGCGTGGCTCACCGCGACGAGCGTGATGAGCCACGGGTACGCCTTCGACCCGGTCTTGTCAGGGGAGCGGGAGGTCATCCCCGTAGTAGTCGAGGCCGAGGTGGGTGATGGGCTCTTCGCCGGCAATCGCGCGCAGCGTGTTCTTCAGCTTCGCCTGCTGGATGAACAGGTCATGCTCCACCGGGAGGCCCGGCTGAGCCATGGGGCTCTTGAAGTAGAAGCTCATCCACTCCTGGATGCCCTTCCACTCCAGGCGCTTGGCCAGGTCCAGGAACAGGGCGATGTCCAGCACCAGCGGCGCGGCCAGGATGGAGTCGCGGCACAGGAAGTTGATCTTCAGCTGCATGGGGTAGCCCAGCCAGCCGAAGATGTCGATGTTGTCCCAGCCCTCCTTCGCGTCGCCGCGCGGCGGGTAGTAGTGGATGGACACCTTGTGGCTCACGTTGCCGTACAGCTCCGGGTACACCTCGGGCTGCAGAATGGTGTCCAGCACGCCCGACTTCGTCACTTCCTTGGCCTTGAAGGCCGCCGGATCATCCAGCACCTCGCCGTCGCGGTTGCCCAGGATGTTGGTGGAGAACCAGCCCTGCAGACCCAGCATGCGCGCCTTGAGCGAGGGGGCGATGACCGTCTTCATCATCGTCTGGCCGCTCTTCAGGTCACGGCCGGCCACCGGCACGTTCTCCTTGCGCGCCAGCTCCTGCAGCGCCGGAGTGTCCACCGAGGTGTTCGGCGTCGCGTTGGCGAAGGGCACGCCCTCCTTGATGGCCGCGTACGCGTACAGCAGCGTGGGGTTGATGGACTTGTCGTTGGCGTCCAGCGCCTTCTCCAGCGCCTCGAGTGACTGAACCGCCGCGGGGGTGCCCGTGTACGTCTCCACCGAGGCGCAGACGATCATCACCGCGCGCTTGGCGTTGAGTTCCTTCTTGAAGTCGCGGATGTCCTGGCGCAGCGCCTCGATGCTCTCGCGGTGCGTCTTGGTGTCCTTGATGTGGTTGGCGGCGATGCGGCGCACGAACTCGGGGTTGTGCACGCCCTTCTTCGGGACGATCTTCTCCAGCGCCGGGCGCACCAGCTCCTGGTGCTCCTTGCTCAGCACGTCCGAGCGCGCGGCCACCTGCGCCGCGTTCTCGCTGATGATGTCCCAGGCGCCAAACGCCACGTCCCCCAGCGCCGCCAGCGGCACCAGGTCCTGGATCTTCACCGTGCGGCCATCGGTGCGCTTGCCCAGGCGTGCGGTGCCCATCTGCGTGAGCGAACCCACCGGCAGGCCCTTACCCTGACGAACCATCTCCACGCCCGCGATCAGCGTCGTGGATACCGCACCCAGCCCAGGCAGCAGAATGGCGAGCTTGCCCTCGGGCTTGGAGACTGCCCTCTTCGTAGTCATGTGGTGGTTTCCTTGCGAAGGCACAGGAGTGGCGCCTTCGACTTGCGTTTCGAGTCCGCGTTTTTGCGCGCGGCGGGCCCCGGCCTGGCACTGTCCCCCCTCCGGGGGAAACTCTCGGATGCGGATGGTTGATACTCTAAAGCGTTTTCACTTTCAACGCTGGTTCGCTACCACGATTTCACGGTAACGCCGCTTAGGCGGGCCCCCCCGAAGTCGCCAACGCAATGGCCCCAGTGTACCTACCCGGTGTTCAAAAATAGACAGGCCCATGGGTCATACCGCACCCATGGGCCCAGGACTGCCCGGCCAGCGCCGGAGGCTTCAGTGAATGAGGCCGGCGCCCTGCTCCACCGTCACCTTCTCGTTCTCGCCAGGCTCGTACGTCTCGCCGGAGAGCACGGCCTTCACGAAGCCGACAAGCTGCACCATGCGGCTGTTGGGCGTGTCCCAGTACTCGGCCTTCTCGACGTCCACGCACAGCAGGGCGATCTCTGGATCATCCACGCCGTCGGGGAACCAGGCCTTGAGGGTGGGGTTCCACAGCTCGTGAATCTTCGCCCGGTCCTGCACCAGCCTGCAGCGGCCGCTGACGGAGACGTAGCGGTCCTTGGAGGGCTCGGCATAGGAGAGGTTCACATGGTGGTCATGCTCCACCTCGTCCACCTTGGCCGAGTGCTCCCGGGTGAAGAACCACAGCCGCCCGTCGAAGTCCCGGTCATGGGTCCACATGGGACGGCTGCGCAAGGTGCCGTCCACCTCCACCGTCGTCATCATCGCCACCTGAATGCCCTGAATGAGCTCGCCCAGGTGCGCAATGACGTCCTTCTTCTCGCCGTCCTTGTGCTCTGCCTTCTTCTTGGCCATGCGGTGCCTCCCTGGCCTCACACGGTATGCAGCCGGGAAGACGCGGACACGCACACGCCCCTGGCACGTCCGTCTGGAAGTGGAGCAAGCAAGCCGTAGAGCGCTTCAGCGGGCCCGAGGGCGACACAGGACGTGCTAGGGAGGCTCCCCGGTTTCGGACTTGGTGGGGCCGGTACCCGGCCCAGGAGGCCTCATGCTGAAGACCCCGATGAACGAGTGGATCCTCAAGGCGGTGCAGATCGAAACGGCCCTGCTGGCGCTGGGGGAGATTGAGCTGCCCAAGGAGCTGAAGGGGCTGCGGGGCGAGGCCGAGGCGAAGGTGCAGGCGCTGCTCGAGGCCTGGCGGGGGCGCAAGCCGGCCGATACGAAGCGCGACTGGACGCAGGAGGAGGTGGAGGGGGGCAAGCCGAAGGACGAGGAGCTGGCGGACGTGGCGCAGGAGCTCAAGGGCGAGGGCAAGGCCTACACGCTGCACCGGCTGACGTCGGGCGCCGAGGTGGTGGAGACGCTGGTGGCCGGCCACCACGCGTGGAGGGCGGCGGGGGGCGAGTACTACGACGGCCAGTGGGACGAGGACGCGAAGCTGCTCGAGGTGGGCCGGGACGACGAGACGGACGAGCTGGGCTCGGGGCTGGTGCTGAGGCTCACGGGCGAGCTGGTGTACGAGTCCGCCTTCGAGGACTGAGGCTCACAGGCCCAGGTGCTTCACCATCCTGGCCCGCGTCTTCTCGTCCGGCAGGCGCCCGAAGCCGGCCTTGAGGTTGTCCTCGAGGTGCTTGGGGTTGCTGGTGGCGGGAATGGGGCAGGTGACGGCGGGGTGGCCCAGGATGAACTTGAGGAAGAACTGGGCCCAGCTGGTGCAGTCGAACTCGGCGGCCCACGGGGGCAGGGGCTTGCCGCGCACCCGCTCGAAGAGCCCGCCCTGCTCGAAGGGGCTCATGACGACCACGGCCACGCCGCGATCGGCGCAGGCGGGCAGCAGGCGCTGCTCGGCATCGCGCATCAGCAGTGAGTAGGGCAGCTGCACGAAGTCCAGCGTCTCGGTGCGGATGAGCTTCTCCATCGCATCGAAGGCCGAGCGTTGGTAGTGGGTGATGCCGATGTAGCGGATGCGCTCGGCCTCCTGCCACTCGCGCAGGGTGGCCAGGTGGGTGTTCACGTCCACCAGGTTGTGCACCTGCATCAGGTCCAGGCGCCCGCGGCCCATGCGCTGCAGGGAGGTGCGCATCTGCTGCTCGCCCTCCACCTTGCCCATGGTCCACACCTTGGAGGCGAGGAAGGGGACGCGCGGCTTGCCCAGGGACTCGAGCAGGTCGCCCACCACGGTCTCCGCCCGGTCGTACATGGGCGAGGAGTCGATGACGCGGCCGCCCACATCGAGGAAGCGTTTGAGGACTTCCTTGAGGGGCGCGCGCTCCTTGGCATCAGCGCCCACGTTGAAGGTCTGCCAGGTGCCGAGCCCGATGACGGGCAGTTGTTCACCGGTGCGGGGAATGGGGCGGGTGAGCATGGTGGCATTCTGCGCGGGAGCTGCGCCCATGAGCAGCGCACTGCCCAGCCCCGCGGCGAGCACCTCGCGGCGTGAGGGCCCGACGCGCTCTGTGTGGCTGTGTTGCTGAGAGGTTCGCGCCTTGTCCATGCTCGTTAGCGTAACGCCCCCGTGTGACGATCTCCGCGTGAAGAACGGACGCGCGAGTGAGGTTCTGGGCATACCTGGCCAATACTCAACGGCTCACAGACTGAGACACATACCCGGAGTGGGGACGGGACTCAATGGGCGGGGTGTCTCCAGGGTCACCTGGAGAGTAGGGCGCGGGTACCCCTTTCAATGCCCGCGCCGGCGCGGAGACAGGATGTCGAGCAGCCGCACCGCCTCCTCCCACGAGATGCTGGGCAGCCCGACTCGGGCTCCGGCCACCGCCACCTGCACATGCCCCAGCCCGTGGCGCCGCTCCAGCGGCCCCTGCACGGCGCTCACCGACTGGATCCGCCCACGGCGCAGCAGCACCGTGCGCCGCCTCCAGAAACCCGTCCGCACGATGACCAGGTGCTCCGTGAGCAGCCACCCCTGATGCCGGTGGTCCAGCCATGCGCGTCCCAGCTCCAGCGGCAGCAGGCCCCAGGCCAGCGCTCCCCAGGGCCAGAACAGCCCCGTCAAAAGGAGCCCCAGAAGCGTGCCTCCCACCACCGCCCGCACCCGCGCCCGCCATAACGCGCGGGGGTGCGGTGGATTCAGCGTCAGCGCGGACAGCTCGCCGGGGAGCTGAGTGATCAGCTCTCGCACCAGGGGACTCAGCCGCTCGGCCGGCACCACGGGCACCACCACCTCGGCCTGTTCCACACCGCCCTCGCCCGTGCGCAGCCCCGCTGTCTCCACCTCCACCGAGCCAAACCCCAGCCACCGGCGAGGCAGCGGCTCGTCCACCGTCACCATCTGGATACGGTCCAGCCGCAGCCCCACCTGGTGCCGCGTCAGCAGGCCGAATGAAGCCTGAAACCGCTCTCCCACCCGCACCAGCCGGAAGCCGTGGTAGCGCACCGCCGCCACCACGCCGTTTCCCACCAGCAGCACCGCCAGGCCCACCAGCGTTCCCAGCATCACCCCCACCCACAGCAGTCCCGAGCCGGACCACGCCGCCCACCGCCCCTTCAGCGCCTGGAACACCTGTTGCAGCACTTCCAGCTCTTCCGCCGCCAGGCCCAGAATCACCGCGCCCACGCCCAGCCCCGTCGCCGTGGCCCCGTAGCGGATCAGATCCCTCGTGCTGTTCTGGGCCAGGGTCTCCTCGGCCTCGGGGGACGCCTCGGCCGCGGCCTTCTGGGAGAGCGACCCTCGCGCCCGCTGGAGCGCCGCGATGAGCTCCTGCGCCTTCTCCGGCGTGAGCGCGGACAGCTCGCCCTCGGCCTTGAGCCCGGACGCCGTTTCGATCTTCACCTGCACCAGCCCCAGCATCCGGTGGGCGAAGGGCTGCACCACCTCGGTGTTCTGCACGTGCCCCACGTCGATGGTGCGCACCCGCCGGAAGAGGAACCCGCTGGTGATCTCCATCCGCCCCGCTGCCAGCCGGTAGCGCGTGGTGAGCGCCTGCAGCGTGGACAGCACCAGCGAC
Organism: Myxococcaceae bacterium; assembly: GCA_036389955.1. GTDB lineage: Bacteria > Myxococcota > Myxococcia > Myxococcales > Myxococcaceae > DATHBR01. Next base: position 5,620 of record DASVVJ010000717.1, read on the forward strand.
AGTCCGAAGAAGATGCTCGCGGGGATGAGCACCCCGTAGAAGTCACGGTCCCGCCGGGACATGACCACCAGCGTCACCAGCGGCACGAGCATTCCTCGCACCACCCGCACCGTCACCGGCAGCAGGTTCGCCAGCGGCGAGGCCGGGTGCAGCTTCTGCCACGGAAGCTCGGCGGGCGCGGTGGGCCCTGCCGCCTCGGAGGACGGCGTCCCCGGCTCAGCCGACATCCTCGGCCTCTCGGCGCACCAGGCGCTCGCGCAGCGCGTCCGCGGCCTCCATCGTCAGCGCCGGAATGACACCGTCCGCTCCTCCGCCCGACGCCGTGTAGACACGCACCCGCGCCAGCCCCATCGCCCGCTCGATGGGGCCCTGCTGGATGTCCACGTGCTGGATACGCCCCGCGGGAATGGAGACGAGCTGGCGCACCACCACTCCGCCGGTGATGAGCAGGTCATGCTCGCGCACCGCGTAGCCCCACGACCGCCAGGCCTTGGACGGGTACCACACGCACAGCCCCAGCCCCAGCACCGCCCCCACGGCCAGGGCCACCACCGCCCCGATTCCGTGGTCCGTCAGCCACAGGCTCAGCGCCACCACACAGGCCGTCAGCCCCACGATGCCCGCGCGGATCAGCCCCTCCAGGCGGAACAGCGTGAGCGCACCCGAGGACAGCCGCTCGATGGGAGGTGAGGCTTCTGGCGTGGGACTGTCTGGCGGAGTCATCGGGCGGTCCGGAAGCTACCAGGAGATGGTGTACGTGCAGCTGGAATCCCCGCGCTGGCGGCACGACGGAGCCGCATGCTCGATGCGCACCCACGCATCCGGAGGCCGGAAGCGCTCGCACAGGGCCTCCAGCAGCCCCTCGTCCAGCAGACACGGGTAGGGGTTGTCGCAGTGCATCCGCACGCTCCGCGGCCCGGTGGACAGGAAGTGATAGCCGCCGATGTCCCCCGCGCCCCGGTGGTTCAGCCGGTAGGCCGTGTCCACCGCGCGCAGCGCCGTGTCCACCGAGATGATGTCCGCCGGGAAATGGGCGTTCTCGGGGAGCTTGCGGCCCACCGCCCTCAGCGTGCCCGGGCCAATCTCCTTGAGAATCGTCTGGTACAGGCTGAGCACCGAGCTCAAGGGATACCAGCGTGTCCGCTCCAGCGGGTGGATGCCGTGGTCCGCCAGGAGCTTCAGGCTCCGCTCCTCGCCGAGCTTCATCGCCTCGACCACCGCATGGACTGAGCGCCCGCTCACTTCGACCGCCGCAGTGCTACCAGAGCGCTTCATGTCGGCTCCCCCCTTGGAACATCCAGGTGCGGGATTGAAGCGGCTTACGGGTACACGCGCAACGCCCTCGCCCCTCATGGAGTCCGCGGGGACCCGGCACCCTCACCCTGGCCCTCTCCCGAAGGGAGAGGGGATTCGAACAGGTCCGCCGGGTGTGCATAGGGGCTCAACACCTCGGCGTACTCCTGGAACAGCAGCCGCGGCGCCTCCACGTGGCGCCCCGTCACCATCGACTCCAGCATCAGCGCGTTCGTCACGCCCTTGCCCCGCGCGTGGTTGTTGGTGATGACGTACACGTCCTCCACCCGCGGGTGCTGGGCGATCTCCTTCGTCCGCTGCGCCCACGGCTCCAGCTCCTTTGCCGAGTACAGGTAGTCATACCGGTCCGCTGGCGCCTTGTGCCGGAACCACTCCTTGTAGTTGCGCCCGTGCACCCGCACGTAGCCCACCCCCGCTGTCGCCCGCGCGCTCGGTTTGATGGAGTCCTTGTAGAGCGGCTGATCGATGTTCACGAAGCCCAGCCCCCGCTCCACCAATTCCGCGTAGTACGAAGGCTCGTTCCACGAGGCGTGCCGCACCTCCAGCACCAGCGGGAAATCTCCGAACGCCGAGACAATTTGATCCACCCAGTCCCGGTTCTCCGGCACGTTGCGGAATGACCACGGGAACTGCACCAGCACCGCGCCCAGCCGCCCCGCCTCGTGCAGCACCCCCAGCCCCACCCGCGTCCACCGCACGTCCTCCGCCGTCCACGGCTCCGCGCGCTCGTGGGTGAAGCGCCGCCACAGCTTCGCCGTGAAGCGGAAGTCCGGGTTGTGCTCCGTGCGCTCCAGCCACAGGTGCGCGTTCTTCGGAGCCATCGGCCGGTAGAACGAGGTGTTGATCTCGATGGTGTTGAACAGCGTCGCCATCGACGACAGCGGGTCGAACCCCTTGGGACAGGGCTTCGGGTACACCACCCCCTCCCAGTCCTTATATGTCCACCCCGCGGGCCCGAACCGAATCATGCCGCCTCCTCGGGAGCCACCCGGACTCCGACGTGAAAGGTAGGCATGCGGCCTCCCGTCCGTGAGCGCCTGACCGCACGGGGAGCGGGCGGCTTACAACCGCAGCGACCCCGGCCCCAGGGCGCAAGGCCTGAGCGCGCCAGGGTGGCAGCCAGCGTCGCGGTCGCCAACTCGGCCCGGGGGAGCGCGCCCGCGTCGGACAGAGCCAGCTCACCACTCATGCTCCTCGCGCGGGAGCCGCTCGCGCCGTGTCGCCGAAGGAGAAGAGCGGACGCCACCCGGCGCCTCCTGCTCTTGCCCGGGGCGTGCCTGTAACCTCGTCTCCTCCTTGAGAGAAGGAGTGAGGCATGCGCCGCATGAGGAGCCCGGGAGCGAGGCAGTCTTCACGGTGGCCTGCGGCGGTGCTGCTGTGGCTGTGGGCGGCCCTGGCCGCGCCCGGGGCCTGGGCCGCTGACGAGCCGAGCCGGGTACGGGCCGTGGTGGGGGCGGGGGTTTCGCAAGGCACGGCGCTGGGAGGCGCGTGGGCGCCGCGCACCAGCTACTGCGTGAGCCTATGGGGCCTGTCGCAAGCAGGCCAGGGGGTGGGGGCGCGCTTGAGCCTGCTGCCCCCGGCTCCCTCCGCTGGGGCGTGGGAGGTGTCCACCGACGCGGTGGCGCGTTTCACGGGTGAAGGGCCGCTGTACTTCAAGGCTCTGGGTGGCGCGGCGGTGACGGCCCGCCCATTGGGGACGCTCAGGGTGCGTGCGGGGGCGGAAGCGGGGGTGCATGCCATTCGTGGCGGCATCGGGCTGGAGGTGGGCGTTTCGGGCGTGTACGCGTTCGAGCCCTCGAGCTTCGCGCAAGGCCAGGGGGTGCTCTCCCTGGGGGTGGGCCTCCTCTTCGGCTTCGGCCCCCCATCCCGCGCGCCGGCCCTGGCGTCGCCTGGGCGCCAGTGGGCGCAGCAGTCCCCGCACAATCCACCGGGCGCCTCGTCCGCGCGGGAGGCGAGGACGGTGGGGCTTGCGCCCGCCCCTTCGGAGGTGGCTCTCCCCGCCTTCGGAGAGCGGGACGTGATTCAGCAGATTCTGCTGCTGCGCACTCCCGGTCACGTGGCGCTCTGGTGGGACTCGGGCCCCTGGGACGACGTTGCGAACTGGAGCCACCCGCTGTCGCAGTGGGAGCGCAAGTACGCCGAGGCGATGAGCGAGGCGACGGTGCCGGAGGCCCTGCGCATGTGGCCGTTGGTGACGCCAGAGCGCCTCACCCCTGAGCAGCGAGAGGACATGGCGCAGCGGCTGGGTACGGGCGCCGCCGCTGAAGAGGGGTATGCCCACTGGGCCAACCGGCGCAGAATCGTCAAACACTACTTCCTGACGCACCCCGCCACCCTTCAGTCCTTGCTCGGGGGGTATGTGCTGGCGAGGGATTCCAACCCGCTGCACTTCGCGCTGGAGCGCGGCTGGCAGATGGGCAGCGGCCAGGAGATGTTCACCGCTCGCGAGGTGTCCCAGCTCGGCGCGGCCCAGGAGTTCTTCACGGTGCTGGCCACGGGCGTGGCCGCGGGCAAGTTGATGACCGCCACGCGGCCGGTGCCCGGCTGGAGGGCCCCGGCACCCGTGGAGCCGGTGCGTCCTGGCAAGCTGGAGGCTCCGCCTGCTCCGCAGCGGGCCGTGGCGCCAGCTCCAGAACCCGCTCCGGTGCCAGCACCGCCGCCTCCAGCGCCGGGCACACTAGCGCCCTCACCCGAACTGGTCCAAGCGCTCACGGGCAAGAACCCGACGCTGCAGGTGCTTGCTGGCCCGCGTCTGCATCAGGACGTCACCGTCAAGCCCAAGGTGCCAGACCTTTTGCCGCTGGAACGCCCCATTAGCCCCAGCCCCAGGCAAAATGCGCAACTCCAGAGGGACATTGAGTATCTGGAAAGGGAACTGGGTGCCACGAATATCCGGGTGGATCAGCAGCAAGTGACGTTCAGGAACGGCCAACGCGTGGGAATCAATCGGCCGGACCTGCAATTCGACTACAACCACCGCCGCTACTCTGTGGAGTACGACTCACCGGCTTCGGGCCGTGGCCCTGGCCACCAGTCACGCCTCAGCGCCAACGACCCGGACGCCGAAGTCATCCTGATCATCATCCCCGAGCAATAAGGCGAGGTTGAATGACGCAAGAGATGAAGGGACTGCTGCTGGAGGACCGCTGGGCGCCTGTCACCTCGACGATGGGCTTTCTAGAGTGGGAGGCGGAGCCGGCGGCGCAAGCCTTCGCCACGTGGTACAGGGGGCTGCTGACGTCCCAAGGCAGCACCATCGAGGTGCTCCCCGTGTCGGGCACGCTGGAGCAAGTGCTCTCCCGCCTGCTGCCCCTGAGCGGTGGCGAGACCCTGCGGCGCCTGTTCATCCCCACGCGCAGCGCCTGGACCGCCTACGTCGAGAACGGGTGGACCGGAACGGATGCCGCCAGCCCCATGCGTGTCATGGCCGCGAGGCTGAGCATCCGCAGCCTGCGGGTGGTCGCCGTGCCCCACACGCTGCGCAAGGACGGGGGCGGCCGCTATGGCGCGGTGATGCTGGATGTGTTCGGCCCCGACCAGCCGGGGAAAATCCTCAACTATCTGCGCAGCATTTATGCCGCGAATGATGGAGGCCGCTGGGTCTTCGGTCATTCCGGCGAGCCCTTCGCCTTCGAGCAGGTGGAGAAGTACCAGGAGCGCCGGGTGAGGGACCGGTTCACCTTCGAGATGCTCAAGGACTACTTGCGCCACCTGGGGCTGTCCCCCTTCGAAGAGGACTTCTACCTGCCCGCGGGCTCACCTGCGTGGCTCGTCCAGAAGACAGGCCCCTTCACCCCCGGTGGGAAGGAGTACACGCTGGAGGAGGCCCGCGCCGCCCGCGTGTTGTGAAGCTCCGCCGCCGGCGTGCGCCAGGAACTCACTGCTCCTCTGACGTGCTCCAGCGGCCCGGCCCCTGAATGGGCGGGATTGACGCTCCGGGACTGGCCGGCTCGCGGCTCTCTGCGCTCGTGGCGATGGTAGGGTGCGAATCCAGGAGGTCACTCGCCTTTGATCGTACCCGTCAGATTGGCCGTTGCGCTCGCGCTTCTCTGGGGAACCGCCGCGCGAGCCGACGCCGCGCCCAGCCGCACCAAGCGAGAGCGCGCCGTCACAGTCACCGGCTCCCTCGCCACGCCGCTGCCCGAGATTCACGTCGCGGCGGACACCCCCACCGTCCTTTGGTTTCCCGCGAAGATCCTCAAGAAGACCCTCTCGGTCGTTGAGTCACGGATCCGGGTTCTGGATGCCGGCGACCGCTCGCTCTTCGTTCAGGCCGTGGAGGATTACCGGGCCGGCGACCGTCAGGAACTCGCGGTCTTCTTCGCGGATGGGGGCAGGGGGTCGATTAGCCCTGCCGCGTGACGTGCCAAGTAGGGTTGAAGCAGCTGACGAAGGCGGCAGGCGAAGCCATAGTGGGAATGGGCCTGAAGCGCCCCCAGGGCCGCAGCCCGGACAGCATCACGACGGCCTAGAGCGCCAGCGCGGCGCCGGAGCCACCCCGGACTCCGACGCGAAAGGTAGGCACGCGGCCTCCGCGGTAGACGCCTGGCCGCCCGTCGAGCCGGCCTGCCGCGCAACCGCTGCGCCCCCGCTGCCTCAGAGACGCAATGCTTGCACTTCAGCTCCTCGCAACCCCCTGGAATCACTTCGGAAAATCTGGTCCGCGGAATGCAGTGGAGAGGACTCGGACGGCCCCACGGGGCCACAACCGAGGCGCGAGATGAACCGACCGCTGCAGATTACTTACCGGGGGATGGGTCCCAGCGAGGCCATGTCTGAGTACATCCGGGAGCACGCGGAGAAGCTGGAGCAGTTCTTCGACCGCATCGTGGGCTGCCATGTCGTGGTGGAGCAGCCGCACAAGCACCACCGGCAGGGCAAGCACTTCCACGTGCGCGTGGACCTGCACGTTCCCGGCAAGGACATCGTCGTCACCCGGGACCACGCCAAGCGCGAGGCGCACGAGGATCCATACATGGCGGTGAGTGACGCCTTCGAGGCGGCGCGCGGCCAGCTGCAGCACTACGTGGACGACGTGCGCGCTTACCGCTGAGCCCACCGTCCGGCGCGCGGGCGGCCCGCTTCACCGGGGGCTGTCGGCGCGCTGCACCAGCTTGAGCGCCAGGGCCCGCGAGAGGTTGAGCAACAGCAGCGCCGCGGCGCGCGAGTGCGAGTCAATCAGCCCGCGCAGCGACTTCTCGCTCAGGCACAGCACCCGGGCCCCCGTGCTGGTGGCGCGCACGTCGCTGATGCGCGGGGTGGACAGCAGGAACGCCACCTCGCCCAGCACCTCGCCCTCCGTCGTCTGCGCCACCACCCGCTCGCCGTCACGCACCTCCAGCGTGCCCGAGAGCACCACGAAGACGGTGCGCGCCATCTGCCCCTTGCGGATGAGGTAGTCCCCCGGCGCGCACTCGATGACATGGCTGCTGGAGAGCACCGCCCGCAGCTCCTGCTCGGACAGGCCCGTGAACACCACCGGCCGCGAGTGGCCCAACAGCCCGTGCACCTCCCGCCAGTACTGGTCCGGATCCGTGGCCTCCTGGCTCAGCACCCCCCGCGAGCTCTCCAGCAGCGGAGCAATCCGCGTGGCCACCTCCGAGCGCGGCGAGTCCTGCGGCAGCAGCGAGCGCAGCGGTGAGCCCACCCACTCCAGGTGCTCCACGTCCCGCAGCACCAGCACCAGTGGCACCATCACCCCGAACTCAGGGTGGTCATACGTGCCCAGGTAGGGCCGGAAGCCCAGCGAGGTATAGAGGTTGAGCAGGTGCGGCTGGCAGTCGCAGATGGCCAGCTCCAGGCCCTGATCGAGCTGAAAGCGGATGCTCTCCTGGATGAGCCGGTAGGGCACCGCCGTGCCCCGCATGTCCCGGCGCACCATGAAGCGCCCCACCACACACAGCTTTTCCACAGGCACCTGTGGAGAAAACCGCTCCAGGGCAAACCGGGTGGCCAGCGAGGGGGGAATGGGGCCGGGGCCGCCCAGGTGCAGCCGCAGGGTGCCCACCACCTGCCCGTCCACCTCGGCGTAGAGTTGGTGCGCGCCGGCGTCCTCGGCGTCCGTCAGCCACCGCCGGGAGTGATCCGCCTGGCTGGTGTACAGGTGCAGCTCTTCGACATAGGTCGCGTATCGCAGGCGGTAGATGGCGGCGAGCTCATCCTCCGTGCGTGCGAAGCGGACCTGAACGTCCATCCCTGAAGACCCCCGGTGTAAGTGCCCAACCTATCAGGACCCGGGGCCGCGCAGCGTTCACTTCCGGAACAATGGACTGGCCAAAAGAACCACCAGTGCAAACTCTGGGGGAGTTCTGTCATGTGTGTAACCCCTCGACGCACTGCGGCGAGGAGTTGAGATCCAACGCGGTTACCCTCTCTCAACACCGTCTCGGAGGGCCCCGGAGCTTCCGGTGCAACCGTCCGTTTTACCTCACTTTATTGGCCTCGCCCGAGCGCGAGGCACGGGATGCCATGAACGAGCGGCTCAATGTCCTGATCGTGGATGACGAGTACCCGGTGCTCGTCACCGCGGCTGCCATCCTGTCCGAGGATTTCCGGGTGCTGACCGCCCCGGATGCGACCAAGGCGATGCAGTTGATGGAGAAGAACACCATCGACGTGCTCGCCACGGACTTCAACATGCCGGGCCGTAACGGCATTCAACTGCTGCGCGAGGCCACCGCCGCGCAGCCGCACCTGTCGGGCCTGCTCATCACCGGCCACGCCGAGTACCTGGAGAAGCGGGACAAGTACGACGCGCAGGGGCTGTACTACCTGCTCATCAAGCCGTACCAGCCCAAGCAGCTGGTGGACGTGGTGCACCGGGCGGCGGAGTCCTCCCGGCTCAAGCGGACGCTGAGCACGCTCTCCTCGGAGCTCAAGGCCTGGAAGCGGGTGATGTGACATGGAGGCGGCCGTGCCCATGGGAGCAGCCGGGCCCATGAACCAGGTGGAGCCGCACGGCCCCACGGACCGGCTGGAGGAGCGTGTCTCCCGGCTGTTCTCGCTGCACCAGGCAGAGGTGCACCGGAGGGTGGACCGGCTGTTCGTCCGCCTGGCGGTGGGCCAGTGGCTGTTCGCCATCGCCGTCGCGCTGTTCCTCTCGGAGCTGTTCTGGCAGGGCTGGGCCCAGGTGCCGCGGGAGCAGCTGTCCACCGCGCTGCTGCTGGGCGGGGCGCTCACCGCCTTCTCGCTCACGCTGGTGTGGGTGCGCCCGGGCTCGGTGCTCACCCGGCACGGGGTGGCCGTGTCGCAGCTTCTGTGGAGCGCGCTGCTCATTCACCTCACCGGGGGCCGCACCGAGACGCACTTTCACCTGTTCGGCTCGCTGGCCTTCCTGGCCTTCTACCGGGACTGGCACGTGCTGCTCACCGGCAGCGCGGTGGCGCTGCTGGACGTGTATGTGCGCGGCCGGCTCTGGCCCGAGTCCTTCTACGGCACCACGCAGCCGGAAGCGTGGCGCCTGCTGGAGCACCTGTTCTGGATCGTCTTCATGGACGCGGTGCTCATCTACTCGTGCTTCCGCGCGGTGCGGGAGATGCGGCAGATGGCCGAGCGGCGGGCAGCGGCGGAGCTGGCCTCGGAGCGCGAGCAGCAGAAGATGCGCGAGCTGGACCGGGCGCTCACCGAGCTCAAGGGCGCCCAGGAGCACCTGATCCGCGTGGAGAAGCTGGCGGCGGTGGGCCAGTTGGCCGCCGGCGTGGGCCACGAGCTGCGCAACCCGCTGGCCGCCGTGCGCAACGCCCACGCCTACCTGGCCAAGCGCCTGGCCAGGCCCGAGGAGGTGGTGGGAGACACGCGCGTGCCCCAGTTCCTCGCGCTGATGGACCGGGAGCTGAACACCTGCGCGCGCATTATTTCCGACCTGCTGGATTTCGCCCGCGAGAGCCCCATGAGCCTGCAGCCCTGCCCGCTGCGCCCGCTGGTGGACGAGGCGCTGGGCATGGTGCCGGTGCGCGAAGGGGTGAGCGTGCTCAACCAGGTGCCCGAGGCCCTGCCGGTGCCGCTGCTGGACCGGGAGCAGTTCCGCCAGGTGCTCATCAACCTGGTGCAGAACGCCGTGGAGGCCATGCCTGCCGAGCGGGGGGGCCACGTGGTGGTGAGCGCCGAGGGCGGAGGCCCGGTGCCGCTGCGGGTGAGCGTGGTGGATGACGGCAGTGGCATTCCGGCCGAGGTGCTGCCGCGCATCTTCGAGCCGCTGTTCACCACCAAGACGCGGGGCACCGGATTGGGCCTACCTATTGTGGCCCTCCGTGTGCAGCGCCATGGTGGTACGCTGAACGTGACGAGCGAGCCTGGCCGAGGCAGCGAGTTCGTCATTCAGCTACCGCCCGCGGTAGCGCGAGCGGCCTAGCGGAGAGAAGGTGGGGTAGTGAGCGCAGCGCGCATTCTGGTCGTCGATGACGAGGAGTCGCTGCGGATTACACTCGTGGGGAACCTCGAGTTGGAGGGCCACGCGGTGGTGGAGGCCTCCACCGGCGAGGAGGCGCTGCGGCGGGTGCGCGAGCAACCGGTGGACGTGGTGCTGGCGGACATCCGCATGCCGGGGCTGCACGGGGTGGAGATGTACCGGCACCTGCGGCGCGAGCGGCCCGGACTGCCCGTGGTGCTGATGACGGCGTTTGCCCAGGAGAACCTGGTGAGCGACGCACTGGCCGAGGGCGTCTTCACCGTGCTGCCCAAGCCCTTCGACATGGGGCACGCGATTGCCACGCTGCGGCGGGCGGCCAGCAGGCCCCAGGTGCTGGTGGTGGACGACTCGCGCGAGGTGGCCGAGGCGACGGTGGAGGGGCTGCGGCTGTGCGGCATCCGCTCCGAGGCGGTCTACGATGGGGACATGGCCGTGGCGCGCATGCGCGGCGGTAACTTCGATGTGTGCGTGGTGGACCTGGTAATGCCTGGAATGACGGGACCCGAGGTGGTGGGCAAGCTGCGCAGCGCGGGGCTGCCGGTGGCCATCATCGCCGTGTCTGGGCACGATGTGCCGGAGATGATGCGGCAGGTGGCCGCGCTGGGAGACGTGGCCTGTATGCGCAAGCCCATCTCCATCCGCGAGCTGGCGCAGACCATTGCCCGCACGCGCGGACGACCGCTGGTGAGGAGCTGACATGAACGAGACGACTGCAGACAGCGAGGCGCGCGAGCGGGCGGCGGTGGCCGAGGTGCTGGCCTCCGTGCTGCGCCATGGCCTGCGCAACCGCTTCTCCAGCATCCGCAACGCCACCTATTACCTGATGCGCCAGACGCAGAAGACCGAGCTGTGGAAGAGCGATCCGCGCATGGAGTCCTTCTTCCAGCTCATCGAGCGCGAGCTGGCCTCGGCCGAGGATCTGCTGTCCAACCGGGATGCGCTGGGCAGCCAGCGGCAGCGCAGCCGCGTGCGCCTGAGCGAAGGGGCGGAGCGGGCCCTGTCGCGGGTGCGCATGCCCGGCACAGTGCGGGTGGAGCGCTCGTGGCACGAGCAGGACGGGGTGGAGGTGAATCCGGACGACCTGTCGCTCATCACCCGCTGCCTGCTGGACAACGCGCTGGAGGCGATGCCCGAGGGAGGCTCGCTCCGGGTGCGCACGCTCAAGGGCGAGGGCAACACCGTCATCCTGGAGGTGGCCGACAGTGGGCCGGGGGTGAGCCAGGACCAGCGGGCGAAGGTGTTCGAGCCCTTCATGACGACCAAGCCCGGCCACGTGGGCCTGGGGCTGTGCATCGTCCAGCGGCTGGCGCTGCGCAACGGCGCCTGGGTGGAGCTGGACGGGGTGGAGCCGACAGGTACACGCGTACGCGTCGTCTTCCCGGTGGCTTGATGGAGGCGCCCAAGCCCTCACGCGGAAGTCTGCTGCTGGTGGAGGATGATCCGGGCAACCGGTTGACGCTCTCGGTGTTGCTGGAAGAGTCGGGCTTCACCGTGGCCATCGCCGAGTCGTGCGCGGAGGCGCGACGGCTGCTGCACAGCCAGGCGAAGTATGACGCGGTGCTGTTGGACTCGTGGCTCGGAGATGGGGATGGGCGCTCCCTCATTCCGCTGGTGCGGAAGCAGGCTCCCACCGCGAAGCTGGTGCTCGTCACCGGCATGGGACAGCGCGGGGCACCGGCGACCGTGGATGCCGTCTTTCAGAAGGGCAGGGCCTTCTCGGAGCTGCTCGCCTGCCTCAAGGGTTTGTTAGTCGAGCGGTGAGCCGCGGGCGGTGCCTACTGCCGGGAGAGGTTGGGCAGGGTGGCGAAGGTGAAGCCCTGCCTCATGCCGCAGCGGTGAACGGCGGCTTTCCAGGCCGCGGCCTGCTGCGGCGTCTCGAAGAGCCGGCCCGCGGCATGCACCCAGCTGGTGCCGCGCAGCAGCTCGAAGCGGGGGATGGGCTGGCCCAGGCACGTCTCCAGCGTGCCGAGCCTCGCCAGCAGGCTGTCGCGGGTGGGGCCTTCCGCGAGCAGCACCGCCTGGAAGACGCGCGGAGTGGGGTGGGCCGGGTGCGTGGGGTGATCATCCACCGGGCCCACGTTCACCTGCTCGACGCCCACGCGGGGAGACTTCGCCTGGCCGTTATCCACGTGGTCCTTCGTGGCCCGGACGATCCACAGCGTGGCGCCCTCGGCCTGCGGTGAGTTCTCCACCCACCACGAGGCGGTGGCCTCATAGGAACTCTCTCCCTCGGCGGCGGAGCTTTGCAGCTCGAGGGCGCTCACCTGGGGCAGATGGAAGCTCTGCCCGGAGATGACATACAGCTTCGCGCCGCTGCTGTGCCCGGTGCGGTAGTGGGCCTGGAGCAGCAGCGCGTGCTGGCAGGTCTCCGGCGCGATGCACTGGAAGGCCGCCAGGTCCACCAGCCCTTCGTCCGCGGCGGCGAACTCCTGGCGGCGGCACTCCTTGGACAGCAGCGTGAGGCTCCGGTTCGACAGCAGCACCGTGGAGAGGGGCTCCGGGACGAGCACCGAGCTGGACGGCACCTGCACCATCGCGGTGAGGCCCGCCAGCTCCGGGTGTCCCAGGAAGGGCCCTCGCACGAGCCCCTGGAGCCCGTAGGCAAGGTGCACCGCGCACGGCCGGCCCTCGGGGGCCGCGTCCACGGGCGCCCAGGTGAGGCGCACGCTGTCGGCGTCCACCCAGCCCTGCTTCGCACCATCGCTGAGCCTGAGCCAGGGCGTCTCGCGCAGACAGGGCACGGCGCTCATGCAGCGCGGCTTCACCGAGGCGGCGAGCACCTGCATGCCGCGTGAGCCATCCCACTCCACCGCCTCTGCCGCATTCTCGTTGTTCCAGCACGCCTCGTCGTCCGGGGAGCACGACTCGCCCAGGGTGCCGGGCGGGACGCGCAGCTCCGCGGAGGCGCGGAGGACATTCGCCGCGAGCGGCAGCCAGCCCTGCGTGAGGTCCGCGGCGAGGATCCGGAACCAGCGGCGCCCGTCCTTGTCCGCGGGGCCCTGCTCGAGCAGCAGTGCGGGGGCTCCCTGGACGCGCCCCTTCATCGGCCCATTCGGAGCGGCGTGGAGGGGCTGGCCCACAATGCCGAACACGAGCTGTCCCGGAGCCAGCGCGGCGGGCGGGGTGGACGGGCTCGGAGCCTGGGCAAGCGCCAGCGTGCTGGCGAGCACCACCGTGCAGCACAGCGCGGCGCGGAGGCTCGGGAGACACCGGGAGGCGGGAGACAGGGCGGACATGGACCGCAACCTATCAGCGGCGGGGAGCGGGTGCCCGCCTGGCTTGACAGGCTTGGAGCGGGCGACCAGCGTCTGTCCCATGGAACCGGGCATCCGGCCCGGAAAGCGCCACCCGCGAGGAAGTCATGACCGAGGCCGAGGGCCAACGCCAGGGACGTCAGTTGCTCACCGCCGTCGAGCGCATCATCGCCAGCACTGACAGCCTCATCGCCCTGTCCCAGGAGCACCAGCGCCGGGCGCAGGAGCGCGACCTGGGCGGAGAGGGCGCCACGCTCGATGCCGCCGCCGCGGAGGTCATCGCCCACTTCTCCCGGCGCAGCGCCCTGAGCGGGGGCGTGACGGCGGCTCCGGCGCTCATTCCCGGCCTGGGCAGCATTATGGCCGCCGCGGGTGGCACGCTGGCGGACATCGGCCTGGTGCTCAAGTTCGAGGTGGAGATGGCTCTGGTGCTCAGCCACCTCTACGGCTTCGACATCACCCGCCCCGAGGAGCGGCAGATCGCCTTCCTCCTGGCCTCGGTGGGCACCTATGACGTCCAGAGTGGCGGAGACGTGCTGGGAGAGATTGGGCAGGCGGCGCGGGCCGGGAAGGACGCGGTGTGGACGTACGCGCCGCGCGAGGTCTCCAAGATGGTGCTCAGCGTGATGGCGAAGATCGCGCTGCTGAAGCTCTCCAAGGGCCTGCTGCTGCGGGCCCTGCCGGTGGTGGGCATCGCCGTGGGCTCGACGATGAACCACGCGCTCACCCGCCGCGTGGGAGAGCGGTGCATCCGGGACCTGAAGACGCGGCGCCAGCTGGTGAAGCCGCGGGTGGCGAAGCAGGCCCCGAGCGCCCAGCCCACCCCGGCCGCCGAGAGCGCCGCGAGCGACAGGCCACGCAAGAGCCCCAAGGCCAAAGTGGGCAAACAGGCGCGCAAGACTCGGAAAGCGCATTGATGAGCCCTCGCTTTCCGTTCACGTCCTATCCGCGAGGCTGGTTCCAGGTCGCCTGGTCCGATGAGCTTCCCGCCGGAGGCGTCCTGCCGCTGTCGTGCTTCGGCCGGGAGCTGGTGCTCTTCCGCACGGAGGAGGGCGTGGCGCACGTGCTCGATGCGTACTGCCCCCACATGGGCGCGCACCTGGGCCACGGCGGCCGCGTGCAGCAGGGCCATCTCCAGTGCCCGTTCCACGGCTGGCGCTTCAACGGCCAGGGCACCTGCGTGGAGATTCCCCACGCCCAGAAGATTCCCCCCGGCGCGAAGCTGAACGTGTGGCCGGTGCACGAGCTCAACGGGGTCATCCTCGTGCACCATGCGGCGGACGGCGCGGCACCCACCTGGCAGGTGCCCGCCTTCCCCGAGGCCACGGCGCCCGGCTGGGAGCGCATTCAGAAGAAGCAGTGGCGCATCCGCACCCACGTGCAGGAGATCTCCGAGAACGTCGCGGACCCCACGCACTTCCGCTACGTGCACAGCACCCTCTCGTTGCCCGAGGCGGAGGTGTCCACCGAGGGCCACGTGTTCCGCATGGATTCGAAGGTGCTCCAGCCCACCCCACGTGGCCCGGTGGACGGGCGCATCCAGGGCGAGGCGCACGGGCTGGGCTACTGGATCATCCGCTTCACGGGCATCGCGGATGTGACGTTCATCTCCGCGGCCACGCCGGTGGACAACGACTTCGTGGCGCTGCGGCACAGCTTCTTCATCCGCGAGCCGGCCGAGCCCGGCACGGTCAACAAGGTGGGCAAGGCGCTGGTGGCGGAGATCATCCGCCAGGTGGAGGAGGACATCCCCATCTGGGAGAACAAGATCTACCGGCCCAAGCCCCTGCTGTCGGCGGGAGAGCGCTCCATTCCCATGCTTCGTCACTGGAGCCACCAGTTCCTCGAAGGGTAATAAGGGTGCATGCCCGATCGAGCTCCCTGGCGTCCCGTGCAGCTGGCACGCACGGCGCTGGCCGCCAGCTGGTCCATGCTCTCGCTGGTGGTGTTCATCCCGCTGGCATTGCTGGCGCTGCCCTTTGATCGCCAGCAGCGCGTGCATGACGTGTGCTCCATCCTGTGGGCCCGGGGCATTCTGGCGCTGGCGGGCGCGCGGCTGAAAGTGCGCGGCGGCGAACAGGTCTCCCGGGACGAGCGCTACATCATCGTCGCCAACCACCAGAGCTACCTGGATGCGATGGTGATGGTGGCGGCGCTCCAGCCGCTCACGTCCATCCGGATGGTGGCCCACGCGGGCGCGTTCCGGATTCCGCTCATTGGCTGGGGCATGCGGCTGTTCGGGCACATCTCCGTGGATCCGCGCAGCATGCGCAACTCGTTGGCGGGGCTTCAGCAAGCGCAGCAGAGCGTGCGGCGCCGCTGGTCCACCGTCTTCTTCCCGGAGGGTGGCATCAGCCCGAATGGGGAGCTGCGGCCGTTCCACAACAGCCCTTTCCACATCGCGTCCCGCGCGGGAGTGCGGGTGCTGCCGGTGAGCATGTCCGGCGCGTTCGACATTCTGCCGGTGCACCTCAAGGTGCCAGTGCGCACCGGTGACATCCTCGTCACCATTCACCCGCCCGTGGGCCCGCTGGAGCAGACGCACGAGGCCGGCGTTGCCGCCTCCGAGCGGTGCCACGCGCTCATCGGGGCGGCGCTGGCGCAGACCCGGCTCATGACGGGCAGCGGGAGTTGATGGGTGGATGCAGCATGGAGAGCGTCTTGCTCCCCAGCAGACAGACAGCCAGGAGGATGCCTGGCACCAGCCATGGCTGGCTGTTGTGCAAAGCCGGGGGTTTGAGGGCACACTGGGGCCATGTCGTTGCAGCCCCCAGAACCGCCCCCGGAGCCCCCCTCGGGTGAGCGGACCTCCGAGGAGAGCCTGGAGCCGTTGAGCTTCGAGGCGACTCAGTCGTGGCGGATGAGCGATGACCTTCCGTTGGGGCTCTACCTGGTGGACACCCGCTCAGGCCGAGTCCTCTACGCCAACCATCACTTCTTCCAACTCTGGCACATCGAGCCACTGGAGGAGTCCTGCCGGCGGGGGGAGGGGCTCCACGCGACGGTGCTCCAGCACTGTCTGCCCGCGGTGGCGGACGCGGAGGCCTTCCTGCGGCGGCACTCCCCGGAGGGCGGTGCCACCACGCCCGAGCCAGGAGAGGACGAGCTCGCGCTGAAGGATGGGCGGACCCTGCTGCGCTACTCCTCGGTCATGCGGGACGCGCGGGGCGCGGAGGGCTGCTGGCTGTACGTGTTCAAGGACATCACCGAGCGCAAGCGCACCGAGCAGGCGCTGCAGCGCTCGGAGACGACCTTCCGCCAGCTCATCGAGAGCTCGCCCGATGGCGTCTGCGTCCACCGCAACCACCGCTACGTGTACGCCAACCCCACGATGCTCCGGGCGATGCGCTTCGAGCGGGAGAGCGACCTGATTGGCCGCCACATCCTGGAGTTCATCCACCCGGATGACCGGGAAGCGATCAGCCAGCGTGTCCGGAACATCATCTCGTCCGGCCAGACGGCGCTGCCCCAGCAGATGCGCACGCTGCGCAGCGACGGCACCTGGTTCCACACGGAGACGGTGGCCATGCCCATCGAGTTCGATGGGCAGCCGTCGGTGCTGGTGATGGGGCGAGACATCACCGAGCGCAAGCAGATGGAGGCCCAGCTGCTGCAGGCGGACCGCATGGTGGTGATGGGCACGCTCGCCGCCGGTGTGGGCCATGAGATCAACAACCCGCTCACCTATGTGCTGAGCAACCTGGCCCTGGCGGGCGAGGAAGTGGAGCAGCTTGCCCGGGAGCTGGAGCAGCAGGCGCCAGCGTTGGAGGCAGCGCGGGGCTGGCTCGCGCGGTTGGGAGAGCTGAAGGCGATGCTCGCGGAGGCGCATTCGGGCGCGGATCGGGTGCGGACCATCGTGAAGGACCTGAAGGTCTTCTCTCGCCAGGGCGAGGAGCGGCGGACGGCGGTGAACGTGCGGGAAGTGGTGGAGTTCTCGATCAAGATGTCGATGCACGAGGTGCGCTCCCGGGCGCGGCTCGTCACGCAGTACGACTCCGTGCCCGAGGTGCTCGCCGATGGAGCACGGCTGGGGCAGGTCTTCCTCAACCTGCTGGTGAACGCCGCGCAGGCCATTCCCGAGGGAAACGCCGAGCAGAGCGAGGTCTCCGTCCGGGTGCGCAACGATGCCTCGGGCCGGGTCGCGGTGGACGTGAGCGACACCGGCACGGGCATTCCTCCGGAGGTCCTGCCGCGCATCTTCGAGCCGTTCTACACGACCAAGCCGGTGGGCTCGGGCACCGGGCTGGGGTTGTCCATCTGCCACAGCATCGTCCGGGACCTGGGAGGCGAGCTCACGGTGCGCACCGAGCTGGGCCGTGGCTCCACGTTCACCGTCTTGTTGCCGCTGGCGCCTTCGGTGGCTCATTCGGGCGAGGCCGCGGCGGCTCCCGTGGAGAAGGGCCGCCACCGGGTGCTGATCATCGACGACGAGCCCGCGGTGGGACGGGCCCTGGCCCGGATGCTGGGCAAACAACACACGTCCACGGTGGTGGAGAACGGGCAGGAGGCGTTGGCGAAGCTGCTGTCCGGTGAGTCCTTCGATGCCGTCTTCTGTGACCTGATGATGCCCGGGCTCTCGGGGATGGACCTGTACGAGCGGCTCCAGGAGCAGAAGCCCGAGCTGACCTCGCGCTTCATCTTCATGACGGGCGGGGCGTACACGCCGCGTGCGCGCACGTTCCTGGAGACGGTACCCAACGGCTGGCTCGAGAAGCCGTTCGACGCGCAGCAGCTCCACCGGCTGATGGCCAAGGGCCTGCCGGGGTAAGCCCTGCTCAGCCCCAGTGGGCAACCTCGAACTCGAAGCGCTTCGCCTTCAAGTCCACCAGCAGGTGGTACAGCCTGGGCGAGATGAGCAGCTGCGACTCAGGTCTCAGCACGCCACGCCTGGTCCCAATGAACTGCCGCGTGCGTACCCAGTCACTGCCATCCGTGTCTGCGCGTCTGACCCACAGCTCTGAGAGGCGGTTAAGTCCCGCCACATGTTTGAGCGGACAGCGGTAGTTTCCCTGCTCATCCAGATCGAACGGCTTCGTGCCCACCCGCGTGGGGGAAATGATGTCCACGGCGGAAGAGGTGACCACGAGGTGGTGCCACTCCTTGCTCACCGCTCCGGTCTTGTGCCGGACAGGGCGGTACTCCGCTCCCGTGATGCCGTGCTTCCGTAGGGCCTTGACCAGCTTGTCCGATATCACCGCTTCGCCGGCGATGGTGAGAGCCAGATCCTTCTTCTTCGGGATTCGCTGCAGGTCCAGGTGCAGATCGCCTCGGATAGAGGCTCCCGCGCCGCAGTGAGGGCACGCCGCTGATTCATTGTACTCCGTGCCGCACAGCTCACCTGGAGGCTCGAAAGTGGGGCGGACGAGAAGCTGCAGCAGCTCCGCAGCCTCCAGCTCCTTCTGCGTGTAGCGCCGGGAGATGTGCCACCCATAGAAGAAGGATTGCTCTCGCTTGTGGAACTCTCGCTCCAGGTCGCCAATGCGCTTCACGCGAGGGTCGTCCATCGGGAGCACCACCTTTCGGACGGTGCCTCCCAGGGATGTTCCCAGTCCGGGCTCCAGGAACTCCGCCGCGCGGTCTTCGGGGACACGAAACTCGATCGTCTCGCGCATGGTCCTCAGGGAGTGATGCCGATGAGTTGAGGGATGGGGTACCTGGAATAGACCTCGAGGAGAATCCGCTGAAGCTCCGGGGTTTCGGGTGTCCTCCCCTGGCCATACTTCCAGAGTCTTCGGAACTCCTGGGTAATGGCCTGGTGATAGGCGGAGGGGAGCCGGTAGGTCACTCCGTCTCGTGGCCCTCCGAGGAAAATAGGGATGAAGTGATGCTCCTGGTACCCATGGTGTTGGGGATAGCGCGCCTGCGCTTCCTGCATTGCCTGGAAGTACCGCTCCCGGGCCAGATGGACGGCGCGCAGCTCCGCGTTCTGCCGTCGTCTTGCCTCCAGTTGCTCGCGTGTGGGCCGTGGGTTGAGGAGGGGCGCCTGCGGGCGCCCTGACATCCCTCCACCCCGGTTTCCCGGGCGCGATGGGCGGCGCGCCATGGCTGGCTCCACTTCGCCCGTGGATTCGAGCTGCACGAAGTAGAGCGCCCATCTCGCGCGCTCCAGAGTTCCTTCACTCCACTGTTCCCAGTCCAGCAACTCCGCTGGCAGGAACACACCGGGAGCATCCGCGTCCTCGTACATCGCGCCAGCTCGGACTCCGGCTTCTCGCGAGGTACATCCCACCAGGTTCAAGCAGCACAGCAGCCACCAAGACAGCGCGCGCATAGCGTCAGTGAGTTCCTAAGCCAGCGTGCCGGTGAGCTGTCCCGCGGCGATGGCGTCGGAGATGGCCCGACGTTTGAGCTTCCCGCTCGTCGTCTTCGGCAGCGTGCCTGGAGCCACCAGCAGCACGTGGTCGATGGTGATGCCGTGCGCTCGCAGCTTCTCTCGGATGCGCTCGCCCAACGCTCCGCGCGCTTCCTGCTCCAGCTTCGTCTCCGCCAGCACGTAAGCCAGCTCCGTCTGCCGCTGCTCGGAGCGCACGCCCACCGCCGCCACGCACCCGGCCCGCACGCCCTCCACCTCGGTGGCCAGCTCCTCGAGGATGGACGGGATGAGGTTGTGCCCACCCTTGATGATGAGCTCTTTCTTCCGGCCCGTGATGAAGAGCGACCCGTTGGCCTGGTAGCCCAGGTCTCCCGTGCGCAGCCAGCCTTCCTGCACCGCGGCCGCCGTCAGCTCCGGCTCCTCGTAATAGCCGTCCATCAGCGTCGCCGAGCGCACCAGCACCTCGCCCTGCACCCGCTCCGGTACCGGCTGCTCCCGCTCGTCCACCAGCCGCACCTCGGTGTGCGGAATGGGACGGCCCACGCCTGTGAGTTCCAGCGCACCCGGCCCTTCGGCACACGGCAGTGCGTGGCCCACCTGCTCGAGCATGACGCGGTCCACCCGGTCCACCACCGTGGGTGCCAGCTTCTCCGGGAACGTCACCGCCACCGTGGCCTCGGCCAGCCCGTACACCGGGAAGAAGGCCTCCGCCCGGAAGCCGCACGGCGCGAACTTGTCCGAGAAGCGGCGCAACAAGTCCGGCGAGATGGGCTCGGCGCCAATCATCGCCACCTCCCACGCGCTCAGGTCCAACCCCGCCTCACGCGCCCGGTTCGCCAGCCCCATGCAGATGGCGTACGCCGACGGCGGCGCCGCGCAGATGGTGCCCTTGAACTGGCTCATCGCCTCCAGCCAGCTGAACGGCCGCTGCCGGAAGTCCAACGGTGAGAGCAGGTGCGCCGGGAAGTTGTTGAAGAACGGGAACAGCAGCCCGCCCAGCAGCCCCATGTCATGGTGCAGCGGCAGCCACGACA
This sequence comes from Myxococcaceae bacterium, assembly GCA_036389955.1. Classification (GTDB taxonomy): domain Bacteria; phylum Myxococcota; class Myxococcia; order Myxococcales; family Myxococcaceae; genus DATHBR01. Next base: position 25,942 of record DASVVJ010000717.1, read on the forward strand.
CCGCCATCGCGTGTGCCGGCGAGGGCAGCGCCCGGCTCATGCTCTCCATGTGCAGCATCACCTTCTCATGCGAGAGCACCACCCCCCGGGGGTGGCTCGTGCTGCCGCTGGTGAGCTGCACCACGCACGGGCCCGGCGCCGCGTCCGGCTCGGGCTGGAACGGAAGCCCCCGGCCCTCCTCCACCAGCGTGTCAGCGATGATGAGCGAAGGACCATCCGCCGTCCCTTCGCCCGCCATGCTCGCCAGCACGCCCGAGAGCACCAGCGCTTTCGCGTTCAGCTTGCGCGCCGTGCTGCGCAACTGCTCCAGGTACGCGTCCAGGTCCGACAGCCGGTAGGGCACTCCGAGGATGCTCGGCACCGCCCCCAGCGCCCACGCGCCAAACAGCGCGCTCACCGCCGGGCGCACCTCGGGGACGAGCAGCAGCACCCCATCCCCCGGGCGCACGCCCCGGGCCTGGAGCGCCGCCGCCACCGCGCGGGCCTCCTCCCACGTCTCGCTCCAGGTGCGGGGCAGCCACTGCTCCCCCTCCTTGTAGCGAATGGCCAGCCGCTCTCCCTGCGACTGGGCCCGTGCCCTCAACAGTCCGGTCAGCGTCCTGGGTTCGCTCACTTCGCGTTCCCGGGAATGGGCCAGCCCGCCACGTGCACCTTCGGCGGCCCCTTCGTCGCCAGGATCATGTACTCCAGCGCCGTGCGCCGGGCGAACGACAGCTTCGCCACCGTCATGTACCCCTGCAGCACCCTGGAGAAGCCCGGCGCCATCGCCTCGATGCGCTCGCGGTTCTTGCGCACGTTGTCGATCCAGTGCCCCAGTGTCTGCACGTACGAGCTCGTCAGGTCCTCCAGGTGCAGCAGATCCAACCCCGCGCGCTCGATGAGGCCCAGCTCCTCCGACAGGCTCAGCAGCCGGCAGTAGCCCAGCGCCGTCACGAAGATGTAGCGCGTGGCGTTGCTGTCACGGTCCCCGCGCACCTGCTCCGGGAAGTAGCAGTCCGAGATGAACAGCCGCCCGCCCGGCTTCAGCGTGCGCCCCACCAGATGGTGGATCGCCTCCCGGTTGTGCATGTGCACGATGCTGCCGGAGAAGAGCACCACGTCGTAGCTCTCCGGCGCCGGGTTGAACGCCTCCACGTGCGTCAGGTCCACCTTCACCCGGTCCGCCACGCCCCAGTCCTTCGCACGCTGCAGCGCCACCTCGCGCTGCTTGCTGCTCAGGGTGATGCCCTGGAACTGCCCCTGCGTGTGCTGGGCCAGGTACAGCAGCAGGCTCCCCCAGCCGCAGCCCACGTCCAGCACCCGCTCCCCGGGCTGGATGTTCAGCTTCGCCGCCACCCGGGCGAACTTGCGCTCCTGGCCCGTCTCCAGGTCTTCCTCGGGCGACAGGAACACGCCGGTGGAGTACGCCAGCCGTTTGTCCAGCACGAGGCTGAAGATCTCCGGGTTGTGCTCGTAGTGCTGCGCCACCTCGCGCGCCTCGTGCGCCCGCTGCTCCTCGGCCGTGCGCTGAGCGGCCACCCGCTCGTCCGGGTGCCGCAGCGCCAGATCCATCGCCGTCATGACGCCCTCCCCTTGCGCTGCTGCGTCAGCTGCGCCTGGACGAAGCGCGCCAGGTCCTCCACCGTGCTCAGGTTCGCCTCGGCCGGCGAGGCCATGTCCGGCATGGCGAAGCGGAACTTCTCCTCCAGGGCGATGTTGATCTCGATCATCGCCATCGAGTCGATGCCCAGCCCTGCCTCCAGGCGGGCGGTGAGCGGTACCTGCTCCAGCGGGCGCTTGAGGGCTCCGGCAATGATGGCGCGCACTTCCTGGCCGATCTCCTCGATCGGCATGTTGTCTGCCACTTGCGCTCTCCTGGGTTGGGTCACGGACCCCGGGGGAAAGGCAGCGCGCGGCGCTCCTCCCCGGCCCGAGGGCTCGTGCCGGTTGGAAGCCTGGACGTTAGGCGGGCAGGCGAACACAGGCAACGACAGAACACGTCGCTCTGATATGAGACGTATCAGGTTGGATCCGCGAATCCCTCCTGACATCTTGTGTCGGCTGAACCTTTAACGATCCCCCCCTAGCTGGCATTCTGGGGGCATTCCAAGACGATGGGCCCTCCTCCTCCCAACAGCGGTGGGAAGAACATCCCCGGTGCGCTCGCGCCCGGGACGCCGGTGGGCGCCTATGTCATCGAGAACGTGCTGAGCTCTGGCGGCTTCGGCGTGGTGTATCGCGCGCGCGATGCCCAGCAGAAGCTGGTGGCCATCAAGATCAGCAAGCACTCGGCCAAATCCATCACCGCGCAGCAACTCGTCTGGCAGCAGAACGAAATCGAGGCCCTCACCAAGCTGCGCCACCCCTCGCTGGTGGAGGTGCTGGGCTACGGCTTCATGGAGGACGGGCGGCTGTACCTGGTGATGGAGCTGGTGGAGGGGGTGGTGCTGGGCCAGTACCTGCAGGAGAAGGGCCCGCTGGAGGTGCTGGAGGCACTGCAGCTCACCCGCCGCATCGCCGAGGCGCTGGCCTACTGCCATGAGCTGAAGGTGCTCCACCTGGACCTCAAGCCGGCCAACATCATCATCGTGGATCCGGTGGAGCCCAAGGTGAAGGTGCTGGACTTCGGCCTGGCCCGGCTGTCCAACGGCTTCCGCACCCACGAGGGCGGGCCCATCGCCGGCACCCTGGCGTACATGGCCCCCGAGTGCTTCTTCGGCGCGGTGGACCGGCTCACCGAGAAGGTGGACATCTACGCCCTGGGCACCCTGCTGTACGAGATGCTCTCGTGCATCCTGCCCTTCCCCAACAACGCCTCGTACGCGGCGCTGGGCTCGCTCAAGCGCTCGGCGAAGATGACGCCGCTGGAGGACGCCGCGCCCCTGGTGCCCATGCCGGTGGTGGGGCTGGTGCGCTCGCTGCTGGACCCGGAGCCCGCCAGCCGCTTCGGCGGCGCGAGCCGGCTGGCCACCCGGCTCAAGGGGCTCTACTTCGACCTGCTGCACGGCAACACCGGTGACGGGGTGATGCCCTCGTTGGTGTCCGAGCTGACCAACGATGACGTGCCCTTCGTGGGCCGCTCGCGCGAGGTGGCCCTGCTGCGCGACGCGGTGGACGCGCTGGTGGACCACCAGGGCCGTGCGCTGATGCTGCTGGGCGAGGCGGGCATGGGCAAGAGCCGCCTCGTCTCCGAGGTGCTGCTCCAGCAGGAGATGAGCGCGCGGCTGCTGGTGGGCTACGGCCGCTGCCGGCAGCTCGGAGAGCTGGTGCCCTACTCGCCGCTGCGCGAGGCCCTGGGCCAGCTCGTCGAGCTGCTGCTGGGCATCCGCAGCGAGCCGGGCCACAAGGTGCGGCACCTGGCCGGCCAGGCGCTGGCGGGCGAGGCCCAGGAACTGCGGCGCCTGGTGCCAGAGCTGAGCCGGTTGCTGCCCGAGGGCGCCGAGCGCGGCAACGAGGGCGCCATCGTCCAGGGCCTGGGCTCGGAGCGTGTGAGTAAGGCGCTCACCCACCTGCTGGCCGTCATCGGCTCGGTGCGGCCGCTGGTGCTGGTGCTGGAGGACGTGCACTGGGCCGACGAGGGCACGTTGGCGGTGCTCAGCCGGCTCACCGCCGAGCCGCCTCCGGGCGTGTTGCTGCTGTGCACCAGCCGGCCTCCGCCCCGGCTGCCTCAGGCCGGCGCGCTGCAGATGGTGGCGTTGGGCGCGCTGGGCCCCGAGGAGAATGACCAGCTGCTGGCCACGCTGGCCGGTGGGGCACCACCCAACGTGGTGCGCACCCTGGTGCAGTCGGTGCCTTTCCTGTCCAGCGGCAACCCGCTGGTGAGCGCGCAGATCATCCGCGATCTGCAGCAGGGCGGCTACCTCTCCCAGGAGGCGGATGGCCGCATCCGCGTGTCCGAGCGTCTGCGCGGCGAGTACCAGCCTCCGGACTCCGTCTCCACGGTGGTGGGCCGGGCGCTGGAGTGGCTGGACGAGCCGGTGCTGCGGGTGCTGCGGGTGGCCGCCCTCATCGACCGGCGCTTCCGGCTCTCGGACCTGGAGGCCCTGGGCCTGTTCTCCCCGCTCGAGGTGCGCGCCGCCGTGGCCGCCGCCGAGGAGCAGAAGCTGGTCTCGGTGACGGCGGACCGGTGCACCTTCGCGCATGACACCGTGCGTGAGCGGCTGGCCTCGGATGGGCGCCTGACGAATGTGGCGGACATTCACCGCCGCATCGGCGAGCGGCTCAAGCAGCGGGGCGCCCCGGCCGGCACCCTGGGCTACCACTGGGAGCAGGCCGGTGAGCCGCTGCATGCCGCCAGCGCTTACCTGGAGGCGGGGCTGGAGGCGGACAAGCTGCTGGACCCCATGGGCGCCAGCCAGCATCTGCGCAAGGCATTCCAGGTGCTCAGCGTCCAGCCGCCCTCGGGCGAGCGGGACGACATGCTGGTGAAGTCCCTGTATGGGCTGGTGCGCATCGGGTGCTTGCTGGGCAGCGCGTCCGAGATGCTTCAGTACCTGGAGCTGGGCCGGGCGCTGCTGGAACAGCCCACCATGGAGCAGGAGCTGGCGCTCTTCAGCGCCTGGGCGCGCGCGTATTACGCGGCGGGTAACTTCCACAAGGCCCTGGAGTACAGCGGGCTGTGTCTGGACGCGGCCATCTTCCCCGAGCTGCGTCATTATATGTACGCACCCTCGAGCATCATGGGCCGGGCGCTGAGTGGCTCGGGGCGGTTCGGCCCGGCGGTGCCCATGCTCAAGGAGGCGGCGGCGATGTCGGCCGAGGCGGGCGAGGCCGTCGAGCAGACGCACTCGGAGGGCATTCTGGCCATCTCCCTGGCGTACGGGGGCGAGTTCAAGAAGGCGCGCGAGTACGCGGCCTCCTCGGCGCGCATCGCCATGAAGCTGGGCAACCCGGTGCGCATGGCCGCCTCCACCTTCTATTACGCGGTCATCGCCGAGGCGGAGTTCCGCTGGGACGAGGGGGTGCAGCGCAGCGCCGAGCTGCTCGCCTTCACCGAGGCGCACAACATCACCGGCCTGTACCTGTGCATGGGCAACATCTATGCCGGCCGGCAGCAGTTCCACATTGGCCGGTTGGACCGGGCGCGGCACCTGCTGTTGCACGCGGTGGGCCTGGCCAAGCAGCAGGGCACCTCGTATGGCCTGTCCCTGGCGTACGCGTACCTGGGGGATGTGGAGTTCGTGGCCGGCCGCCCCGTCGAGGCGAAGGCGGCCTACACCAAGGGGCTGGAGCTGGCCAGCAACGGGGTATCGGACGAGCAGGCCGGGCCGCTGTGCCTCATGGGCCTGGCGCACCTGCAGGCGCTCTCGGGCGGCCCGGTGGAGCAGGTGCGCCAGAAGTCGGACGAGGCGCTGGAGCGGCTGCGGGCGGTGGACAACCTGAGCAACCAGATTCCCACCCTGCAGCGCTACGCGGAGGCGCTGGAGGAGCTGGGGGATGCGGCGGGTTCGGCCCGGCTGTACGAGGAGCGCCAGGTGCTGGTGAAGCGGTTGGGGCTGCTCGAGTGCGACTTCTGGCCCCGGGTGCTGCAGGGGGCGCAGACGGAGAAGCTCGCCCCACGGCTGTACTGGCGCCGGGCCAGCTCCCGTCTGACGTCCTCCAGCAGCCGCGCCGCCGCCGCCGCCCAGGAGGACTTCAACGCGGAGACCGTGGTGCGGGCCGCGGCCCCGCCTCCTCCGGACACCGTCGATCAGTGAGCGGGCCGCTCAGGCGGACTCGGTAGGGCTCTCGTCCGGGCTGCCCTGCAGGAAGAGGCCCGGCTCCTGGTCCGACACCAGGGATGCCAGCCCACAGGCCTCCACCTGGAGCAGGAACACCTCCTCGGCGGCCTCCTGCGCGCCATAGGGCCCCAGCGCCTGGAGCCGCTCACGCAGGGCCCGCTCCAGCTCGGCCGCGGACGGGTAGCGCTCCTGGGGCTCGGGCCGCAGCAGCTTGTGAAGGATGGCACGGGTGGGCTCGGGCAGCTCCTGCGCCAGCCGCTCCACGTCCCGGGCATCAAAGGAGGTGGCCCGCTCCGCGAGCTCTTCCGGCTCTTCCTGCCGGAAGCCCACCTCGTGCAGGCGCCCCAGCTCTTCGATGGTGGCCTCCATCAACCGCAGCTTGTCCGAGGGCAGCTCGGCCATGTTCAAGCCCATGAGCCGCAGGTCCACATCCTCCAACAGCCGGTAAAGGTGTTGCCCGGTGAGCAACTCCAGCATCACCAGCCCGAGCGAGAAGAGGTCCGTGCGGGCATCCACCGGCCGCTGGAGGAGCTGCTCGGGAGCGGTATAGATGAGGTGTCCCGGCAGCCGGGGGAGGGGGGCGGGCACGCCGAAGCCTCCCAGCTTTACCTGCCCCTGAAGGCCCAGGCGGATGCGTTCCGGGTGGAGCTCCCGGTGGACGATGCCCCGGGGCTGGCCCCGCTCATCCGTGAGGGTATGCGCGGCGTGCAGGGCCGAGGCCAGCTCGGCGGCGATGTAGAGGACGAGGGGCTCGGAGCAGAAGCTGCCGCACAGCAGGGCATCGGTGTAGAGCTCATCCAACGAGCGGCCTTCCATATACTCCAGCACTGCGTAGAGGGTGCCTTCCACCTCGTGCAGGCCGTACCCGCGGGTGATGCCGGGGTGCTGGAGCAGCGAGGCGAGCTGGACCTCGTCGGCCAGGCGCTTGCGGGCGCGGGCGTCGTCCGTGGGGCGCAGCGTCTTGATGACCACTGGAGCGCCCGGGCCGTCCGGGAGGCGCGGGCAGGCCAGGAGCATCCGCTCCCCGTGAGGGCCCGTGCCCAGCTCCTGGGCGAATTCGTAGGCGATTCCCTCAGCGGTGAAGACGACGCTGGAAGGGGACTCCGCTCCGGGGGCGCTGGTTTTCGTGTGCATGGATGGCGCGGAACATTACCTCATGGATTACCCTGAGGTGAATGACCAATGAGGTAGGCGTAGGCTCAGTCCAGGCACCTGGCGCGCCGTCCGCGGCCGGGGAGGCGTGAGCAGGCTGTGGATGCCCGGACGCACCCTCGCGTGAGGCTGGTGCTGGGCGGCCACACCGCGTGAGTCCGCGCAGCCGCGCACGCGCGCGTGTGTTTCACGCGTGCCGAGCGCCCCACCTTCGGCGATCCGCGCCCACGCGGTAGGTATCAGTCATGCATTGCCCTGCTCTCGCGGGAGAGGACAATCATGAACATCAAAGAGAAGCTGGTTGAGAAGTTGAGTGAAGGGCTGAGGCGCAGTGTTTTCCTGACCCGGGCTGCTGCGGGCCTGGTGGTCAGCCAGGTGCGGTGGTTCGTCTTCACCTCCAGGGGGCGGCGCATCACCGCCGCGCTGGTGGTGGCGGGGACCGTGGGGATGGTGGCGTCCACCCGTCCCGTCACCATGGTCGAACCGGGACAGGTGGGCATCCGGGTGAATCTGCTCACCGGCCGCCCCACCGAGCTGCGCGAGGGCTGGGCGCTGCTGGTGCCCCACATCCACCGGCTCCACCTCTATAGCCTGAAGGACCAGGTCTTCCGGCCCGAGCGGAGCGCCACCCTCGACGGCGGGGCGCCGTTCCAGTCCGCCGAGGGCCTGTCCATCGGCGTGGAGATCTCCGTCCGCTACGCGCTGGACCCGGCGCGCATCGCCACCCTGGCCGCCTCGATGCCCGAGGATGTGGGCCGCGAACTCGTCGAGCCCACCATTGACGGGGTGCTGCGCCGCCACTTCGCCCAGCACACCGTGCGGGAGATCTTCTCCACCCACCGGCTCCAGATTCAGAACGCCATTGCCGAGGAGATTGGCCCACTGATGGCCGCCGATGGCGTCTTCCTGCGCTCGGTCACCCTGGGCAACGTGGACCTGCCCGAGCAGTACCGCCGGGGCGTGGAGTCACTGCTCGCCGAGGAGCTGAACGCCGAGAAGATGCGCTACACGCTGGAGCTCAAGGACAAGCGCGTCAAGGAGTCCGAGCTGGACGCGATGGCCGACAAGGTGCGCCGCGAGAAGGCCGCCGAGGCCGCGGGCAACGAGGAGGTCATCGCCGCCAAGGCCAAGGCCGAGGCCATGCGCCACGTGCTCCCCTTCAAGGAGAAGGAGATCGAACAGCGCCGGCTGGAGGCCGAGGCCGCCAAGGTGACCCGGCTGACGCAGGCGGGCGCCGAGTCCGAGGCGCGGCAGATCGAGGCCGAGGGTGAGGCGATGGCCCGGCGCAAGCTGGCCGAGGCCGAGGCCTACCGGGTGGAGGTGACGGGCAAGGCCTCCTCGGAGCAGCTCGCTCGCGACGCGGAGCTCATCAGCCGCAACCCGCTGCTCATCCAGAAGACCATGGCGGACAAGCTGTCCGACAAGATCCAGGTCATCATCGCCCCGCCGCAGGTGGGAGGCTTCTTCGCCGGCAACCTGCTGGGCCAGCCGCAGCCGGCCGCGCAGCCGAGCCCCGCTCAGAGCCAGCCCCCGAAAGTGTCCTCGCGCAGCGAGTCCGAAGAGTCCTCCTCGGAAGAGGACTCGGAGTACCAGGAGGAGTAGCCCCATGCTCGCCACGATTCTGACCGTTGCCCTGGTGGTGCAGGACCAGACGCCGCTGCGCGCCACCGCGCAGGATGCCGCCACGCGCCAGGCGGTGCTCTGGCAGGGCGAGTGGCTCGAGGTCCGGGGGGAGCGCCAGGGCTTCCTCCAGGTGTACGACCACCGCCGCGAGCGGCCCGGCTACGTGCGCGAGAACCAGGTGCGCGTCTACCGGCTGGACGAGACGAGCGTGCCCCAGCTCCACGCGGTGGTGGAGTTTCTCAAGGACACCCCCGGCGCCGAGGCGCTGGGCATTGGCTACACGGCGGCGCTGCTCCGGGCGGCGCCGCCCTCGGCGGTGGGCCCCGAGCTCTTCGACGCGATGGGCACCTTCTCCGAGCGGCTGGCGCGGCGGGCCTCCGTGCGCAAGTCCCTGGACGAGACGCTGGCGGCGCACCTGGACGTGGCGGCCAGCTACGGGGTGAAGCTGAACACCCTGGAGACGGCGGACCGTACCCGCCTGTGCTACGACGGCGAGGCGTTCCGCCGGGTGCTGGCGATGGGCGGCAATCCGCAGGCGCGGCTCCGGGCGGCGCTGGCGCTCACGAAAACGGAGTGCGTGGATCCGGAGCTGGGGCCCGTGGAGCGGCAGACGCTCAACGAGTGGCGGGCCTCGGTGCTGGAGCAGGTGGACGCCGGCCAGCTTCCGGCCTGGCAGGCCAACCGGCTGCACCTGCGCAAGGCCGAGGTGTACGCGGCGCTGGCCTACCAGTGGTCCCGCCGGGGCGAGGCCAAGCGGGGCGCCGAGGCCAGTGAGCGCTCGGTGGCGGAGCTGGCGCGGGTGCTGAGGACGGAACTGGCGGACGAGGATCGCACCGCCTACGCCACGGCGGCGGTGCGGGTGAGCGCCTCGCGGTGGGCCGCCGAGCCCATTCCCCAGAAGCCCGCCTCGGGGCCCAGCCTCGAGCTGTCTCCGGGCAAGCCGGGCGAGACGTGTGTGCGTCTGATGGAGGCCAAGACGTTGCTGACGGAGCAGTGCACCTACGGGCTGGTGTGGCCGGCCTCGGTGCGCCGCTCCACCCAGGGCACCATCGTCTCCGTGGCGGTGCAGCTGCTGGAGGGGTGGACGGAGCTGTGGGTGTTCCACCACGAGAGCGACGGGTGGAAGCTGGACGCGCTGTCTCCGGCGGCCACCGAGCCGAACCTGGGCTACGTGGAGCTGGCGGGCTACACGCCCGAGGGCTCGAAGGTGCTGGTGGTCCGCGAGGCCCTGGTGGAGGGGCGGATCAAACCCTACTTCCAGGTGCTCAAGCGCGACACGCTGCTGCCCGAGGTCAACGCCGAGCGGCCGCAGGACTCGGGCACCTTCCAGCGCTGGAGCTCCGCCGACTGGCGCAACAGCACCCTCGCCCTGCGCTGAAGGGGCCAGGGGTGAGCAGGCCGCTCAGGCGGGCTGGGTGGTGATCTCGTCCTGGGCTCGCGGTGGCAGGCCCGGCTCTTCGAGTGACACCACGGAAGCCAGCCCCAAGGCCTCCGCCTGGAGCAGAAACACCTCCTCGGCGGCCTCGAGCGCCCCATAGGGCTCCAGCCCCTGGAGGCGCTCACGCAAGGCCTGCTCCAACTCGGCCGCCGAGGCGTAGCGCTCCTCCGGCTCGTGCCGCAGCAGCTTGTGGAGGATGCGGCGGGTTGGCTCGGGCACGGACTGGGCCAACCGCTCCACATCCCCGGCGTTGAAGGAGGTGGCCCGCCGCGCTAACTGCTCCAACCCCTCCCGAGCGAAGCCCATCTCGTGCAGGCGCCCCAGCTCTTCGATGGTCGCTTCGAGCAACCGCAGATTGTTCGAAGTGAGCCCGGACATGTTCAGGCCCATGAGCCGCAGGTCCACATCCTCCAGCATCCGGTAGAGGTGGTGCCCGGTGAGCAGCTCCAGCATCACCAGCCCCAGGGAGAAGAGGTCCGCGCGGGCATCCACCGGACGCTGGAGCAGCTGCTCGGGAGCAGCGTAGACGACGGGCCCCGTCACCGCGGGGTGAGCGGGGGGCCAGCGGCCCTCCGGGTGGGAGGCCGCCAGGCCGAAGCCGCCCAGCTTCACCTGTCCCTGGGGGCTCAGGCGGATGCGCTCCGGGTGGAGATCCCGGTGGACGATGCCCAGGGGCAGGCCCCGCGTATCCGTGAGCGTGTGCGCGGCATGGAGAGCCGAGGCCAGCTCGGCGGTGACATAGAGAACGAAGCGTTCGGAGCAGAAGCTGCCGCACAGCAGGGCATCGATGTAGAGCTCATCCAACGAGCGGCCTTCCACATACTCATGCAGGGTGTAGAGGGCGCCCTCCACCCGGTGCGCGCCGTACACACGGGTGATGGCGGGGTGCTCGAGCATGGAGGCGAGGCGGATCTCCTGCTCCAGCCGCTGGAGGGCCTGGGCGTCGGCCGTGAGGCTCAACGCCTTGACGACCACCGGGGCGCCCGGGCCTTCCTGGAGCCGCGGGCGGACCAACAGCATCTGCTCTCCGTGGAGTCCCACACCCAGGTCCCGGATGAGCTCGTAGGCAATGCCCTCGGCGGTGAACACGATGCTCGCGGGGAGCTCGACAGGTGAGTCGCTGGTCTTCGTGGACATGAAACGCACCTTACCTCATGGATTGCCCCAGGGTAAATGACCCAAGAAGTAGGAAGCCACCCCGTCCGGGGACCTGGGATGCAGCCTGGGTGTCAAGGCGCTTTACAAAGACCTAGCGCCCCCATTCCTCGTGTTCCCACCGTTGCACGGAGAAGAGGTCCACGATGTGGGGCATGTTGCGGCAGTAGAAAGCACCGTCCCGGGGAACGCAGGTAGTCGTTGGCTGGGTGCGAAGACAGACGGGCGCCTTTTCCCCAGAGGCGAACTGGGCCTGGGTGTAATGGGCTTGCACGAGCCAGGGCCCTTTTGGGTCGGCCTGCCAGATGTAGACGTAGCCGTGCAGCAGGGTGCCCTCGGGAAAGACGATCTTCCCACTTCGTTCGAACGCTCTGGTGACTCTTCCCACGACGGGCCCAGGCTGAAAGAGGGTGTCCTTGCCCCAGCCGATGTGCACCAGGACGTCCAAGATG
>DASVVJ010000718.1:0-9588 GCA_036389955.1 Myxococcaceae bacterium
CCGGCGGCGCCGTAGCCGTCGTTGCAGGCCTCGAGCAGCTTCACCACGGACTTGTTGGGGCGCCGCAGCCACCACTCGCGCTGCTCACACTCGGGGCCCTCCTCGGGGTCCCTGGGCCCGAGCGACAGCTCCACCACCTGGTGGCCCTTGATGGCGGAGGTGGTCTCCTTCACGGTGCAGCGGGGCCGCTTCCCACACACATCCTTCGCCTCCTGAGCCAATGCGCCCGGCGCCACCAACAGTGCGCCCAGCAGCATGGCCTTCCCCGCCTCATGGATCCGCGCCACGGTGTTCCCTCCCGCGCGCCAGAGTGCCCCAGGGCGTGCCTTGGGGGAAGCACTCTGGATTCGTGGGATGTCAGCCTCTTTACGTGCGAGGCGTCCGGTGCGGCGCGCGGGGCTCCGTCTCCGCCGTGCTCGGCGTATACCGGCCCTGGAGGGCCCGCGTGTCATGTCTCAAGACCGTTTTCCAACAAGCCGCGAGGTGTACCACCGCATCCGGTGGGATCCGCGGCTCGACGCGCGCGAGTTCGTCATCGGCTACGACGCGCACACCGAGGACCTGGAGGAGATGCCCTTCGAGGCCTTCGTCCCGGATGGCGAGATTCCCTGGCACCGCGTCTGGTACTTCCGCCGGGGAACCGAGCGGGTGTGGGACCGGCGCAAACGCATCGACACGCTGGCCACGCTCGTTCCTCCGGCCGACGAAGAGCCCGCGCCCGAGCCTGCTCGCGAGCCGCCCGCGCAGCCTTCGCAGTCACAGCCGTCTTCGCACTCGCATCATCACCATCACCCTCCGCGCTTCACCCCGCTGCCTTCCTATCGTTGGGACCCGCACAGCATCGCCTGGGTCGAAGCGCCGCCTCCCGCGGGCAGCCCCGAGGAACTTCCCGCTGCCGCGGACCTCACCATCGCCTCGCTGAACGTTCTGTTCGACTTGTACGAGCCGGAGCTGCTCGACACCCGCCGGCGGACGCGCGCGGCCATCTCGCTGCTTCGCATGGTGGACGCCGACGTCATCGCGCTGCAGGAAGTCACCAAGCCCTTCCTCGACGCGCTGCTCGACACCCAGTGGATCCGTGAGCACTTCTTCCTCTCGGAAGGGCCGGACGCCACCACGGTGACGCCTTACGGACAGGTGATTCTGTCCCGCTACCCCTTCGCCTCGCTGGGCCAGTGGCAGTTCACCCGCGACAAGCGCCTCATCGCGGCGGAGCTGGCGCTGCGCGGCGGCCCGGTGTGGGTGGCCACGCTGCACCTGATGAGCAACGTGGATCCCACGGGCGCGGGCTTCCGGGCCTCGATGGTCCGGGCCATCACCGACTGGGCCCAGAGCCGGGAAGGCCAGGGGCGTGGGGCGGACGACCTCATCCTCGCCGGTGACTTCAACTTCGGCGATGAGGACCCCGAGAGCCAGACCTTCGAGGATGCGGGCTTTATCGACGCCTGGAAGACGCTGCGGCCGGGCGATGCGGGGCTCACGTACGATCCGACGCACAACGCCATGGCGGCGCTCACCAGCTCCTCCGGAAGGCGCCAGCGAATGGACCGGGTGCTGGTGCGCTCGCCCTCGGGCAGGGTCACGCCTCACCAGGTGAGCCTCTTCGGCGAGGAGCCGGTGTCCGGCAAACCAGCGCCGGGAGGAGGTCCGCTCTTCGTATCGGATCATTTTGGGGTGAAGTGCACGCTGGTCCGGGGAGAGGCCTCGCGCCCGGCTCCGGCGCCCGAGCCCAAGCGGGACCCCACGCGGGTGCTCTCGGTGCCGCCGGTGCATCAGGCGGCGGTGGTGCTCATTCCTCCCGAGGAGCTATGGCCGGCCATCGAAGCCCTGCGCTCCAAGCACGACCGGAACTACGAGCGGTGGATGCCGCACATCACGCTGCTCTATCCCTTCGTGCCTGAGGAGCACTTCGCCGAAGCCGAGACGCTCATCACTCAGGCGCTCCAGAACCTGGCCCCGTTTCAGGTGACACTGTCGGGGTTCGAGTACTTCGAGCACCGGGGCAGCGTAACGGCGTGGCTGCGCCCGGAGGACCGCCCCCACGGAGCGCTTGGGGCACTGCAGGCGGCGCTCGAGGCGGCACTGCCCCAGTGCAACGAGCAGGGCCGCAAGTCCGAGCGCGGCTTCACCCCGCACCTGAGTGTGGGGCAGCTTCCCCGCTCGAGCCCCGCGGACATCCGGCGCACGCTGGCCACCTGGGAGCAGAACTGGAAGCCGCTCACCTTCGAGGCCCATGAGGTGTGCCTCATCAGCCGCCGGGGCGACGTGCCCTTCGAGGTGCGGCGGCGCGTGGCGCTTGGTGGTGGCAAGCGGCCCTCGGGGGGAGGCCCACCCTCTTCCGGGAAGCCACCGGAGGTCGAGGAGCCACGGGACACGCTCCAGTCGGTATTAGAGGCACGCGGCGAGTGGGAATCCACCGCCGCACGCCAGAAGCGCACAGCCGCGGTGAGCCGCCTGGAGCAGGTGTGCCAGCAGCTCGGGCTGGAGCTCTATCCCTATGGCTCGCACGTGCTCGGCACGGGCAGCGCGAGCAGCGACGTGGATGCCGTGGCCGTGGGCCCCTCGCACCTCTCGCGCGAGAGCTTCGGCCAGAGGCTCCTCTCCGCCCTGGCGGGACAGGACGGGTTCGGCGGTGGGCGCTTCGTGGCGGATGCCGCGATCCCCATGGTGAAGCTGTCGCTTGGGGACGTGCATTTCGACGTGTCCTACGCGAGCCGGCCCGAGGGTGTGGAGCCCTGCCCTCCCGCGGAGCTGCTGACCCGGTACGGCGAGCAATTGGACGTGCCTGGCTTCCGCTCGCTGAACGGCTGGGCGGACACGAACGCGCTGCTCGAAAGCGTGGAGCACGAAGGCGCGGGGCCCGAGCGCTTCCGCGTCCTCCTGCGGGCGGTGCGTGCCTGGGCGAAGGCGCGCGGGGTGTACTCGCACGCGCTGGGCTACCTGGGCGGCCTGTCCTGGGCGGTGCTGGCGGCGTGGCACTGCATGCGCGCGCCCCGCGAGGCCACGAGCTCGGACGAGCGTCAGCTCGAGCACTTCTTCGAGACCTTCGCCACCTGGCCCTGGCCCCAGGCGGTGACGGTGACGCCGGAGACGGCGCGCTACCGCCCCAACGGGAAGAGGGACCTGATGCCGGTGGTGGCGCCCGCGCTGCCGCCGCGCAACACCGCGCGCAACGTGTCGCGCTCGACGCTCCAGGTGCTCCGCGAGGAATTCGCCCAGGCGCACAAGGCCGTGCAGCGGGCCCGCGCGGAAGGCACGGCCGAAGCCTGGGAAGCGCTCTTCACGCCCTCGAAGCCCTCGCGGGAGCTGCCAGCACGGCTGGTGGTCTCGGTCGAGGCGCCCACGCCGGAAGCCCGCGAGGCGGCCGCAGGCTGGGTGCTGGGACACCTGACGGCGTTGGTGTACCGGCTGGAGGGCGATCGCCGCCTCTTCGCACGGCCCTTCCCCCATGCTCAGCCCGAAGGCCCGTTCGTCATCGGCCTGTCCGCGCGGGGCACCACCGGCAACGAAGCGCTCTCCGGCAAGCGCGGCAGTCCCCTGTCCCGCACCGTGGACGACTTCCGCGAGTCCTTCGTCACCTGGAGCCACCGTCCAGCAAGCGCCTCGCTCACCGTGCAGCTCACCGCCGCGTCCGAATAACTCGAACGAGGAGCAGGCGAGAAACCGCCTTCGTTCTCGAACGGACACGTCCACATGCCTCCGAGGGGATGGTCTTCATCTCCCGGTGAACTCAGCTTGCCTCTGAGAAGCAGCAGCGGCTGGAGCCCGGGTGGCATGGCCACCCGTCACACGCGGGGGACGGAGCATGAAGACGTGGGCATGGGCAGTGGGGTTGGTGTTGGTGGGCGGTGTGCTGGTGCTGCCGCAGGAGGCGCGTGCCCAGTACCGGCAGCAGGCGGCCTCCTTCTGTCTCCCGGTCACCAACACGTACCAGGATGTGCGGAGCAACACGGGCGCCATTGGCAACGGCGGAGCGGCAGCCATGCGACTGGCGTGCCCCATCCTCGACGATGCCTATATGCAGAAGGGCACCCTGAGCGGCGCCTACGTGGACCTGTATGACGGAACGAGCGTGGGAGCCGTGGATGTGCGCGCCTGCGTCACCTTCGGCTTCAACATGGGCGGCAGCTGTGGCCCCGCGAATGCCACCATCCCGTCTGGAATCGGGCTGACGGGGCTCGGACTCGACCTCTCCGTCTGGTACTCGCACCAGTGGGAGTACGGGTACATCCTCGTCAACCTGCCTGCGGCCCAGAGTGGGCGGGCCAGCGCGGTGCACGGCTACTACCTCTACCGCTGAGGAACCTGAGCCATGCGTGAGCGGAGAAGACTTGGGGGCCAGGTGCTCCTGGCGCTGCTGTTCGTCTCGGTGGGTATGGGGGTGGGACTTGCGCTGAGACCGGCGTCGGCGGAGCCGGAGCCCATGGCACTCCGGCGCCAGGAATCCGGTGTGCCACGGCAAGCCGCCAGCCTGCCGCGAACCGAGGCGCCCCGGCCGATACGGGATCCCGCGCAGGAGGCCCGGATCCAGGCACTGGAGCAGCGGGTGGCGGAACTCACCTCCCGAGCCGAGGCGGCGCCTGCCGCACCCAGCACGCCTCCGGCCCGACCCGCTCCGGAGGAGCTGAGGCAGGCGCTCCTCCAGCAGCAGCAGATGCGGCTCGATGCGCACCAGCGGCAGCCCATCCATCCCACCTGGTCATCCGACGCCACGCGGGCCTTCTCCACGGACTTCTCGGCCCTGACGCGGGGCCAGCCATTCTCGGTGCGCTCCATCGACTGCCGGAGCACCTCCTGCATCGCGAGAGTCGAATGGCCCTCGTATGCGGAGGCCGCCGCGAGCTACGCCGTGCTGCTGCAGCACTCGTACTCGATGGACTGCACGCGCAGCCTCCTTTTGCCTGACCCAGAGGATCCGGAGCGGGCTTACGAGGCTTCGCTGCTCCTGGAGTGTGGAAACCTCATGAGATGAAGTCCCCAAGAGCGGCTCATGCAGGCAAGCAGCCGCGAACATGAGCGCCGGCGGTGCCACCTCGCCCGGAAACGGGCGCGTGGTTATGACGGAGGGGCCACCGACGGAGGCTCACACCATGATGCCGAAGGGGATGCACCGGTTCATCGAGGCGCGGATCCAGGAGTCCCAGTCCCGAGGCGAGCTGGACAACCTGCCGGGCAAGGGCCAGCCGCTGCCCGAGGATGAGACGAGCTCCCTGCCGGAGGAGCAGCGGGCGGAAGCGCTGCTGCTGCGCGTCACCGGGGCCGCTGAAGAGGTCGCGCTGCTCAAGGAGTTGGCGGAGCTGCGTGAGCGGCTCGACCGTCTGCCCCCGGGGACCGAGCGCCAGGAGCTGCGTGAGGCCATCCGCACCAAGGCGGTGCGGCTGAGCCTGATGTTCGAGCGGGCGGGCAAGTTCCTCACGGCGCGCAGCGTGCTGGAGCGGGCCGATCAGTAGTGCCGGTAGGTGAACTGAAGCTGAGCGAAGCGGTGGCCGGAGATCCGGGGGTTGGGCGGCTCGGCCATCTCCTGTGAGCGGAACACGTAGCTCAGGTCGAACTGGAACCTGCGCCCGCCGAGGGCCAGGCCGAACTCGCTGTCTCCGACGAAGGGCGCCTTGCGCACGCTGATGCTCTTGCGGAAGAAGTTCCCATCGAGGAACAGGTTGCGTGCCACCCAACGCACCTGGCCGCGGGCGAAGAGGTACGCCTCGAAGGAGCGCTGCGACACGTCTGCCAATGTGCCTGGCTCCAGAGTCTTCCCCTCGGCCTCAAGCTGAGCGCGCTTGGCGCGGAGCACGGAAGGCATGATGGGCGAGAGCCCGAACGGCTGGGAGATCAGCCCCACGCGCACGGTGGCCCCGGCGTTCGCGTTGACGAAGACGGTGCCCAGCATGGCGCCAGCGGACCAGGTGGCATCGACGTAGCGGCTCCACAGCAAGGGCTGCTCGCGCAGCGCGGAGATGTGGAAGGCGGGCTCGGTAGGCAGCTGGGCCTCCCAGCCAACAGGAATCCGGGCGACGGTACGGCCAAAGATGTCATTGAGGGCCGAGTGCCACCCGCGTTGCACCTCACCGGCCAGCGCGGGCGGACCGATAACGCCGACGGTGGCCTGGAGCGTGAGGCGGGAAGACCTGGTCGGAATCGCGTCGGCGTGAAGGTGCTGGAACAGCAGCCCGGCATGGAGCCACCCGCCATAGGGCCGATCATTCGGATCCGGCCAGGGCACCTCGCCGTCGTTGGGGACGATCCGGCTGGGGGTGTACATGTTCTGCGCGAGCGAGCCACCACAAGGGTAGCGATGGTCCACGCCATCGGGGAAACCCAGGGCGAGGCCCAACCTGCGGCACGCGTCGTATTCACCGTAATGCTCCACGCGGGTGCCGTTGGAGTAGTTACGGTCGGACTGGGCGAGCACATCGTTCTCGAGGTGCACGGCGGTGACGAAGGGGAGCTTCTCCTCAACCTGGGAGGGAGTGGAGGAAGGCGCCTGAGTCAGGAGGGAGGACGACAGCAGGGCGAGAACGCGGATCATCCCGTCAGTGTAGCGCCCGTGGGTGTCAGGAGCGGTGGGGATACTGGCCTCCAGGAAACAGTTCAACAGGAGGCCTTGAGCCATGACAGGACCCACGAGCGGCGTGCCACCGATGCCCGGAGCACAGCAGGCGTTGGCGGCACCAGGAGCGCAGCAGAGCCCCAAGCAGGGAGAGTCGAAGTTCGACACGGTGCTGGCAGACAAGGCGCAGGGCACGCAGCAACCACAGCCCGTGCGGAACACAGAGCCGGTGCGTCAGGTCGAGAGCGTATCGAAGGTGGAGAAGCCCGGGATGAACCTGGTGACGCACGTGGTGCACGAGCTGGAGGCCGGGCACCTGCGATTGGAGAAGCTGATCCAGGCCAGCGCCTCGGGGAAGCAGTTCTCCAACGCGGAGCTGCTGTCGCTTCAGGCCTCCATGTACAAGTACACGCTGGAGCTGGATCTGACGAGCAAGGTCGTCGAGAAAGCCACCAGCGGCATCAAAGACGTGGTGAAGACGCAGGTATAGCCTCCATGATTCCTGCACCAAGGACCGCTTAACCAGAAGGGGCATCACAGATGAGGCGAGCCGCAGGGGGCATGCTCTGGGCGCTGTTACTGGCTTCGAGTACGAACTGCATTACGACCGTCCGTCAGGCCATGATGCAGGACTCTTGGAACAACACCCATCACGACCGCAGTGATAAACCCGGTGACAGGGAGCTGAACGAGGAGGACGCTGAGACCTGCCCTCCGGGCATGATTGAATACGAGGATTGCAGAACCTTTCCATGCAAAGTGACCTGCAAGGAGCCAAGCGATACAAAGCGCTAGGACTCATCGTCCTGGTGGGACTCCTGCTGGTACCTCTGTCCTTCGTGCTCAGCAGCCTTTTGCACCCTGTTGCCCGCCCGGGCCAAAAAACCTGGCCCCTTTTCCCTGCTGATCAGGCACGGACGCTGCAGACTTACGGGCAGGACTGCCTCAGGCTTGAGGACTGCGAGTATCCACTGGGATGTCTGGAGACAGGCCAGACTGGGCGCGGCACTTGCTTGAATACTCAGTGCGAGACGGACGCTCACTGCGATCCAGAGAAGTTCTGCCGGACGTTCCAGACACTGGGTAACGGCCCATCTCTGCGAGGATGTGACTTTCGTCGGGGAGAGCGCACCGCTGGAGAACCGTGCGCGACGGGCCTCGGCGTGAACGAAGTGCACTGCTCACCCGGGCTGCTCTGCAACAAAGGCTGGTGCGGCAGTCCCTGTGATCTCTCGGCACCTTTGGACTGCCCGGCCGGTTCCTTCTGCCAGCAGGGCCTGGACGGGCCATCGTGCGTCCCCACCTGTGAAGATCAGAAATGTCCGGAGGGGTTCCTGTGCGCTCGTGAGGCCGGAGGCATCTCCGTCTGCGCACGTGTCCGGGGAGACGACTGTTCAGGTACAACCTGCCCGGAGGGCTCGCGTTGTATCTTCACGGACGTGTACTCCAGCGATGCCGGCATTTCCCTCCGCATGGAATGCGTATATCCCTGCGGTGTGGGGCTGCCAGCCTGTCCGTCAGGTCAGTTCTGTCTCGGCAGCCGATGCCTGCACACCTGCGACCCATTGAGGAAGGACACCTGTCCTCCCAGAAAGCGCTGCGTCCACCGAGTGGATCTCGGTGTGTCGCTTTGCAAATAGCTCGGCTCACGGCACCCGCGCTCACTCAAAAACGAAGCGCTTCACGGCGAAGAAGGGCAGCGTGCGTGGAAGCACCACTGCCCCAGGTCGGGAGTCCTCGTACTGAAGAACACCGTCCGGGTTACCCAGCAGGAAGCAGACGGGATACCGCTTGCCCTCTGGCGTGCGAGCCTCGGTGTAACGGCCGTACGTCACGTCGAAGTCTGACCGCGTCTTCCGTTTGCTGTACGTCTTGAGCGCGCCGATCAACATCGTCCCCGGTGGGAGATTGCCTCTCTCGGCACCCAGGAGAACACTGGTGATGGGCCCATCCTGGTAGCGGCCCAGTTCACCTGACTCCGTGTCCGGCTGGTGAATATCGAGGAAGAGCATCCCAGCGGTACGCTCCGTGATGCCAAGCTTCTCCATCGCCGCAAGCGCCTCTGCAGGGCACGGTTCCTCCTCGAAAGGTTTCACCTGAGCACCCGTACAGCCAGCGCTCAGTTCCAGGCAGGTGGCTGCCACAACGGCCTTCTTGAGCTTGTTGGACTTTCGCTGCGTCAACGGCGTACCGCGGGTGTCCTGTTTCGTCTTCACGGGAGTGCGCTCCTGCGCCTGCGCCGCGGGAGCCGCGACGACCGCAGGGGTGGCTTCCGCATGAGGCGGAGCTGCGGCCCGCGAAGCTTCAGGGGACTCAGGCTGGCTCGCCACTTCGTGGGTAGGCCCTGCGTGGAGCACCGACCCAACTTGGGACATAGGAAAGAAACCTGCCACTGCCAAGACAAGCCCCATTCCCAGGAGCAGGGCCAGAGCGCCCAATAGAGCGCCTCGCCTCCAGGCAGCTCGCTCCAAGATTGGCTCCACAGCAGGAGCCTCCTGAACCTTGAAGGAGACACTCTGGAGAGGCATTGGCGGCCGAGGTGGAGGAAGCAGGGTTGGCGGCTCGGGACGTTGAATGCGGCGATGGGGCCCTTGCGGCTCGTCCTCCCATCTGAAGCATGGAGCCTCCCACTCTGCGGCATCGCCGAAAGCGGAAGCTGCCACCAGCGCCTCGTGCAGCTCCTGGCCACTCTGAGGCCGCTCCTTGGGGTCTTTGTCCAGCAGCCTCATGACGAGGCGAGCAAGGGCAGGAGGCACCCGGCGATTGACGGTGTCCGGTGAAGGAGGCATCCGCCAGAGGACCGCATCCTCGAGCAGCTCCCGTGGCCATTCCAACGGGAACGGCCAGTGGCCTGTCAGCGCGCGATAGGCCGTAACGCCCAACGCGTACAGCTCGTCGGTAGCCCTGTAGTCATAGTGGGCTCCATGGCGTCCCCAGTTCTGCCGGTTGAACCGCAGCGCTTCCGGACTCCGGAAGTGCGGCGTCCCTGGCGGAAGCGGTTGGTCAGTGAGGGTGTCTGCCCCTGCGTAGTCCGCGACGCT
>DASVVJ010000719.1:0-3085 GCA_036389955.1 Myxococcaceae bacterium
AGCGGCGCTTCGAGTCGCGGTTCGGCTCGGCGCGGCTGCCGCACGCCTCGGGGGTGTGGGGCAAGCACGAGTGGGTGTGCCCGGAGCTGCCCACCGGGGACATCGTCTCGCTGGGCGAGGGGCGGGTGCCGCTCAAGCCGCTGCCGCGCATGGCGGCCGAGCTGGGGCTGGCGAGCCTGGAGCTCAAGGAGTGCGGCGTCTCGCCCACCGGCAGCTTCAAGGACTGGGGCATGACGGTGCTGGTGTCCGCGGTGAAGCACCTGCGCTCGCGCGGGGTACCCATCCGGGCGGTGGCGTGTGCCTCCACGGGAGACACCTCGGCGGCGCTGGCGGCGTACTGCGCGGCGGCGGGTATTCCCTCGGTGGTGTTTCTGCCCAAGGACAAGGTGTCGCTGGCGCAGTTGGTGCAGCCCATCGCCAACGGGGCGCGCGTGCTGTCGCTGGACACGGACTTCGACGGCTGCATGCGGCTGGTGCAGCAGGTGACGGAGGATCGGGCGCTGTACCTGGCCAACTCGATGAACTCGCTGCGCATCGAGGGCCAGAAGGTGGTGGCGATCGAGCTGTGCCAGGACCTGGGCTGGGAGCCTCCGGACTGGGTGGTCATTCCCGGCGGCAACCTGGGCAACGCGAGCGCGCTGGCCAAGGGCTTCCAGATGATGCACTCGCTGGGGCTGATCTCCCGGCTGCCGCGGCTGGCGGTGGCGCAGGCGCAGCGGGCTAACCCGCTGTTCCGCGCGTTCCGGGGTGGCTTCAGCGACCTGGTGCCCATGAAGGCCGAGCGCACGCTGGCCTCGGCGATTCAGATTGGCAATCCCGTGTCATTCCGGCGCGCGATACGGGCGCTGAAGACGTTCAACGGCGTGGTGGAAGAGGCCACCGAGTCCGAGCTGGCCAACGCCGCGGCCCGGGCGGACCGCGAGGGCACCTTCACCTGTCCCCACACGGGCGTGGCGGTGGCGGCGGTGGAGAAGCTGGTGGCGCAGAAGGTGATTGCACCGGGCTCGAGCGTGGTGGTGGTGTCCACGGCGCACGGGCTGAAGTTCGCGGACTTCAAGGTGGGCTACCACCGGGGCACGCTGGCGGACGTGGAGAGCCGGCTGGCCAATCCCCCGGTGGAGCTGCCGGCGGAGCTGGGAGCGGTGCGCAAGGCGCTGGAGGCGCTGGGCTGAGGGGAGGGGAGCGTGGCGCGACTCGACGGCGGGCCGGGGCTGCGCTATGTCCCCGGCCCCGTGAACGCCCATAACCCCGAGGAGCTGCGGTCCCAGCTCGAGCGCCTTCAGGAGAGCCTTGCCGCGCGGCAGAGCGTCCTGCACTTCGCCCACACGGGCGTGTCCCTCATCGTCGCCATGCTGCTGGCGGGCGCGGCGGCCAAGCTGTTCTGGGACTCGGTGCGGGTGCCGTGGGTGGCCTTCCTGGCGGCCGGCGTGAGCCTGGGGCTGGCGTTCTACGCCCTGTCCCACTACACCCGGGGCCGCAAGGCGCTGGCCGAGGAGCTCAAGCGCTACGCGGATCTGCTGGAGCTGCGGCGTCAGCTGAAGCTGGACAACCCTTCACAGTTGCTGCCCCGGTGAGCGGGCTCAAGCGCAAGCCCGGGCGCGGGCGCTTCATCGTCCTGGAGGGGCTGGACGGGGCGGGCACCACCACGCAGGCCGAGCGTCTGGCGGCCGCGCTTCGGGCCGAGGGGCACTCGGTGCTGACGACCCGGGAGCCGTCGGATGGGCCGATTGGAACATTGATTCGCCAGGCGCTCACGGGGCGGCTGGTGCTGCCCGGGGGCGCGGGTCCGCTGGCCTCGGAGACGCTGGCGCTGCTGTACGCGGCGGACCGGACGGACCACCTGAAGGCCAAGGTGCTGCCGGCGCTGGAGGCGGGGCAGATCGTCATCAGTGACCGGTACGTGCTGTCGTCGCTGGCGTACCAGGGGGCCTCGCTGTCCATGGCGTGGGTGGAGGCGGCCAACGGGTACGCGGTGCCGCCGGATTTAACGCTGTTCGTGCACGTGTCTCCGGCGGTGGCGGCGAAGCGGCGGGCGGCGCGGGGTGGGGCGGCGGAGCTGTTCGAGGAGGACGCGCTCCAGCGGCGGATTGCCCGGCAGTACGAGGAGGCCATCCGGCGGCGCGAGCCCCAGGAGAAGATCGTCCGGATCGACGGCGAGCAGTCCGTCGAGGCGGTGACGGACGCGGCGCTGGCGGAGATTCATTCGGTGCTTGGACGGAAGCGCGCGCGCTGAGCGGCGCTCCGGTGGCTCACATCCGTGAGAGCCCCGCGTTTACGACCTTGCGAGACCACCCCAGGGCCTCGGTGTTGACCATTAACGAGTCGAAGCGTCCCTGGTGGAT
Source organism: Myxococcaceae bacterium (assembly GCA_036389955.1). GTDB lineage: Bacteria > Myxococcota > Myxococcia > Myxococcales > Myxococcaceae > DATHBR01. The sequence continues at coordinate 2,343 of DASVVJ010000719.1, forward strand.
CAGCTCCACCAGCTGGCCATCTCGCCCGATGATGTCAGGCACTTCCCAGGGAAATGAGAGGAGGCTTGCGCCCTCTTCTCTTCCGTTTGGAAGTGCAAGCAGCACTTCAAGGTAACGCGAGTAGGCTTCGAAGAAGCGGTCCACATTCGACGCCACGGGAAGGGCATAGGGATCCTCGTAGGGGTCTACGAGGACTACGGGTTGGCGGCCCTCCGCGTCCGAGAGCGCAGGTACCGTGGCATAGCGGTAGGCCGTCATGGGTTCCACGGCAAAGATGAAGGTCGGCAGCGCCAACTGTTCCCGGAGGCGCTCGCTCCACCATTGATTGTCTTCCACTAGCTGCTTGGCGGTGTTGTCATAACGCCTGAGAGCCAGGTCCGCATGTGCCTCGGCGGCGAACACTGCGTATCCCAAACGGTGATAGACAGCCGCGAGTACCGGGTCGAATGGAAGACCTTGTACGAGAGTGCCAGTTTCTGGCGCTGTTCGATCCGGCGGCAGAGTTTTGAGCCCGAGCTTTTGCTGATGACACAGGTCTATCAACCGCTCCAGCCCCGGTAGTTCCACAGAAGAAGTCATCTGCGCTGGCCCTGTTTTCAATCAGGAAAGAGCCGCTGTAGCTGCTTCAGTGCAGTCTCAGCGGCCTTGCCCAAAGAGTACGGCACGTGAACTGGCATGCTGGGCTGGTTGAGCCATAGCTTGAATCGATCATCAATGATACGGGCCATGGCCTCTACCTCATG
>DASVVJ010000720.1:0-3581 GCA_036389955.1 Myxococcaceae bacterium
GGTCATCAGCCAGGCGGCCGTGGTGTGGGCCGACGAAACTCCGCTGCGCGTGCTGGAGGTGAAGAAGACACACCTGGGCTACCTGTGGACATTCCTCACTCAGAATGAGCAGGGCCAGTGGCTCATCGGCTACCGCTTCAGCATGAGCCGCTCTGGAAAGACACCGCTCCAAGTGCTGGAGGGCACGCTGGGTGCGCTCGTGGTGGATGCCTATACCGGCTACAACCCAGTCACTGTGCCAGGTGGGCGGGTGCGCGTTGGCTGCTGGGCGCACGTGCGCCGCAAGTTCTTCGAGGCGCTGTCCACTGCACCCGAGGCTCAGCAGGCCTTGGACTTCATCCTGTCGCTCTACCGGGTGGAGCACGAGGCGGCGCAGACTGGCGTGGTGCGCATGCTGGCTCACCGGGCCCTGCGCCAGCACAAGAGCCGCCCGGTGCTCGAGGCGCTCCACGCCTGGCTCACCGCTCAGCTGCCCCTGCACCTGCCCAAGGGCCCCATGGGCCAAGCCCTCTCCTATACCCTCAATCAGTGGCAGGCCCTGAGCCGCTTCGTCAATGACGAGCAGCTGCCCTTGGACAACAACCGCAGCGAGGGCGCGCTGCGCAAGGTGGCCCTGGGCCGCAAGAACTTCCTCTTCGTCGGCCATCAGGCCGCAGGCGAGAACCTGGCCGGTCTCTACGCGCTGGTGGCCACTTGTGAGGCCAACGGCATCAACCCCGAGCAGTACCTGGCCGACGTGCTGCTGCGCGTGCAGACTCACCCCAACTCGCGCATCGACCAGCTGCTCCCCCACCGGTGGCAGCCGCAGCCGGACGTCGCCGCTGCGGCCTGAGCGCGCTGCGCTCCCTCCTCACCGCTCACGTGCCGGCCCTCAGGCTCGCGATCTGCGCCGAGCACGACACGGGTCCGTCCTCAATCCCGTCAGCACGTCGTTGACCGGACGGATACCTTGTGCTTCACCGCTGCGCTAGCATCGCTGCGGCTATCTTCACGCGAAGTTTGAGATTGGTCCGGTTCAGTGGAGCAACCTCAATTCGAGGTGTATTCGGATAGCCGCACGAGGGAAGCTTGCCTGCTCGCCGTCGCGCAACCACACGAAGTGCGGGGAGCCGGCTTCATCGGGGCAGCTCCACATGGTTCTTGGTGCCTGCATCAGCCGTACACTCTTGAACCCAAGAAAACATCAAACGCGAAGGTTCAGAGAGCGACTTCTACTAAGCCCGTTCGTACAGTGTCTGTAAGGCACAGAGCTACGTGGTAGAAAAAAACTGAACGGATGCTTGTCTGCCAGTGATTTACTCAACTCCCCTGTCAGGAGCAGATGGACGAGACCCTCTGCGAAAATACACTCCCGCAGACTTGGCGAAGTCGATCGGAGGGAGTGAAAATGTGTCAGGTAAATAGTTGCATTTCAAAGAAGTGGTTTCGGTACCTTATGCTTGTTTCATTGTGTGTCGCTGGATCGTCTTGCTGGAGCCCGACGGAGGAGCCTTCAACATCTGCAGGAAACGGTACGCAACGGCTCGACGGTCCCGTGGTGCTCTCCCCCAACGTTATCAAGGGATCGGTCCGTTTCGCGAACGTCAACCCTGAGGTTCTCTCGATCCTTCAGGCTGAAGGCATGGACACGATTGTGGTCTCCGCCGAAAGCACTGCGGGCTACGCCGCTTCCACCAACTTCCTCGTGCCGACGAACTACTTGGGTGGGCCCTATCAACTCTCTGCCGAAGCCAGCGGTGGCACTGGAAGCGTGAGCTATTCGGTGGGTGCAATGGCCTGGGTCAACAATGGAGCTCGCAGCGGCGCCGCAGGCTCAGGCAATGGCTTGTATATCTTCACGGCACAGCCAATCACCTTGAGACCTGTCGAAGTCCAGCCCGACGGTGTCACGTTGAACTTCACGGAAACCGTGGGAGTGGTGCGCATCCGCTTCGGTACTGATGCAAGCTGCTCTACTCCCGTGCCCATTCTCCAAGCTTTGGTCTCCACGAGCCGGGGTTATAACTATTTGAACGATTCGCCGCCGGTCGCGAACTACTCCATGGGCTACTACCTGATGCCTGGAGGGACAACGCTCACTGCCACCATCGACATCACTACTGGAACCAGTGAGGATTGGGACACCATCAAATTTCGGCACATTGTCGAATTCCCTGCTGGCCCAGATGAGATCCAAGACGTCTGCATCCCCATTCCCAGTGGTGAAGGTGACGGTAGCCTAGGAGCTATCGCGACACCCTTTCAAGTCGTTGGTCACACGGTCATCCCTCAAGCTTCATACATCTGGGCCTCGGATGGCCCTCAAGGGAACCGGCGCATTACTTTCTTGGGAGGCAGCACGCCGCCGGAGCAGCCCTCATCAACTTGGCCGAGACTCCCCAACTTGATGCCAGGTCAATATTCGCTCTGGAGCGAGGGCTTGCTCGATCTAGGTGACCGGCAGGTGGCGTTCAAAACTAACCCAGGCGCACCTCCCCGCTCTAGCCGTACGACGGTCATTGCCGGGCAGACCGTGGACCCGAAGCAAACCTTTACCGACGGTGAGCATCATCCCTTCGTCATCCATCCCCCGTATTTCAACGGAAGCATCCGACTGTACGACCCCTACGTCGAGCGCAATCCAAACGCACAGAGCAGTCTCGCTAAGCTCTCTTTTCATACCCAGTGGCCTAGCGACAGCCTTGGGGGGACTACCCGCGGCCCCAGAGGAGGCACTACTCTTTCTGCCTCAGGTGGAGAGGCTACGGCCTACACTTCATTTCCTGCCCGGTTCCAAGCAGCTCAAGGCCAGCTTGCCGACACATATTCCTTGCCGCTGGTCACCCTGTTTGATCAACCTGAAGCCTGGCAGACACCCAGCTTGAGCCTGAAGTACGCGTCTGAACCGCAGACCATCATTGAGGATGCTGTCTCTCCCACACACTATGACTACGAATACCACTATTACTACATGCACCCCAGCATGGCGCCCCAGGAAACCTATCGACTAGGAACGATGACGCTGTCTCAGTACGCTCCAGCAGTGACAGTGCAGCCAGGACAGGTGTACTCGCAAACTCACCACTACTGTTTCAATGAGGTCCGCTTCTCATACTTGTCCAACTTGGGCTCCTTCGTGAACCCGGTCGCATACGTGGTCGGCGGCTTCGAGGGCTTGGATTTCGAGGGGAACACCGTCAAGTATACCGCTGACGCAACATTCTACGGGACGCCGGCGGTCGGGGTTTATCAGCCTGAGGACGTGTACCTGGCAGGGCGCTCCACCGAAGGGGTTGTCGCTTTCGCACTGCCTCAGGGATCCTGGAAGATCTCGGCAGGCGCGACCTTCGTCTACGAGGATGGGACCTCCAGCAGCGGTAATTTCCCAGGCGTGGAGCTAACCGTGGGATGTGGGCAGCGGGTAGAGCCATTGCCCGACTTGGCTGTCTCCATCAATCTAGAAGGTTCCTGCCAGGAGGGCCACGCCGCCTCCGTTACGGGAACAGTGAACACCGAGAACGCTCCGGTCGACCATATCTGGTACAGGCTGGATGATCAGCTCTTCGAACTGTGCACGTCAAACTGCGCCAAGAACTTCTCCT
>DASVVJ010000721.1:0-33138 GCA_036389955.1 Myxococcaceae bacterium
ACCGAGGTGTTTCAGCGCTTCGGCGCCAGGCGGATGGTGATGGGGCACACCACCACGGAGGATGGCCGCATCCGGGTGCGCTTCGGAGGGCAGGCGGTGTTCATCGACACCGGGATGAGCGCGGGCTACGGCCGGCACCTCGCGGCCCTGGAGATTCAGGGCGATCGGCTCACCGCGATTTACCCCGAGGGCCGGGTGGAGCTGCTGACTCCCGCGGTGAAGGGGAGTGCTCCGAAGCCAGCTCCTGCCCCGGGTAAGGCCGCTCAGGGCAGGTAATCAGCCCAACAGTCCGCCGAGTGCTCCACCCAGTCCGCCGCCGCCGCTCGGGCCACCCTGTCCGCCCGAGCCGGCCAGCATGGGCACCACGGAGAGGATCTTGCTCACCAGGCCCGGGTCCAGCCGGGACTTGAGGAAGTTGAGGACAATCGGCGCCACCAGCGTGGCCTTGCTCGCGTCGATGTTGAACCGATGCGCCAGTGAGACGAGCGCCGCCACCTCGCCCGCCTGAGAGGCTGCGCCGCCCAGCGCGCCCAGCATGCCGCCCAGCCCGCCGCCGCCTCCCGTGGAGCCGCTGCCGCCGCCCAGCATCCCGCCCAGCGCGCCCATCAGCCCGCCTCCGTCACCCGCGCCAGGGGCCGCCTGGGCCGTCTGCTGCCAACCCTGCATCTCCGGTACGGCCTGCGCCATCTGGCTCGCGGCCCCGTCACCCAGCTTCTCCTTGACGGTGCCCTGAATCATTCCGAGCACCGAGCCCGCCAGCCCCTGAGCCTGCTGTGGGTTGACGCCAAGCTGCTGCGTGAGTTGTCCGATGAGATCCATGGTGTCTCCGGTGGAAGGGCGGCCTTTCTATGGAGTCCGGCCCGGCCCAATCCAGGGAGAAATCACCGGCGTGGCGAAGCTCAGTCCGCCTTCAGACCAAAAATCTGCCTCAGCCTGCCGAGAATGCGGCCCTCCTCGGGGGCGGCATCCCCGCCACCGCCGCCCGCTTCCGCCACCGCGCGCAGCTGCGTGCGCCGCTGGGCCAGCAACGCCGAGAGCTGTCGGGCCAGGCCCGGGTTGGACACGAACATGTTGGCGAACGCCGGCCGGTCCAGCTCCAGCAGCACCGAGTCCTCCAGCGCCACCACCGTGGCCGCGCGGGGCTCGCCCGTGAGCAGCGACATCTCGCCGAAGTAGTTGCCCCGCTTGAGCCGCGTCACCTCCTGGCCCTTGCCGGTGCGCACGGAGACCTCACCCGAGACCACCAGGTAGAAGGTGTGTCCCTGCTCCCCCTCCTGGATGATGCGCTCGTTCTTGCCGAAGCGGCGCGCGACCAGCTTGGCGCGGAGCTGCTCCCGCTCCTCCTCGGAGAGGAACGTGAAGAGATCCACCGCGCGCAGCAGCTCGATCACCGTGTCGGACGAGAACTCGGGCCGGGTTGCCGCCTCGTCGCGCATGTGCACCACGCGCCGGGGCAGTGCCATCTCGATGCCCTCGCGGCGCAGCCGGTACCACAGCCGCGTGTAGATCTCCTCCATGGTGTTGTCCGCCTGCCCGAAGTCCGCCACCCAGTAGCGGATCTGGTAGCGGATGGCGGACTCGTCGAACGCCCATGTCCGGCACATCGGGAGCGGATCCTGGAGCACCGTGGGCACTTCCCGCAGCACGTCCAGCACCGCCATCTTCACCTGGTTGGGCGGCGTGGAGAAGGCCAGGTTGATGTTGATGTCGATGGCCACCGGCTCGTAGCCGTAGCTGAAGTTCCGCACGACCTCCTTGGCCACCATGCTGTTGGGCAGCGTCACGCTCTCGCGGCGGAAGGTGACGATGCGCGTGGCGCGCCAGCCGATCTGCACCACGCGCCCGGTGTTGTCTCCAATGCGGATGAAGTCGCCCACCTGGTACGGGCGCTCGAGCTGCAGCGACAGGCCCGCGAACAGGTTGCCCAGCGTGTCCTGCAGCGCCAGGCCGATCACCACCGACAGCACCGCCGAGGTGGCCAGCAGGCCGCCCAGGTCCAGGCTGAGCTGCGACTGGAGGATGGGCAGCGAGGCGAGCCCGTACAGCACGAAGTCGATGACGTCCCGGAGAATCTTCGGCACCGGGACCTGCGAGCGCATGCGCACCACCTTCAGCCCCAGCGCCACCACTGCGCGGATGACGCCGAAGGCAAAGGTGAGCATCCAGGCGACCTGGACGAGCTTGTTCAGCGACGGAGGCGCGCTCTCCGGCAGCGCCCAGGCTCCAACGCGGAAGATCAGGAACGCGCTGAGGAAGCGGAAAGCGCCGCGCAGGTCGCGCCGGAAGTCCTTGTCTCCACTGAGGGAGCGCAGGGCGAACAGCACCACCAGCAGCACCGCGCCGATGACCAGGGAGACGTTGCTCTGCAGGAAGGGAAGCAAGACATGGAAACTCTGACTGAGCCGCTCCATGAGGGTCAAGCAGGCGGTTGACGCCCGGCACGCGAGCAGGGATACACGCACCCATGACGCTGGCCTCGGTAATCGGACAGCCGCGCGCGATTGACTCGCTCCAGGCGGCACTGCGCGGCGGGGTGGTACACCACGCTTACTTGTTTGCTGGGCCAGAGGGCGTGGGCAAGGAGCTGGCCGCCGTGGGGCTCGCCCAGGCCCTCATCTGCCCCGAGCAGCCCGAGGTGGGCTGTGGCAAGTGCGCCAGCTGTACACGGGTGGTGAAGGGGCTGCACCCGGACGTCACCTGGCTGATGCCGGACGACGAGCGGGTGTCGCGAGGGCTCGCGGGGCGCTCGGACTTCACCGGCACGCCCAGCCGGGACATCCGCGTGGAGCAGATCCGTCAGCTCCAGGAGCGCATTTCCCTGCGAGGCCTGGAGTCCAAGCGCAAGGTGGCGCTGATTGTCTCGGCGCAGCGGATGAACGACCAGGCGCAGAACGCCTTCCTCAAGACGCTGGAAGAGCCGCCCTCGGACACCACGCTGATCCTCATCGCCTCGGAGATGGACCGGCTCCTGCCCACCATCCGCAGCCGGTGCAGCAAGGTGCTCTTCGGCCCGCTGCCGGTGGATGTGGTCGCCCAGCGCGTACAGCAGGAGCGCAGACTGGACCCGCCCACCGCCGCGCTCGCCGCGGTGATGGCTGGAGGCAGCCTGGGACGCGCGCTGCGCCTGGACCTGGAGGGGCTGGCCCGGCGCAAGGAGGTCATCACCCGCTTCGAGGCGCTGAAGCCGGACGACGCCCTGGCGGTGCTTCGCTTCGCCGAGGAGTACGGCGGCTCGCGGGAAGAGGCCGAGCAGGTGCTCGCGCTGTTGGCCCTGTGGCTGAGGGACGTGGCGCGCACGCAGGTGGGCGCCGAGGGGCTGGCGAACATGGACATGGGAGAGCTGGCGCGCGAGGCCGCCAAGCGCACGCACGAGGCGGAGCTGCACCGCCGGCTCCAGCTCATCGAGCGGGCGCGCGGGGCCATCAGCGGGCGCAACGGCTCGCCGCGGCTCCAGATGGAGCGGATGCTGCTCGAGATGCTGATGCGGGAGGTCCGGTGAGCGCGGAGATGGACGAGGTGCTGGCGGAGGTGAAGGCGGGCAAGGTGGCGCCGCTGTACCTGCTGTGGGGCGAGGAGTACCTGGTGCGCAAAGGCGCCGACGAGCTGGTGAAGGCGCTTGTCCCGGATGCCTCCATGGGGCTGAACTTCGCGGTGCTGGACGCGGCCTCTCCGCGCGAGGTGGCGCAGGAGCTGGCCACGATGCCGCTGTTCCCCGGGCGCAAGGTGGTGCTGGTGCGTGATCCGGAGTTCCTCGCGCCCAAGAAGGGGCGGGGAGACGCGCTGGGCAAGGCACGCGAGGCGTGGAAGGCGGGCAAGCGCAAGGAAGGCGCGCGCCGGCTGTTGGCGCTGGCGGCCCGGGCGGGCTGGGGCGTGGATCAGCTGGATCCGACGGCTCCGGGCGCGCCCTCGGTAGACCAGTGGAAGGAAGAGCTGGACGTGGATCTGGCCGAGGTGGACCTGGCCTTCCTCAAGGAGGCCGCCACGTTCTGCCGTGACGAGCGCATCACCGCGCCCGAGGGCGATGCCTCAGCGCTGCTGGAGCTGTTCCAGAAGGGGTTGCCCAAGGGGCACGCGCTGGTGCTGGCCGCCACGGACGTGGACGCCAAGAGCCCGCTGCTCAAGTTCGCCAAGGACAGTGGCTGGGTCGTCGAGCGCAAGGTGGCCGCGCGCCACAAGGACCTGGACATCTCGGAGATCGCCCGAGAGTTCCTGGAGCCCTTCAAGAAGAAGCTGGGCCCCGGGGCGCTCGAGCAGCTCAAGGAGCGCATTGGTGGCAACATCCGGCTGCTCCAGTCGGAGCTGGAGAAGCTGGCCATCTACGCCGATGGCGCCACCATCACCGCGGCGGACGTGGCCCTGCTGGTGCACCACGCGCGGGAAGAGGAGTTCTTCGAGCTGTCGGAGTCCCTCCAGAAGCGCGACCTGAAGGGCGCGCTGGGCTACACCGAGGACGCGATGGGGCAGGGGACCGCCGCGCTGCAACTGCTGGGAGCGGTGGCCTCCATCGTCCGCGGCCTGCTGGAGAATCACGAGCGGATGAACCAGTACGCCAAGGGCTCGCCGCCGCGCTCGTTCGACGACTTCAAGTCGCGCATCTTCCCGAAGATCGAGCAGGAGACGAAGGCGGCCAAGGGGCGCGTGCCGCACCCGTACGCGGCCTTCCTCAGCATGCAGGCTGCGGCGCGGTACGAGCGGCGCGAGCTGCTGCGCGCCTTGGTGTCCTGCGCCGAGGCGGATCTGGATCTCAAGTCCTCCGCCGGTGGCAAGCTCGTCATCGAGCGCCTGCTCTGGAACATCTGCGCCCGGCCCGCCTGAGCCTCCGGGCGCGGAGCGGGCTTACCCGGGCTCGTCCTCGTCCCCGGGGACTTCCCCGCTGCCCTCCATGAGCCACCCGAGCGCCTGGCTGCGGCCGTGGGCCAGCCCGAGCAGCAGGGCCAGCCCGGCCTCGTCCAGGTCCATCAGGCGCTTGCCCTGGAAGAGCAGATCCTCGCCCGGCTTGCCGCCCAGCAGTCCATCCTTCTGGAGCTGGGTGGTGAGAAAGCGCATCCAGAAGCGCAGTCCCTCCACCGCCGTCCGGGCCTTGCCGTGTTTGATCTCCAGCCTGGCCCGGTCGAACCCCTCCGCCTCGGCCGAGTCGAGCAACCCATCGAGCTCGGGATCTCCCTCGGCCAGCGCGGGATCGGCCAGGATGCCCCGGGCGAACGACTCATACCGGGCACAGTCCAGCACCACCTCCCAGCGGTTGCGTTGGGCCTCCACCTCTTCGATGGGACGCCGCTCGGCGGTACTGAGGAAAGGCTGCGGATCCTTCAGCAGCGGCAGGCGCTCCAGCAGTGGCGCGGCCTCCACCCGCGCCTCGGGCGGCGGCAGCTTTCCCTGCTTCAGGGACCACAGCAGGAACTGCAACTCCTCCGCGCTCCAGCCCACGGCCTGACGGTTCTCCTCGGGCCAGGAGCCGGGCGGCGTCTCGAACAGCTCCAGGCCCGTGAAGCCCCGGTTCGAGAACAGCCCTTCTTCATCCATCCACCGCTGGAGCCGCTGGATCTCCTCTCGGGCCGCTGGGTCCTTGCCCCGAGCGAGCCGCTCCTCCAGCGTCAGCCGCCGCAGCAGCGAGCCCACGACGAGCGCCCGCTGAGCCACGGCCTCCGCCTCCGGAGACGTGGGCAGGATCCACTCCTCTTCGTCCTCTCCGAGCGCTTCGCCCTCCTCTTCGGGCAGCTCGAACTCCATCGTGGGTAAGGAAGGCTCCTCCGTCACGACCTCCATCTCCCGCGTCACGGTGGAGGAGACCGGACTGACCAGGGGCATCTCGATCGTCACGTGAGTCGCGACGGGGTCCTCCTCGCCGTCCTCGCTCAACGCGGGAATGACCTGCTCCTGTGTGCCGGCCTCCTGCAACAGGCCTTCGAAGCGCTCGCCGTAGACGCTCTCGCTCAGCATCTCTCCCAGTGCCTGGAGCGCCGAGTCCTCACCCTGCGCCCGTTCGAGGGCCGCGACCACCGCGTCCAGCACCTCTTCCCGGTCCCGGTGCCCCATCGCCTCCAGGGTGGGCACGGCAAGCCCAGGGGACAGGGTGGTGATCGACATGAAGAGGACGCCACGCTCTTCCCGCTCCTGCTCGAACAGGACCGCCGCCAGCTCGCGGCCCAGCTCCAGGGGTGGCAACTGGCCGAGGCACTGCAGCACATCCTCGATGAACTCCGGGATGAGGTACTGGTGGCGGCCCAGCAGCAGCAGCAGGTCCGCGCGCAGGCTCTCATCCGCCGTGCCGCCGAGCACCAGCTCCAGCCCCACCATGCGCAGGGCGTTGGCCATGTGCTCGGCCAGCGAGGGCTCGTCCCCCTCGGAGGCATCCAGCTCCTCCTGGGACAGCTCTCCCAGCAGCCGCAGCAGCTCACGGACGGCGCGGGGCTCCTTCATGAACGGAACCACGCCCACCGCGTCCCGGCGGCTCTCGGGCGCCACCACGGTGCCCCGCCACTTCGCGTAGGCCTCGGGCTCTCCCAGGGCGGTCAGTAGGCCCGCTCCCCAGGCCCGGCTGCGCAGCTCGGTGGAGGTGAGCAGCGGCTGCAGCAAAGGCTTCAGCGAAGCGGGCTCCGGCAGCCGCAGCAGCGCCTCGGCGGCATCACGCCGGGTGTCCAGCGCGGGAGCCTTCAGGAACTGCACCAGCCGCTCGAGCGCGGGCCGCTCTCCCATGCAGGCCAGGCCCAGCGCGGCCTGAATGCGCACGCCGGGGGCCGGATCCTTCTCCAGCGCGCGGCGCAGGGCAGGGGCGTCCTCCTGACGGCCCAGCTTCGCCAGCCCGTAAACGCTCCAGCGGCGCACCGGCTCCGCTGAGTCCGCGAGCGCTCGCGCGAAGAGGGGCGCGGCACGCACATCCGCGAGTTCCGCCAGCTCCAGCACGGCGGACTCGCGCTCATAGGGATCCTCCGAGGAGAGCTGGCGGGCCAGCTCCTTCAGGGCATCAGTCATAGGCGCGGCACTCTAGCCCGCATTCGGGTGGGACTCCTGCCGCGGCGGAGTCCTGGGCAGGTAGACCGTGAAAGCGGACCCCTGGCCCGGCTGGCTCGTCACCTCGATGTGGCCCCCGTGAGCGGTGATGATGCCGTGCACCACGGCCAGCCCCAGCCCGATGCCAGCGCCGTGCGGCCGGGTGGTGAAGAAGGGCCGGAAGAGGTTGCGCAGCGTCTCCGGCGCCATTCCCGCGCCCGTGTCGCGGATCTCCACGCACAGCTTCTCGCCCTGCTGCCGCGTGGAGATGAGCACCTGGCCTCCGGCGGGCGTGGCCTGTCCCGCGTTGACCAGCAGGTTCACCAGGGCCTGGACGATCTGCTGGGGGCGGCCCATCAGCCTGCCCACCTCGCCCAGCGCCAGCTCCACCCGGCAGTGGCCAAGGTGCCCCTCGACGGCCCGCAGCGCCGAGCGCACCTCCTCGTTCAAGTCGTACTCGACCAGCGCCTCCGCGTCTCCCCGCGCGAAGCGCCGCAGGTCCCCCACGATGGCGTTCACCCGCCGGATGCCCTCCAGCGTCTCGGGCAGCACCTCGTCCACGTATTCCTTCAGCGGCGCGGGCAGCGACGGCTGCTGCTTCAAGTCCTTGAGCAGCAGGTTGACGTTGCTGGTGACGAAGCTCATCGGGTTGTTGATCTCGTGCGCCACCCCCGCCGCCATCATGCCCAGGCTGGAGAACTTCTCGTGCTCCAGGGCGTGCTGGTGCACGTGCCCCAGGCGCTGGTGGGTCTGCTGCAGCTGCTCACGCTGCTCGAGCGTGCGCTGCATCACCTGCTGCAGCACCTGGTTGCGCCGCTCCAGCAGCAGATAGCCGAACACGCTGATCAGCGTGAACGTCACCGCCAGCTCCAGCGAGGAGCCCGTCGTCAGCGCCACCCCGTTGATGAGCGCCAGGTAGACGGCCATCCGCCACCGGTCCCCCTTGGCCAGCCCGAAGAACCACAGCAGCACGTAGGGGGCGAACACCCCGCTGAGCGCGTTCCACGCCGTGGCGTACCCCAGCACACAGGTGCCCGCGGCGTTGAAGAACATGCGCGCGGTTTCCGCCATGCTCCGGTGGGTGCGCCGCGCCAGCCACTCGATGAGCACCAGGTTGCCGATGGCCCCCACCGCCGCTACGGCGACGATCACCGCCACCGTGCCCCACTGGCCCCAGAAGCGCAGCACCAGCGCAATGTCGATGAGCGCGGCACCGACACTCGAGATGGTCTGAATGCCCTGATGGGCACGCTCAGCGGCCTGAACGGTCGCGGAGGCTCGAAGAGGAGGACTCATCGCGACGCTCGGCCCACGTCCAGGGGGCCACGCTACCCGCTCATGGGCTCGAAGCGGAAGGCTCCTGCTGGCCCAACAGCGTGCGTACCCGCGCTACCAGGTGATCGTCATCCCACGGTTTGCTGATGAAGTGCGACACCGCCTGCGCGGTCGCCGTCGAGGGCGAGTGGCTCCACAGGTCCGCGTGCCCCGACAGCAGGATGCGCACCGCCCGCGGAGACACCCTCAGCACCTTCTCCAGCAGCTCCGCCCCGTTCATCCCCTTCATCCGGAAGTCCGAGATGACCAGGTCCGCGTCGAACGTGGACAGCTTCTGCAGCGCTTCGTCCCCGTTGAGGGCCACCTCCACGGCAAACCCCTCGCGCCGGAACAGCCGCCGTAGCGCGCTGGCCACCTGCACTTCATCGTCGACGATGAGGATTTTGGCCATGAGGAGAGGGACCCTGCTTCTTTACTAGCAATCTCTGAGCCATCCGGTCTCCCTGGGAAAACCGGTGAAAATTGTGGGTCAACGGTGACTCGTGAGTCGCAATTTACACCCGCGTAACTGGTCAGTGACTCTCGAAGGACTGTAACTCATCATTCGCTCGGAAACTGACCCCCTGTGTCTCAGTTGACCCATGCCAGTGGGAACAGAAGGTTCTCATGAAAGTGGGGAGAGTTGCCCTATCAGGTCTTGGGAGGAATGCTGGCACGGAGGTTTTTCGGATACTTGGCAATGGGCCACTCGGCCCGGCTCGAGGGCCAGCAGGGTGAAAGAACGGGTGCCGTACTGGGGCGTATGGATGCACAGCGCCTGAAATCTACGGGCTTGCTCGGGTGAGTAGGTAGTTCCCGGTGGGGGCGTCGGCAATTGCCCGGCGTCAGGAAGGTGGTGGTCGGCCATCACCTCCTGCAGCGCAGGGGCAAGCAGGGGCCAGGGCTTGCGCACGTGCTCCGCGGCGAGCATCCGGGCCCGCTCCACCTTGGGCAGCCCGGGCGTGTCGAGCACGTCATTGGGCAGCACGTGAATGCCGGCGGGAACGTCCTCCCGGAGGAGAGGCTGGCCCGGGCGGACATAGGCCACGCGGAGCGCCTGGGCGTCACCGTAGAGCAGGTTGAAGGGGTTGAAGTCCGAGGGGGCCAGCGTGTCGAGGTAACGCTCGATGGACTCGATATTCCCAGCGCGCAGGGCGCTGAGGACCACCTCGCCCCGCGAGCGGGGAGCCGGGCCCTGCGCGTCGCCCCCGCGCTGATTGGTCAGCCCCACGAAGAAGCCTCCGTCGGTCACTCCCATCCACGTGCCGCCCCGGATCTGATCCACGCCAGGAACGAGCACGCGGGGCGAGCCGGGCAGCAGCCGCGGCCCGGAGGTGGGCCGCTCGTAGAGCTCATCCCGGTTGGCCGCGAGGATGAGGGGCCACTCCGGGTGGACGTGGCGGAGGATGAGCACGGTGCACATCGTATCGGGTCCATAACACCCAGCAGGGCCCGAGCGCAGCATCCGCTCACCACTAACGATGACCGCGGGCATTCGAGCGGCTACAGTCCGCCGCCCTCCAGGAGAGTCCCATGGCGGAGAAGATTCTCGTCACCAGTGCCCTGCCGTATGCCAACGGTCCGATCCACATCGGCCACGTCGTGGAATACGTGCAGACCGACATCTACGTTCGATTCCTTCGCTCGTGCGGTAAAGACGTCGTCTACTTCTGCGCGGACGACACCCACGGCACGCCCATCGAGCTGAACGCGGCCAAGCAGGGCCTGAAGCCCGAGGAGTTCGTGGCCCGCTTCTACGAGCAGCACAAGAAGGACTTCGAGGACTTCGGCATCACGGTGGACTACTTCCACTCCACGCACTCGCCGGAGAACCGTCACTACGCCGAGCTGATCTACGGGCGGCTGAAGGACCAGGGCGATATTGAACGGCGGGACATCGAGCAGACGTATTGCGAGAAGGACAAGCGCTTCCTGCCGGACCGCTTCATCCGGGGCACCTGTCCCAATTGCAAGGCGGCGGACCAGTACGGCGACGCGTGCGAGAAGTGCAGCAAGGCCTACAGCCCCACGGATCTGATCGAGCCCAAGTGCGCGCTGTGCGGCACGCCACCGGTGCGCAAGCACTCCGCGCACCTGTTCTTCAAGCTGTCGCGGCACGCGGACTTTCTGCAGGAGCTGCTCAAGCGGCCGGGTTTCATCCACTCGGGGCTGGCCACGCAGCTGCAGGGCTTCTTCGAGAAGGGCCTGGCGGACTGGGACATCAGCCGTGACGGGCCGTACTTCGGCTTCGCCATTCCGGGAGAGACGGACAAGTACTTCTACGTGTGGCTGGACGCGCCCATCGGGTACATCGCCACCACGGAGAAGTGGGCGAAGGAGACGGGCAAGGCCCAGAGCGCGCTGGACTACTGGAGCCCGGACAGCAAGGCCCGCATCATCCACTTCATCGGCAAGGACATCGTCTACTTCCACGCGCTGTTCTGGCCGGCGGTGCTCAAGGTGGCCAACCTGCGCGGGCCGTCCGAGCTGAAGATCCACGGCCACCTCACGGTGAACGGCGAGAAGATGTCCAAGAGCCGGGGCACGCTGGTGCCCGCGCGCACGTACCTGGACCACCTGGACCCGAGCTACCTGCGCTACTTCTACGCGGCGAACCTGGGCCCGGGGCCCGAGGACTTCGACCTGAGCCTGAAGGACTTCCGGCTGCGGGTGAACGGCGAGCTCGTCAACAACGTGGGCAACCTGGCCAACCGCGGGCTCACCATCCTGTCCGGGCCGCTGGAGAAGCGGCTGGCGCCGGGCAAGGACGGGCCGGGCAAGGCGCTGGTGGAGGCCGCCCTGGCCCGCGTGCCCGAGGTGCGCGAGGCGTTCGAGAAGCTGGAGTACCGCAACGCCATCAAGGCCATCGTGGAAATTGCCCAGTCGGCCAACGGCTTCCTCCAGGCGCAGGCGCCTTGGGCCAAGGTGAAGACGGATCCCGAGGCCGCGCGCGCGGACCTCTCGGACGTGGCGGACATTGTCTACGTGCTGGGCGCGCTGCTGACGCCGGTGATTCCCAAGGTGACGGAGAAGCTCTTCGCGCAGCTGGGAGCGCCGCCGCTCACCTTCCAGGCGCTGGAGAAGGCGAGCTACCCGGTGCTGGATCGCAGCAAGTCCATCGGCACGCCCGAGCCGCTGCTGCCTCGGCTCGAGGAGGACAAGGTGAACGCCCTGGTTCCTCCGGCGCCCGCGGAGCCCGCGAAGGAGGCCCCGAAGAAGGCGGACAAGAAGGCGGACAAGGCCGAGAAGAAGCTGGCCGAGGCGGCTCCGACTACGCAGGCCTCGCCGGGGGCGGGGGCGGGCGCGGCTACCGGGGAGATCGAGTACGACGACTTCGCCAAGGTGGTGCTCAAGGTGGGCAAGCTGCTCGCCGCCGAGAAGGTGGCGGGGGCAGACAAGCTGCTGAAGCTCACGGTGGACGTGGGCGAGGAGTCGCCGCGCACCATCGTGTCGGGCATTGCCCAGGCGTACGCGCCGGAGCAGCTGGTGGGCCGCCGGGTGGTGGTGGTGATGAACCTCAAGCCGCGCAAGCTCAAGGGCATCGAGTCTCGCGGCATGCTGCTGACGGCGGGCCCCGGCGGTAAGGACCTGTCGCTGCTGGATCCGGGCGACATGCCTCCCGGCTCCGAGGTGAAGTGAGCGCCATGGACTGGAGGGCCGAGCGGGACCGCGCGCTGCTCGCGCTGGAGCGGGAGAAGCGGCCCTCGGCTCGTGCCGAGGCCGCGGATCTGCTGTTCCAGCTGGTGGCCGAGGACCCCACGCGCGCGCCCGAGTTCACCGAGGTGCTCGCGCGGCTGCTCGTCGATGCTCAGGGCGAGGTGCGCCGCGCGGGCCTGGGGCTGGCGACGCTGGTGCTGCCTCCGCAGGAGCTGCACGGCACGCTCACGGCCCGGCTGTCGGACGCGGACCTGGGCGTGCGCCTGGAAGCCACGGGGCGCATCGCCGACCTGGTGCTGCCGGAGATGCGGGGCGCGCTGGCGAGGATGCTGGAGGACCCCATTCTGGAGATCCGCTTCGAGGCGGCCCGGGGAATGGCCTCGCTGAAGCACAGCGCGGGGCTGGAGATCCTCGTGGCGGCGCTCGACCAGGACCGCCTGCGCTTCCGGGCGCTGGGAGCGCTGGCCGAGCTGGGGGATACGAAGGCGCTCCCGGCCGTGAAGCGGCTGTTCAACCGCTGGCTGCTGCCGGCCTTCGAGCGGACCCAGGCTGCGGGAGTGCTGGGCCAGTGGGGCGACGCCGAGGCGATGGAGTACCTGCTCAAGCGCACCCAGAAGCGGTGGAGCACGGATCGCGCGCTCGCCGTGGAGCTGTGCGGCGAGGTGAAGGCCCCGGGAGCCTTGCAGCAGCTGCGCGCCATTCTGGAGGACGTGAAGGATCCGTGCCGTGGAGCGGCGGCGCGGGGGCTTGGGCGGCTGGGCGCCCCCGAGGCGCTGCCGTGGCTGCTGGCCCTGCTGGAGGACACCCGCACGCCCGAGGACTTCCGGATGGATGCGGCCGAGGGCATCTGGCTGCTCGGGCTGCCCGAGGGGCGGGAGCGCGTGCGAGCTGCCGTCTCCACGTTCACTTCGCCCGAGGCGCGAGCGGAACTCGCTGAGCTGTTGCAGGAGACGTCATGAAACTCATCGATGCCCACTGTCACCTCGAGCAGGCGGACTACGCGCAGGTGGAGGCCGTGCTGGAGCGGGCCCGTGCCGTGGGGCTGGTGCACGCCGTCGTGGTGGGGCAGTTCCAGGGGCCCGGAGACTGGGGCAATGCGCTGGAGGTGGCCGCCGCGCATCCGGACTTCCTGTCGCCCACGCTGGGCATTCACCCGCACGAGGCGGCCCGTGCCACCGAGGAGGACTTCGCCACCCTGGAGCGCACCTGCGCCCGGCCCGAGGTCCGCGCGGTGGGGGAGGCGGGGCTGGACTACTACTACGACCGGTCCCCGCGGGACGTGCAGGCCCAGGTCTTCCGCCGCCAGTGCGCCCTGGCGCGCTCGCTGAACAAGCCGCTGGTGGTGCACGTGCGCGATGCCCACGAGGAGTGCGAGGCCATCCTCAAGGAGGAGGGGATTCGCCGGGGCGTCATCCACTGCTTCACCGGGGACACCACCGCCGCGCGCCGGTACCTGGACCTGGGGTTCCACATCTCCCTGTCCGGCGTCGTCACCTATAAGAAGACCGAGGCGCTCCAGGACGCGGTGCGCTTCACGCCGCTGGATCGCCTGATGGTGGAGACGGACAGCCCCTACCTGGCGCCCGTGCCGCACCGGGGGCGCAAGAACGAGCCCGCCCACGTGGTGGAGACGGCGCGCAAGGTGGCCGAGCTCAAGGGCGTGTCCCTGGAGGAACTGGCCGCCGTGACGACGGCCAATGCCTCGGGACTGTTCGGGCTGCGCGTGGCGTGAGCCCTACCGCGCCGCTTCCGAGGAGAGCGCGGTGCCCGAGCCCAGCTCGAGGATGCTGGCGGCGAACTCTCCTTCCAGCTCGGCCTTGAACGCGCCCGGCTCGCTCTTCGCGCGGATGCGGCCAATGGCCGTTCCGCCCTCGGAGATGAGGGAGACGGTGGCCTCCTGGATCGCGTAGACCTCCGCGGGCCACTGGCGCGTCACGCGCAGCACGTAGCCCTTGCAGTCACGCAGGTCGCCTGGCTTGTCCAGGTCCGTCTTCGCGCACGACAGCGCGAGCGAATAGATGGCCGTGTCCGCGCTGCGCCCGCTGGCCGACGTGCTGCGCACCGTGCCCAGCAGCACCACGCCGTCCCCGGGCGTGAGCGTGCGCGCGGCGCGCATCAGCTTCTGCGGATCTCCCCGGCCTGAGTCGGTCTCCGCCGCCTTCAGCAGCTCGGCGGGCTTGAGGTAGCGCAAGCCGGCATCGCCGATCACCGTCGCGTTGAGCCGCCCCTCCTCGTGATGCCGCTGCCGGGCCTCACCCTGCGAAGGCGTCTCATAGAAGCGCATGTCCAGGCCCGGAAGATTCGAGCTTCGGGCGGCACAACCAGCGGCGAACACCGCCGCGAGTGCGGTGGTCCCTGCGAGTCGCAAGTTCATGGGTGCATTCTCCTGTTGGCTCTCGGGCTTACCGGCTCGCCGAGCGCGGCTTCGCGCCGGGCGCCTGGTCCTCGGGAGCGAGGACAATCTCGATGCGCCGGTTCTGGCTCTTGCCCTGCGGCGTCTTGTTGGACGCGATGGGCTGGTGCTCTCCGTAGCCCACGGCGGAGAGCCGGCCGGCCGGCACGCCCTTGTCCTGAAGCAGCTTCACCACCGCGAGCGCGCGCGTGGTGGACAGCTCCCAGTTGCTGGGGAAGGGGCCCTTGGAGTCGGTCGGCACGTCATCCGTGTGGCCCTCCACGCGCACGAGCTTGCCCGACACGTCCTTGAGGGCCTCGGCCACCTTCTCGAGCGCCGCCTGGCCCTCGGGGTTGATCTTCACGCTGCCGGACGAGAAGAGGATCTTGTCCTTCATCTTCACCACCATCCGGCCCTTCAGCTCGGACAGCTCGATCTTCCCGGATTTGATCTCGTCCTTGAGGCTCTTCGCGAGCGACTCGTACTCCGAGGACTTCTTCTCCAGCTCCGCGCGGACCTTCTCCAGCTTGTCCTTGCTCTGGGAGAGTGACTCGTTGAGCGCCGACAGCTCCTCCACCTTCTTTCGGAGCTCTCTCACCCGCGTCTCGCTGGCCTCGAGTTCCTCGTCGGACTTCTCCCGCTCCTTCTTCGCGGTCTCCAACTCCGAGGAGAGCTGCGCCACCTTCTCCTCGAGGGACTTCGCCTTCTCTGCCTCGTCTCCGTATTGCCGGCGGTAGTTCTCCGCCTCCACGGCTTTGGCGTCCATCTGCGACTTCGAGACGCCACAACCCACCAGTAACCCCATCACCGCAAACGACACGATCGTCCGGCTCATGCGTTCCTCCCTGGCCCCGACTCTTGGCGGAGACACCATGTGGGTAAAACAGCGCTCAGCGCGCTTTGTGGAAAAGATGGCGCAATGGGCTCGCGGTCCGGTGCCCTCTTTGCGTCAGTTGTCCTCCGGAGATCAAGAGCTCCAGCGCCTCAAGATGGGCAAGCCGGGCACGTCCAGCGCCCCTCCGCTCGGGGGACACACACGGCGCATAGGGTGTGCAACCGCTCGTCACAGAGCGCGGGCTGAGGCGCATCCGCCCCGCAGCGGTCGCAGGCAGGTCCCACCAGATGCAGCGTCACGAAGTCGTACTCGAGCGCCAGCGTACGCTCAGCCTTTCTGCGACGGGCCCGGAGCGTGAGCGTGGCCACAGGCGCCTCCAGCCATACCGCCGCGGCCACCGCCGCCTCCAGCCGGACCTGGCCTCGATCCTTCAGCTCCTGGAGCTTGCCCGCGCGCTCGCGTTCGATCGCCGCGGCCTTGAGTGAGAGATCCTCAGCCGCCAGCTTGCCCCGCCGCGCGCGTTTGCCCAGCTCGGCACGCAGCCCCTGGAAGTACTCCTCCACCCGGCGCATGTCCCGCTCCTGGCGCCGGGTGAAGCCCTCGAGGAAAGCCTGGGACTGGACACGTGCCTGGCGCTCGGCCCTCATCCAGGCCGCCTTCAGCGCCTCGTGCAGCTCACCGCCACGCGGCGGCAACGGGGCGGGGCGTAGCTCGCCGCTTACTCGCGCGGCCTCCCAGAAGCCGGGCACGCTCACCCGCTGCCGCACCGAGACGCTCTCCTCCACCAGCCCCTCTCGCCGGTCATCCGTGAGGAGCGAGTAGCGGACATACGCCACCAGGCGCGGAGCCGTCCCCACCAGCACATGCTCCAGCTCATGTACGGCGTTGCGCAGCACGAAGCGCTCCGCCGCGGTCCGGGCCGCCGCTTCCCGAGGAGGAGAATGGGGCACCAGGGTCAGCGCGGCCCATGGCACCCTGCCGGTGGCTTCCTGGAGCAGCTTCTCCAGCACGGGCGAGCCGTAACCCACCCACACCGCGCCCCCTTCAGGCTGTTGCCGGTAGCGCGCGTGCTCGGGCACTCCCAGTACGGAGGCCAGCGCGGCGGGTTGAAGGATCTCCAGCCCCTCGTCGTTCGCCTCCACCACCGCACCCCGGTGCGTGGACCAGGCCTCGACGAAGGCCAGCGGGGTGTTCATGTCTCGAAGTCCTCCGCGAAGAGCTTTTCGTCCAGCGCCTTCACCTGCTCATAGCCCCGGCGGGCCTTGGCCAGCTCTTCCGCCAGCGCCTCGAACTGCTGGTGGAGCGCGGCCTCGTCCGGCGCCGAGGCGTAGATGTCGAACACCCGCTCGTCGAACTCCCGCTCGCCCAGGGCCCGGCCGAGGATCAGGTCCACCTCGCCCACGACGAGCTCGAACAGGTGGATGCGCCGATCCAGCACATCCAGAATGTGCTCCTCGGCGCTCTGGGCCGCGCACAGCGAGAAGATGTGGACCTCGTGCTGCTGGCCAATGCGGTGCAGCCGGCCAATCCGCTGCTCGATCTTCATTGGGTTCCAGGGCAGATCGAAGTTGACCAGCACATTGGCGAACTGGAGGTTGCGGCCCTCACCGCCCACCTCGGTGGCCAGCAGCACCCGCGCCTGCTCACGGAAGTGTTGAACCGCCTCGTCCTTCTGGGGGCCGCTCATTCCGCCGTGGAAGGTGACAAAGGAGACGCCGTGCGCCTGGAGCGCTTGGCTGAGCGCCTCGAGGGTGGCCTTGAAGCGGGTGAAGACGACGGCCTTACCCGGGCTCTGGGCGAGCACCTCCAGCAGCCGCTCCGTCTTGCGCGAGGGGACCCGGGCCGCGGCGCGCGCCAGCTCCACCAGGTGGGGTGAGCCGGGCGGCGCCAGCTCTGGCTCACCCGGGGAATCCTCCGGGGGGACCTCCTCGGAGGAAGCACGCAACAGGGTGTGCAGCGCCGCGTGCGCGCTGGAGCCGGCGGCCTCCATGAGGAAACGCAAGGTGCGCCGGGTGGCGGCCGGAGCGGTGGCGAGGCGGCGGACCTCCTGGACAATGGCCTGGTACAACTCGCGCTCGGGTTCGGTGGGCTCGATGACGAGCGTGCGGGCAAATCGCGGAGGCAGGGCCACTGCCAGACCGGCACGAGCGCGGGTGTTGCGCACCATCACCTCGGAGAGCAGCGCGCGCAGCCGCTCCCGGTTCTTCGGGTTGAGCGGATCTCCGGCGGAGACGAAGCGCTTCTTGAAGTCAGCCGGTGTGGAGAGCTGGCCAGGCTTGAGCAGGGTGATGAGGTTGTAGAGCTCCTCGAGATCCGTCTCCACGGGGGTGGCGGTGATGAGCAGCAGGTAGCGGCTCTTGAGCTGGTTGATGAGGCGCCAGCCCGCGGTGTTGCGGTTCTTCACATGGTGGGCCTCATCCACGGCGACGAGATCCCACGGAGCCTCGGTAACGAAGCGCGCGTGGCGCTCCAGCTTGGCCAGGTGCAGGGAGGCGACGAGCACACCGGGCTGTTGCCAGGCAGCGGCGGGGTTCTTGGCGCGGAAGGCGGGCTCGTCCGTGGCGCGGGCGGGGAGCTGAAACTTCTCACGCAGCTCTCCGGCCCATTGCCCTACCAGGGCGCTGGGCACCAGCACGAGCACGCGCCGGGCCATGCCCCGCAGGAGCATCTCCTGGAGGAGCATGCTCGCTTCGATCGTCTTGCCCAGCCCGACCTCATCGGCCAGCAGGGCCCGGCCCCGCAGCAGCCGGAGCACCTTGAGGACAGTCTCGACCTGGTAATCGAGCCGCTGCACGCCGCGCAGGAGCGGCAGACAGAGCAGCTCGTCGAACTGCTCGGTAAGCCTCAGGCGCCAGGCGGCCACGCACAGCTCCACATCGAGCAAGCCGCCGGGCGAGGCGCTGAGTTCGAGGCCGGGGGAAGCAGGAACGGACAAGGAGGACACGTTCTTCTCAGGGCTTGAACAGGGTGCTGGTGGCGAGGATCCGGAAGTCGGGAGCGGTGCCTTGGACGCGCACGTCCAGCACGAGCCGGTGATCGTCCGGGAAGTGGCTCCGTTTGCGCTCGGCCAGGGCCCTCAACGTCGTCAGCATGATCTCCGGAGGTGCCAGCGAATACCCGGACAACCCGCGGCTGAGTGCCTGAAGCTCGGCCTCCAGCGCGTCGCCTTGAAAGGCGAGGGCTGAGTTCCACGCGGCCATGGCAAGCAGCAGCGGCCGCTCGACCTCTTCCGCCTGGCAAGGGCTGGGCTGCGCGTCGAACAGGGGCGCGGCGAAGGCCATCAAGGTATCGGACATCTTGGGCCTGTCGAGGACCCACTCCGGAATGTCGGGGGATGCGAGCGCGGCAGAGTG
Organism: Myxococcaceae bacterium; assembly: GCA_036389955.1. GTDB lineage: Bacteria > Myxococcota > Myxococcia > Myxococcales > Myxococcaceae > DATHBR01. The sequence continues at coordinate 18,542 of DASVVJ010000721.1, forward strand.
CCTCGCGTGGGCCGTGCGTTTTTCCTCTCGTTTCCGCTTCTTGCGCAGCAGCTTCTCCTGCCGTCTCCGCTCATCCATGGGGTCACCTTACCTCATGAGTCACTATCCGGGGATGTGACGTAATAGGTAATGTGCCGATCGCACGTGTGCCATCCTCGAACCGTGGCTCCGGTCGTACGGGTGGCGGAAAGCCCGCCTGGCGGGCTTGTTCAGACGGGAGGAAGAGGCTTCAAGCGGAGGCGGCGCGGCGGGCGCCTAGGTCCTTCACCACTGCCTCCAGCTCCTTGTCCAGGTGGGGCATGTCCAGCAGCAGCGAGTCGGGGTCGTACTGGAAGTCGGCCTGGCGCAGGTTGAGCAGGGCCTGCATCGCGGACTCGCCGGCCTGCCCCGCGTAGGAGGCGTAGATGACCTTGCCATGCTCCAGGTGCAGGTAGCCCTCGAGCGAGTGGTGGCGCAGGTGGAGCCGCCCGGACTTCTTCCCGCTGGCCAGCGTCTTGAGCAGCTCCGCCAGGGGCAGCTCGTCATAGCTGCCGCGCACCACGCGCGCCGGCCCGTTGTGCTGGATGCGGTCCAGGTAGAGCTGCTTCACCTGCTCGGCGGCCTTGTCCGTGTCCGCCGGGGCGGCCACCGCCGAGGCGCCAGCCATCAGCAGCCTGTCCCGCGAGGTGTTGTCCGGCTCGCCGAGCACGAGGATGGGCAGCCCCGCGCTCTCCGGCGTGTTGCGCGCGTAGTGCAGCAGCGCCGTCACATCCGGCAGGCCGAAGCGCAGGCTCAGCACCAGCACGTCACAGTCCTGCTGTGCCAGCGCGTCCAGCGCACCCTCCAGTGTGGAGAAGGCATGCACCACCAGCCCCTGGCGCAGCACCGACTCCAGCATGTCCGTGCGCGTGGCCTCGTCGGACTCGGCGATGAGCACCTGGCGGCCGTCGTTGACGATGCGGTGGCGCAGGAGCTCGCCGCTCTGCAGCTGGCCGACGATGTCCGCCACCACCGGATCGTAGAGCACGCCGGCATTCTTGCGCAGGTGGTCCAGCGCCTGCGTCTTGGTGAGCACCTTGCCGTAGGCGTTGGTGGGGTTCTTCGTCAGGTCCAGGAAGCTGTCCACCGTGGAGAGGATGCGCGCCCCCAGGCTGATGTCCTCGCCCTTGGTGCCCTGTGGGGTGCCCGAGCCGTCATAGGCCTCGTAGAGCTGGCCGAGGATGGTGCTCACCACCGGGGGCAGGTGCACCGTCTCGAACATCTTCACGGGCGTGCGCGCCAGGCGCTTGGCTTCGGTCTTCCAGTCGGCGTTGGCGGCGTTGCTGGCCAGGGTGTGGTGACGCTCGGCCACCTTGCCCAGGTCGTGCAGGTAGGCGGCCATGGCCAGCGAGGACACGTCCCGGGGCGCCATGCCCATGCGCCGGCCCACGATGGAGGCCTGGCGTGCCAGCTGCGCCGAGTGGCCTCGCTGGTGGGACCGCTCCTGCTCCAGCTGGCTTACCAGCAGGTTCATCATCTCGATGAAGTCGCTCTCGGCCACGGACGAGCGGGTGGCGCTCAGCGCCTCGCGCATCTGCGTGGGCATCCGCTGCGCCTGGGTGCCCGCCCGCATCCGCGCCATCGGTTCCGTCTCCATCCGCAGGTGGAGATTGGGGACCTTGGCTCTTCCGCTGCCCTCACCACTGGAGCTGATTGCTTCCGTTCGCCCGACCTGGGCCGCGCCACCGGCCTCCAGCACGGCGAAGGCGGTGGGGTCGCCGTAGTAGTGCTTCCTGATGGCCGCGGCGATGGCGCTGCGCAGGCCGATGTACGCGTAGACCTCGGAGACGCCGGTGACCAGGGCGATCTCGTCCATCAGCGCTTTGTTCTGCGGCTCGGCGGCGACGATGGACAGCAGCTTGCGCTCCGAGTCGTACGCCAGAGGCAGCACGTTCTGCGCCTCGGCCATGCGCACCGGCAGTTTGTCCAGCACGTCGCTGGACAGCTTCGCCTTGGCCAGCTTGTCGGCGGAGACGAAGCGCGTCTGGAACTCGGCCGCCAGAAAGCGCAGCAGCGCGGCCTCGGGGACCAGGCCCAGTTCCACCAGACAGTCGCCCAGCTTGTGGCCGGTGATCTTCTGGTGCTCCAGGGCCTTCTCCACCGCGTCGGTCGTGGCGATGCCCGCCTCGACCAGGCGCTCTCCCAGACGCTTGGCCATCTCAGCTCTCCGACGAACCCTCACCCTCGGACTTCGTCGCGGGGGCCTCGGGGGGGGCGGACGTCAGCGACGTCAGCGCGCTGAAGGGCTTGAAGGTCAGCTCCTGCGGCAGGCTGCTCGGATCGCGCGGCGGGCGGGCCGGGCGCTCCTCGCGGGGAGGACGGGCCTCGCGGGGCGGACGATCCTCGCGGGGCGGACGATCCTCGCGCGGCGGACGATCCTCGCGCGGCGGACGGCCCTCCTTGGGAGGACGGTCCTCGCGGTGGCCACGCTCCTCGCGCGGCGGGCGCTCCTCGCGAGGTGGGCGCTCCTTGCGCGGCGGACGCTCGGCGGGAGCCTCGGAGCCAGCGTGCCCGCCCTGCGGCGCGCCACCCTGCTGGCCCTTGGCCTTCTTGCGCTCCTCGCGCGACTTGCGGCGGTGGCCGCCACCTTCCACCGGGGACTTGCCGCGCGAGGTGGGCACGGGGCCCTTCCAGAGCTGACGGTCGTAGAGCTTGAGCGTCTCCGTCCACCGCTCGTTCGGGTCGCGCGCCATGGCCTCCAGCCACGAGGCGATGCGCGAGTCGAGCGAGTCCAGCGCGTGGACGATGAACGCCTCGATCGTCATGGGCAGCCGGGGCGAGCCGTGCTCCAGCCGGCCGTGGTGCGCGAGCACCAGGTGGGTGAGGTGCTGCTCGAGCAGGGGCGGGAAGCCGGGGATGGCCAGGGTCTTCTCGCGGATCTTCTGCGCCGTCATCACCAGGTGGCCGACGAGCTTGCCCTCATCGGTGTACTCGAAGCCCTTCTCCGGGGAGATCTCCGCCACCTTCATCACGTCATGGAGCAGGGCACCCGCCAGCAGCAGGTCCCGGTCCGCCATGGGATAGTGGTCCGCCACACGCAGCGTCAGCCGGATGACCGACAGCAGGTGCTCGGCCAGGCCTCCGCGGTAGGCGTGGTGAATGCCCTTGGCGGCCGGCGCGTGTGGCAGGCCTGCGGCGATCTGCGGGTCGTCCAGGAACGCCAGCAGCAGCTGCTTCACGTGCGGATCGTTCACCCGCTCGGTGATGATCTCGCGAATCTGTCCCACGGCCCGGGCGCCGGAGGCGTCGTCACGGGCCGGGCGCTCCTCGCGGGCCGGGCGTTGCGAGGCGGCCTCTTGGGGCTTGTCCTGGGCTGGCTGCGCCTTGTCCTGGGGCTTGTCCTGAGCCGCCGCGTCCTGGGCCGGAGCCGCCTCGGCGGCGGGCGGAGCCGGAGGAGGCTCGTACTCGGCGAGGTCCAGCGGACCGGGATCGAGCCGGTCGAGGGACTCCACGACGATCTGCAGCTTGCCGTGGAAGTTGATGACATGGCCCTGCACGAGCACATGGTCACCGGAATTGAAGAGGGGCTCGAAGGTGTCCACCTTGTCGAAGATCCGGGCGTCCAGCTCGCCGCTCTTGTCGGCGAGCGTGAGCGCGAGGAACACCTTGCCGCTGCGCGCGGTGACCTTGTTCTTCTGGGTCACGCGAAAGACGGTGTGGACGCGGTCCTTCTCGCGCACGTCCTTCACATACACCTTGCGCACGGTCTCGACGGAGCCGCCCTCGGCGGCGGGCGCTGGAGTCTCAGCCGGGTTGTCGGTCGTCATCGTGGGTCCGGACACTACCATCCCCCGCCGCCAGGAGCGTGGTCGAAGTCAGTTCACTTCCAGTGCCACGGCATCCAGGTAGTCGGCGCTCGGGGTATTCACCGGGGAGGGGTGGTCCGGGGGCAGGCCCAGCCGGGCCATCCGGAAGGCCACCCGTTGCTCGCGCTCGCAGGCCTCGGCTACCCGTTCCTCGAAGGCGCCGAGGGCCAGGGGCGGGTGGTAGCCGGTCAGCAGGAGCCGCCCACCGTGGCGGGTGCGCTGGAGCGCCAGGCGCACGTACTCGATGAACTGCTCCTCGGAGTCCGCCTCCCGCGTGTCCAGCAGCACCAGGTCGAAGGTCTCCGTCTGGCCGCGCAGCACCGCCAGGGTGGCACCGGTTTCCACCTTGACGCGGCCCAGCAGCCCATTGGCCTCGGCGTTCTCTCGGGCAAGGTCCGCCGCGTCCGGGTCGCTGTCGAAGGCGAGCAGTTGCCGGGCCCCGTGGAGCCCGGCGTGGATGAAAAGCCCGCCCACGTTGCAGCACGCGTCCAGCACCCGGGCGTCCCGGGACAGGCGCGTGAGGAAGCGGCGCAACTCGCGGTGGTCGTAGTGGTAGCCGGTGTTCATCCCGTAGGTGAGGTCCACGGTGAAGCGGGCCCCCAGCTCGAGCACGCGGCACCAGCGGGGCGGGGTGCCGTACAGCACGTGGGGCCGCTGGGGCTTGAGCCCGAGCTGCTTCCGGCGCGGCGAGTCATTGCGCAGCAGCACCGAGGCCGCACCGGCCACCTCCACCAGGGCGCGGGTGAGCTCCTGGATGCGCGCGTCCATGGCCCGGGTGAACGTCTGAATGACGAAGTGCGTGTCGTACCGGTCCACGACGAGGCCGGGCAGCCCGTCTCCGTCATCGTTCACCAGTCGACAGAAGCGGGGATCATCGACCAGGTGCGCCCGGCGCTCCATGGCGTGGCGTACGTGGCGGGGGATGAGGCCTTCGGCGCTCTCCTCGGGCAGACCCAGGCGGCGCACGGCGTACGAGGCCTCGAGGTCCACATCGCCCAGTCCGAGCACCTGCCCATCCTCGTCGCGGAGCTGAACGGGCTCTCCGGCGGACGGGGTACCGTCCATGGAGAGGATGTCCTCACGGCGCAGCCAGAACGCGCCATGGCGGAGCCTCTGCGCGGCTTCTCGGGACAGGTAGGTGTTGAACAAGGCTTCCTCCCTTCTCCGCGCGGCGGCGGGCCCACGTGCTTGGAGGAGAACATGGGGCCACGCTGGGTCTCTTGCGGCGGGCGCTGGGCCGCCGCGCCGTGGGGCAGGGGAGGAAGCGGACGAGGAGCCTGCCCGCCTGCTCGGCTTGGTTCAACGCAGCGGGAGTTCCTTGAAGGCGACGCCGCTCAGGTCCAACCGCTGCACGGCTTCCGCGAATCGCTCGTTGGCGATGATCATGGTCGTCCAGTCGGCTAGCCGGAACAAGTCGGTGTGCGTGGGAAGCGATGCCGCGTCGAGGAGGGACTCCTCTGGGCGGGTGAGGCCTTGCCGTCCGCAGGTCTCGCAGGGCGGCTTGCGGTCAGGGGGAAGGCAGTCGGGGTGAAGGAGCCCTTGGGGATGGATCTCCAGCTCCAGCAATTCGGGGGGATTCTTCTTCCGGAAGCGCAGCTCCGTGCGGCAGCCCTTCAGGCCAAGGAGGCCCTCGCTCTGGAGCTGTTCCAACGCCTCTCGACGGGCCAACAGCGTCCAGGGGTTCTGCATGAAGAATGAGCTGAAGGTACCGGACGCCGTACCGGCAAGGGGCCCAAGCTCTGTTCCTGGCTCCAGGAGAAGGCCCAGCGGCATCAGAGGGCGAACAATTTCACGCAGCCGGGCGAACTCGGCGAATGGCGCGGACCGAGGCTCTTCGAACTCCTTCACCTTTGGGAACGAAGTGAGGTCCACGGAGGGATAGGCGATGGTGGTGTTCGCCCACCGCGCTCCGCAGGCTGTGCATTGAACCCCGGGCAGCCCCCACTTGTGAGCAGCGTCGACCTCCCCCTTCTGTTGCGACGCCGCGTCTGCCCCCACCCAGTAAAATCGCATCGTCTCTTTCTCGCGCTGCCTACTTACCGCCTGCCGGAATGGTACGGAACGAGAGGACCCATCAATTCGAATTCGTAGATCAGCTTCCCGGCATGCCGGTAGATCTCTTCGGGCGTCGCTCTCGGGTTGTCGGTCTGAAACTTCCTCCAAGCTGCGTTCCACAGGCCACCTCTGGGTCCGCCGCTGTGAATGCGCCGGTGAACGTGCTCCGGGATAACGAGCGTGAAGTCGTGAATGGCCACCCCCTGTCGTATGAACCACCGCTGCAGGTCGGACGCCTGCGGAAAGATGTGGTGGCGGACGTACCGTCCAGACGGTAGCGCCAGCGGTGGCGGGAGCAGAGGCTTCGGGTCGAGCGAGGCGTGAAGGCGGAAGGTGAGCACCGGTACGGCGCCGCGCCGCAGCCACGGGGGCCCCACCAGCGGCGAGGCGCTCCACCAGGGCTGGCGGGCGGGGCGATGGTGCCCCCTCCCCGGGCCAGCTCGATCTGGCCTGGCAGCGTGTCACGGCACTGGAAGAAGCCACAAGTGTCGTCGCCGCACAGCAGGAGGAGGCTGTCTTCGTGCGCGCAGCCCTCCTCGAATGAGGACACCACCTGCTCGGGCCGCTCCTCCTCGGAGTGAGTGGATGGGACGGAGGCGCACGCCGCGAGCATCAGGCTCAGCGGCAGGCCGAGTTGGTGGCAATTCATCTTCCCCGCTTGGAGTCAGGAACGGCTGAATCTACCCCGCCCCACGTTCTTAGCGCGGAGGAGGCCGACGGAACGCCTTCATCATCAGCCGCGTCAGCAGGGGCACGATGAGCATGGCGATCACCAGCACCCACATCACGCCCACGCCGGTGAAGTACAGGTAGAGGGCCACCACACCCAGCGCCACCGAGCCAACCACCGTCAGCGTCTGGCCGCTCCCGAACGTGCTGGAGGAGGTGCGCCGGGCCCGGGCCAGCGCGGGCAGGCTCTCCGCCTTGCGCCACAGGGTGGCTCCCTCTTCCAGCACCTCGTCCTGCGGGTCCACCAGCCCCTGCACGTAAGCCTGCTCCACGTCGCGCAGGCTCGGGTACTCCAGCTCGCCGTCAGGGGTGCGAACGCGGTAACGCATGAGCGCTTCTCCTCACAGCGGGCTTAGCTCAATTCCACGCAGATCTGCTCGGCGATGCGCAGCCCATCAATCGCCGAGGAGACAATCCCTCCCGCGTAGCCGCAGCCCTCGCCTCCGGGGTAGAGCCCCTTGAGCGACACGGACTGCAGGTCCTCTCCGCGAGTGATCCGCAGCGGCGAGCTGGTGCGGCTCTCGATGCCGATCAGCTTGCCCTCGTCGCTGATGAACCCGCGCATCTTCCGATCGAAGCCGCGCAGGGCCTGCTTGATCGACTGCGTCAGCCGCTCGGGGAACAGCTGGTTCAGGTCCGTCTTCACGATGCCCGGCCGGTAGCTGGTGCCCCCCGGATCCTTCGTCACCCGGCCCGCCAGGTAGTCCGGGATCGTCTGCGCCGGAGCGAAGAAGCGGCCTCCGCCCAGCTCATACGCCTTCTTCTCCCAGTAGCGCTGGAACTCCAGGCCGGCCAGCGGCCCCCGGAAGCCCTCGCGCTCGAAGTCCTGCACCGACACGGTGACGACGATGCCGGCGTTGGCGTACTTCGCGTTGCGCCGCGAGTTGCTCATGCCGTTGGTGCACTGCTGCCCGTCCTCGGTGGGCGTGGGCACCACGATGCCGCCCGGGCACATGCAGAACGAGTAGATGCCGCGCACCTCGCCATCCACCTCGAGGTTCTCCGCCAGCTTGTAGTCGGCCGGAGGCAGCTTGGGGTTCTTCGCCGCGCTGCCGTACTGGATGCTGTTGATCAGCCCCTGTGGGTGCTCGGCCCGGAAGCCCAAGGCGAACGGCTTGGCTTCGACGCTCACCCGGCCGTCCGTCGCGAAGCGCTCGTACAGCTCGCGCGCCGAGTTGCCCGGAGCCAGTACCACCCGGTCGCTCTCCAGCATGCGCCCGTCCACCAGCCGTACCCCCGCCACCCGTCCGTCCCGGTAGAGCAGATCCTCCACCTTGTGCTCGAAGAGCACCTGGCAGCCCCCGGCGATCAACATGTCCCGGATGCGCGCCACCGCGCCCGGCAGCAGGTCCGAGCCGATGTGCGGCTTGCCCTCCACCAGGATGTGATCCGGCGCGCCGTACTGCGCGAACGTCTCGATGACCTTGCGCACCATGGGGTGGTTGATGCGTGTGGACAGCTTGCCGTCCGTGTAGGCCCCGGCGCCGCCCTCGCCGAAGTTCATGTTGCTCTCGGGATCCAGCGACCCGTCGCGCATCAGCTTCGCCACGTCCTTGCGGCGCGTGACCACCTCGCGGCCCCGCTCCAGCAGGATGCTGCGCACCCCGCGCTCCAGCAGCCCCAGCGCGCAGAACAGCCCCGCCGGGCCCGTGCCGATGATCAGCGGCCAGCGCTCCGGCTCCTTCACCCGTGGCAGCAGCTCCGGCAGCGGCGGCGCCTCACCCACGTCCGGCGGCAGGCGCGCGGGCTTGCGCCCGGCGGCCAGCTCCACCTCCAGCGTATAGATGTAGCGAGGGCTGCCCTTCTTGCGCGCGTCGAGCACCGAGCGCACCACACGCACCGACGCCAGATCGGACCGGGTGACGCCCAGTTTCTCGGCGGCTCGCTGGCCGAGCAGCTCCTCCGGCTCGTCCAGCCACAGCCCTATGTTGTTCACCCGGTACGCCATGTGTGCTCGTCTCCCTGCTGTGGGGCGCGTATCTGTCTGTCCTCGGGACCGATTGCAAGTCCCTGAAATGACGAGGGGTCCCCAGCCCTGGGGTGTGTACCCTGTTATGCACCGCGAGGCCGCATCCCCTGGGGGGCTGGTGAGGGTGCGAAGGTGCTTTCGCAGTCGCCCGGTGCTCAGCGGGCCCTCGGTATCTCTTAACCCGCCGCAGACAATGAGGAATCCGTCTAGCCGCCAACGGTTGGCATGGGGGTTGAATCATGTAGCGGCAGAGCTGAACGCAGTCCCCCCCATTCTTGGAGATACGTCCTTGAGCACCGACCAAAAGGGTCCCCGAATCCTGGCGCGCACCTTCTTCACGCAGCTGCGTTCCAGCGGCTACACGCCGCAGCAGATCATCGGCGTTGCCACCGAGCTGCTGGACCTGGTGACCGAGGAGCTCAAGAACGCCGAGAAGCCGGATGTTACCCAGGTGACGAATGAGCAGTCGCCTGGCTGGCAGCCCCGCGTCTGAGGCGTGTAAACTGTCGCTGCAACCCTAGCGGGCGGTCGAGCTCCGGACTGGTTTCGGGGTTCACGCCCTCTAGGTGAGGCGGGAAGCCGGCGATGAGCCGGTTTTTTTTTGCCCGAAGATCCTCCGCCGCTCCCGAGCCGCCGCTCCGGCGATGACGAGCAGGCCCGCGGTGAGCGCGGAGAACACCGAGCTGGCGGTGCGCGCGGCCAGCAGCCCCATCAGCACCACGCCAGTGAGGAAGATGGCCACGTCCACCCAGGCGGGCCGCGGGCGGGGGCGGGGCAGCACCAGCAGGGTGACGCAGGCGGTGAAGGGCACACCGAGCGCCACCTGGCGGGCGATCTGCGGGCCGCTGTTACGCACCGTCTCCCAGTTGTGCACCAGCAGGGCGGCGAAAATGACGACGGTGCCCAGCGCCAGCACCATGACGCCCGCGGCGGCCGCGTCCTTGGCCAGGCGCGCCTTCTCGTCGAACTGCTGCACGGCCAGATCCACCAGGTGCTCCAGCGCGCTGTTGAGGATCTCCGCGAAGAAGATGAGCAGCACGCAGAAGATGAGCGTCACCTTCTCGGCCAGGCCCAGGCCAATGCCGCTGCCCACCAGCCCCACCAGCACCGCGGAGATGAGGTGGACGCGCATGTTGCGCTGGTGGACGACGGTGTGGATGAGTCCCGTCCACGCGTAGCGGAACGAGGCCAGCAGGCCGACGACGCCGCGAGACGGCGGAGAAGGTGGGGCAGGGGTGTTCATCGGAATAAAGGAGGGCAGGCTAGCACTCGCGGGCCGGATTACCGTGCTCGCATGAGGGCGGACGGGGGCCTATGGTCCGCTGCCGATATGGCACGCTTTCCCTTTCTGGTTGGTGTGATTCTGTCGCTCCTGGTGGCTGCGGCGCCCGCGTGGGCTCAGCAGCCGGCGCTGGATCCTCTGGACGAGCCCCTGGACTGTGGCCTGGAGCCTCCCGGCGCGGTGTATGTGCCGCTGCCCGAGGCCAAGCCCTACGAGGTGGTGCCGTGGAGCGCCTCCGAGCCGCCGCTGGTGCGCCGCGAGCTGAGAGACGGGACGCGCTCGAGCCTGTCCGGGCTGCCGCAGACGCGCATGCGCGGCGGGGCGCTGTCCGGGAAGACGGTGTACCTGAGCCCTGGGCACGGTTTCTTCCGGTCCTCGCCGCTGTCGCGCTGGGCGACACAGCGGGACAACACGAACGACGTGGTGGAGGACCTGATCTCCGCGGAGACGCTTAACCAATACCTGCTGCCCATGTTGATGAGCGCGGGGGCCATGGTGGTGCCGCTGCGCGAGCCGGACCTCAACGCGCGCATGGTCATCGTCAACAACGGTGACTCGAACTACACGGAGACGGGGCCTACGAGCCTCTTCAGCGCGGCGCCGGGGCCGGGTTGGGGACCTCCGCCCAGCCCCATGCCCAACAACGTGCGGCCGTTCGACCTGGGAGGCAGCCGGCTGATGACGGCCGCCTCCACCGCGACCGGGTCGGCCTCGTGGGTGCCGAACGTCCCCGCGGATGGCCACTACCATGTGTACGTGGCCTACTCGGCGGCCCCCACCCGTGTGAACGACGCACACTTCGTGGTGAAGCACGCGGGCGGAGAGAGCCACTTTCGCGTCAACCAGCGGCGCCACGGAGGCACCTGGGTGCTGCTGGGCCGCTTCTACTTCAAAGCTGGGCAGAGCCCGGACAAGGGCGCGGTGGTCGCGCTGAATGATTCCACCACGACGGGCACCATTTCGCTGGATGCGGTGCGTATCGGCGGTGGCACCGGCTTCATCGGAGACGCGACGATGGGGCCGTCGACCCGGCCACGTTACGAGGAGTGCGCGCGCTATCACGCTCAGTTCAACGGGGCGCCGGCCTCGGTGTTCGCGCCCTCGGGCACCAACGGGCTGAGCAACGAGCGCAATGATGACGTGTCCGGGCGCGCGCGCTTCGCCGCGTGGGACCACGAGCAGGGCGAGGACGCCGTCTACGTGTCCTGGCACACCAACGCCTCGGGCGTAATGCCTCCGACGGTGGTGGGCACCGAGGTCTACGTGTACGGCCCCAACCCGGTGGACGGCACACTCAACTTCACGGGGGTGCAGGGCAGCGACGTGATGGCCCGCGCGCTCCACGCCGAGCTGAGCAACGACCTGAAGGCCGCGGTGGATCCCAACTGGCGGATGCGAGCGCTGCGCTCGGCCAACTTCGGCGAGCTGAACCCGACGCACAACCCGGAGACGCCCGCCGTCCTGCTGGAGATCGCCTACCACGACCACCCGGCGGACGCGGCGCGGCTGAAGGAGCCGAACTTCCGCTATGTGGCGGCGCGCGCCATTCTGCAGGGGCTGATCAAGTACTTCGCCACGAAGGACGGCAGGCCGGCGCACCTGCCGCCCGAGCCTCCTGTGGCGGTCTCCGCGCGCAACGTGAACGGAGGCGTGCAGGTGCTCTGGGCAGCGCCCGCGACGGACACGCTGGGCGTGGGCGGCGGCGCGGCCACGGCCTACCGCGTGTACCAGAGCGAGGATGGGCTGAGCTGGGACGAGGGCTCCGAGACGGCGGACACCTTCCTCACCTTCCCTTTGCCCCCGGGCACCACGCGTTACTTCCGCGTCGCCGCGCTCAACCCGGGAGGCGAGTCCTTCCCCTCGGACACCGTGGGCGCGCGGGTGGGCGCGGCGCCTCCGGTGCTCATCGTCAACGCATTCGATCGGCTGGACGCGACCATGAATCTCCAGGAGGACCTGTCGCGCTTCTCCCTCGGCTCGCCGGTGCGGGTGTTGCTCGAGGCCATGAACGACGGCTCCTCGGTGCGCCGTCACGGGGCCGCGGTGGCGAAGCACGAGGTTCCCTTCGACAGCGCGACGAGCGAGGCGATTGCCGCTGGGCTGGCAACCCTCACGGGTTACCAGCTGGTCGACTGGTTCACCGGGCGCGGAGGCGTGGGTGGAGCGCCGCCCACCCGGGCTGAGCAGGATGCGCTGCGCGTCTTCGTCCTGAGCGGTGGGCACCTGCTTTTCTCGGGCAGTAACGTGGCCTCCCGGCTGGCCGCCGGCGACACGGCGGATCAGGCCTTCCTCGCGGACATTCTCCGTGCGGCGGTGGGCAGCGGCACCTCCTCGCTTCTGGTGGAGGGGGAGCCGGGCGGCTGGCTCGCGCCGCTCACGGACCTGGGATTGGACAACGGAACCCAGGGGGGCCTCGCGGTGGGCCTGCCCGACGTGATTGCCCCGGTCGCGGGAGCCGCCTCGGTGCTGCGCTACACCGGGACACAGCTGTCGGCCGGAGTGTCCTCGGCTCCGGGAGGCCAGGTGCTCTTCCTGACGGTCCCCTTCGAGGGGATCGTGAGTCCGCTGCGGCGCGAGTACGTGCTGCGCACCTTCCTGGCGCGAGCAGGCCTGCCCGGCCCGGCACCCACCGTGCCGGGGAACGAGCCGCCCCCGCCCAACCCGGGGCCCGCCAACCAGTGGTCCGCCGCCACGGGCAGCGACCCGCGGCCGCCGGATCCCCCGCCGCCGCCTCCGCCGCCTCCGCCGCCTCCGCCTCCGCCTCCTCCGCCTGCCCCATACGTGGTGGACGCATTCCCCGTGGCCTACGAGCTGGCGGACACCGGATGTGGTTGTGGCACGGCAACCGACTCGACGGTCCTGACGGGGCTGTTGCTGCTCGTTACTGTTCAGCTTCGGCGGCCACGTCGAAACGCCACGCATACCAAGCGTTGACTCGGGTGCGGCGCGTGCCTACGGTCGGCGGCCCTTTCCCAATCGTGTGGGCACGTGGCCCACCGTGTTCTCAAGGAGACTGACAGACTATGGCCACCAAGATCGCGATCAACGGCTTCGGCCGCATCGGCCGCTGCGTCCTGCGCGCGGTGCTCAGCCGTAAGGAGAAGGACCTCGAGGTCGTTGCCATCAACGATCTGGACAAGCCCGCGGCGCTGGCCCACCTGTTCAAGTACGACTCGGTGCATCGCATGTGGCCCGGCGAGGTGAAGGCGCAGGAGAAGGCCATCATCGTGGACGGGCACACCATCGCCGTCACCGCCGAGAAGGACCCCAGCGTTCTGCCCTGGAAGTCCATGGGCGCCGACATCGTGCTGGAGTGCACCGGCCGCTTCACCGCGCGCGAGGGCGCCGAGAAGCACCTGAAGGCGGGCGCCAAGAAGGTCATCGTCTCCGCCCCGGCCAAGGGCCCGGACCTGACGATCGCCTACGGCATCAACCACGACCAGTACGACCCGGCCAAGCACCACATCCTGTCCAACGCCTCGTGCACCACCAACTGCCTGGCGCCGGTGGCCAAGACGCTGCTGGACACCTTCGGCATCGAGAAGGGCCTGATGACGACGGTGCACAGCTACACCAACGATCAGCGCGTGCTGGACCTGTCGCACGAGGACATGCGCCGCTCGCGCGCCGCCGCGCTGTCGATGATCCCCACCAGCACGGGCGCCGCGAAGGCGATCGGTGAGGTGCTGCCGGCGCTCAAGGGCAAGATGCACGGTGTGGCCATCCGCGTGCCGACGCCGAACGTGTCGCTGGTGGACCTGACGGTGGTGACGAGCAAGACGGCGACGCAGGAGGGGCTGATCGAGGCGTTCCGCAAGAACGCCGAGGGCTCGCTCAAGGGCATCATGCAGTTCAGCGACGAGCAGACGGTGTCCATCGACTACAACGGCAACCCGCACTCGGCGATCTTCGACGCGACCAACGCGTTCGTGATGGGCGACAACCTGGTGAAGGTGATGGCCTGGTACGACAACGAGTGGGGCTTCTCGAACCGCATGGTGGACACCTGCAAGTTCCTGACGGCCAAGGGCCTCTAGTCCAAGGAACGCGGGACCCCATCTCCCCTCTCCCGCCGGGAGAGGGACGGGGTGAGGGTTCCCGCGTACGACTCAAAGCGAACCGAGAGGGGAGCAACACAGAATGATCCGCTACATCGATGACCTGCAGCTGACCGGCAAGCGCGTCTTCATCCGCGTGGACTTCAACGTCCCGCTCGAGGGCAAGCGCGTGACGGACGACACCCGCATCCGCGAAGCGCTGCCGACCATCCGCCGCGCGTTGGAGATGGGCGGAAAGGTCATTCTGGCCTCCCACCTCGGGCGCCCCAAGGGGCCGGACCCGAGGCTCTCGCAGGAGCCGGCGGCCAGCAAACTGGCCGAGCTGCTCGGGGCCAAGCACGAGGTCATCCTGGCGGATGACTGCACGGGCGACGGGGTGAAGAAGCAGGTGAAGGAGCTGAAGGAGGGGCAGGTGCTGGTGCTGGAGAACCTGCGCTTCCACAAGGAAGAGGAAAAGAACGACCCGAACTTCGCCCGCCAATTGGCCAAGCTCGGCGACATTTACATCAATGACGCCTTCGGCACCGCCCACCGCGAACACGCCAGCACCTTCGGCTGCCCGCAGGCCATGCAGGGCAAGCCGCGCGCGATCGGGTTTCTGATCGCCAAGGAATTGAAGTTCCTCGGCGAGGCCGTCACCACGCCGCAGCGGCCGTTCGTCGCCATCATGGGCGGGGCCA
>DASVVJ010000722.1:0-3655 GCA_036389955.1 Myxococcaceae bacterium
CTCGGTCTCCTTCGATGACCTGGTGCTCGGGAAGATCACCAAGGAGTACTCGGACCTGGATGACTGGGTCATGATGCGCGGCGACGGAATCCCGCTCTACAACTACGGGTGCGTCATCGACGACCACCTGATGGACATCACCCTGGTGTCGCGCGGGCAGGAGCACGTCAACTCCACGTTCCCACAGTTGATGCTCTACCAGGCGCTCGGGTGGACCCCGCCCCGGTTCGCCCACCTGCCGCTCATCCTGGGCCCGGACCGGGAGAAGCTGTCCAAGCGCAAGCACCCCGAGGCGGACGTGATGCAGCACGCGCGCAACGGCATTCTGCCGGAGGCGCTGCTCAACTTCGTCATCCGCCTGGGCTGGAGCCACGGCAACGACGAGGTCATCTCCCGCCCGCAGATGATCGAGTGGTTCGACTTCAAGGACGTGGGCTCCACCTCGGGAGTGTGGAACCCGGAGAAGCTGCTGTGGCTCAACCAGCAGTACCTCAAGTCCCTGCCTCCGGCGGACATCGCCGGGCGGCTGGCGCCCTTCCTGGCGCAGAAGGGCCATGCGCTGCCCGCTGACGACAAGCGCCTCGAGCACTTCGTGGTCGCTTTCCGCGAGCGGGCCAGGACGCTGGAGGAGATGGCCACCATGGCGGTGCCCTACCTCAAGCAGGGGGTCACCCTGGACGAGAAGGCGGCCGCCAAGCACCTCACGGCGGACTCCAAGGTGCTCCTCAAGCAGGTGCGCGACGAGGTAGGCGCCCTGCCCGAGTGGACCGTGGCGGGCCTGGACGCGGTCATCAAGTCCGTGAGCGAGCGGGCAAGCGTGGGCATGGGCAAGGTGGCCCAGCCGGTGCGCGTGGCCGTCACGGGCAACACCACCAGCCCCGGCATCGGCGAGACGCTGCTGCTCATGGGCAAGGACGAGGCGCTGCGCCGGCTGGACGCGGCGCTGGCGCGACCCTGAGGCCTGCTTTATCTTCTGCGCCCATGGCACGAGCCCTTGACAGCCTGAAGCTCCGTTTCTATAAGCCGCGCCCGTTTTGGGCGGCGTTGGTGGCGGCGTTGTGGATGACGGGGGCGGGAGCGGAGGTTGTGAGTGGGGCGCAGATGCCCGATGGCGCCCAGAAGGTGGGCGAGAATCGGTATCGAGCCCCCGGCGACTTCGAGGAGACGCTGAAGTACTACCGGACGGTGTATCCGGTAGCGGCGTACCCTCGGAGGCCGGTCGTCAACCAGCCGGGCGTGAAGGCGGTCCACATCGTGAATCCCTCGGGGAAGAATTTCGAGGGTCTGAACATTTATGAGGCGAACGACGAAGTGCGCATCTATGTCGTTCCAGCGGTAGCGCCTCCGAAGCCTCCGGCCAAGAAGGCGGAACCGAAGGCGGGGAAGAAAACTCGGTAGTTCACCCCGCCCCGGAAGTTGTGGTAGTAGAAGGCGCGCAGCACGCAGCACCCGTCAGGAAGTCCTTGGGGAATCGTCTAACGGCAGGACAGCAGACTCTGACTCTGCTTATCTAGGTTCGAATCCTAGTTCCCCAGCTTGAAAACTTCGGTTGACGTGAGGCAATCGAAGCGGTAGTTGAAGGCGCAGAAAAAACGGCCCTGTCGTCTAGCGGTTAGGACGGTGCCCTCTCACGGCACAAACTCGGGTTCGAATCCCGGCAGGGTCACTCTGAGGCGCCCGCTCTCCGAAAGGAAAGCGGGCGCTTCGCTTTTGCGGGCTCAGCTCCGCCCCGCCCAACCCCGCTCAGCGCGGGGCGATGCTGCGGTGGAAGATGGCCATCGCGCTGGCCAGCCGGTTCTGCGCGTGCTGGATGCTGCGGCGCACCAGCAGCATGCGCACCCGCTCCGGCAGGGCCTGGGTGCCCGAAGAGGAGCCAAAGCCCACCAGGTCCAGCCGCAGGCCAATGGCCTCGAGCAGGTCCGACAGGTCCGCCTGGGGGCTGGCCAGCAGCAGCACGTCCGGCGAGCGGCTCTGGAGGATCTCCGCCACCATGCGCCAGCGCGGCTCTCCCGTCTCCAGGATGACGACGTCCGCGGTCTCCAGCTCGGGCGAGCTCACCGGCAGGGCGACAGCCTGGAAACCCTCGGCGCGCAGCACCTCCACGGCTTCGGCGCTGCCCACCACGGCCACCCGCCCCGTCATCGCGCCGGCATTGATCGTCTGCTCGTAGTTGCGCAGCTCGTTCTCGAGCGCCTGGTGGGCGATTTCCGGAGCATCCTGTCCCGCCTCGAGCAGCGCGGAGGCCTCCTTCGCCACGCTGCGCGCCAGCTCGCGCCCCTTCACCCGCTCGGCCCGCCGCTCGAGCCCCGCACGCACCTTGGCCCGCAGCACCCGCAGGTCATCGAAGGGCTTGAGGATGTAGTCGCTCGCTCCGGCCGCGAAGGCGGCAATCACCGACTCCGAGCTGGCGTAGCCGGTGATCATCATCGCCTCCAGGGCCGGGTGCAGCCGCCGGGCCTCGGCGATGAGCTCGATGCCGCTCATCTGCGGCAGGTTCTTGTCCGTGATGAGCATGTCCACGCGTTGGGACTGGAGCACCGGCAGGGCCTCCTCGGCGCTGACGGCCTGGAGGACGACCAGATCCGGCTCGCGCGTGAGCAGCCGGCTGCAGACGTCGAGCACGACCGGCTCGTCGTCCACCAGCAACACGGTCGAGGCGAGGGTCGTTGACCCGCTCTCCTCTTCACCCTCCTCGGTATCGAACGGCAGATCCATCACAGGAGTAAGGTTCGCACAGCTTGAAGCCAACTTCGAGCGGCTGGCGAGACACCCTATGCTGTAGGTGTGAGCTTTGCGGATGCACTGGAAGAAAATCGTATCCCTCAACGAGTCGGGGACATCCGGCTACGCTATGACGAGGGGCGCCTGATCGGCGAGTCCGTGCCCCCTCCCGTGGAGCGGCGCCTGTTACCTGAGCTGTGTCTGGTGCTGGCGGCCCTGTTCGGGGTGGGCAGCATCGCCCTGCTGGTGTTCGTGCCGGGCACCTCCCTGACCCCGGTGCTGCTGGGGCTGGCCTCGGCGGCCTTCGTTGGGTTCGCGTTCCGGATCGAGGCGCAGTTGGGGCGCCGGCGCTTCGTGCTCCACTTCCACACCGAAACGCTGCGCCTGGAGCGCCTGACCTGGGCCCCCCGGGCGGTGCGCACCCAGGCCATCCACTTCGATGAGGTGACGGCGGTGCAGGTGGTGCAGCGGCCCACCGGGCACTACGCCATCGTCGTGGTGTGGCGCTCGGGCGAAGAGGAGCAGCGCGCGGTGCTGGTGGAGCAGGCCCGCCCCAGCGAGGGCGAGACGCTCCACCGCGTGTGGCGCATGCTCCACAATGCCTTCGGGCTCAAGGCATCGGTGCCCGAATCAGCGTGAGCTCGATGTCCGTGCCCTGCCCCGGCACCGAGGACAGGCGCATCTTGCCGCCGTACTGTGCCACCAGCTCCTTGCAGATGGACAACCCGAGCCCCGTGCCGACGCCCACCGGCTTGGTGGTGAACAGCGGCTGGAAGACCTTCTCCTGCAGCTCCAAGGGAATGCCGCAGCCGTTGTCCGAGACGGTGATGACGACGCTGCGATCCTGCGTCGCCCAGCGCACGTCGATCTTCCCGGGGCGGCCGATGCCGTCCATGGCCTGCGCGGCGTTGACGACGAGGTTGAGCAGCACCTG
>DASVVJ010000723.1:0-4012 GCA_036389955.1 Myxococcaceae bacterium
TCACGCTGGCGCTGGCCATTGGCGCCAACACCGCCATCTTCAGCGTGGTGAACGCCGTGCTGCTGCGGCCCCTGCCCTTCCCGCAGCCCGAGAACCTGTTCCATGTGGTGCGCCGCGATCCGCAGGGCGGCATCACCCCTGTCTCCGTGCCGCAGTACGCGTTCCTATCCTCGCAGGGCCAGCCGTTCGAGCACCTGACGGCCTATCCGATGTCTGTCAGCGGCTTCAACTTCAGCGGCGAGGGCGAGCTGGAGCACGTGACAGGGGCGCGGGTGACGCAGCCGTTCTTCGAGGTGCTCGGCGTTCCGCCCGCGCTCGGCCGGAGCTTTCTGCCCGACGAGGACCGTCAGGGCGGGCCCCGGGTGGTGGTGGTGAGTCATGGCCTGTGGCTGCGTCAGTTCGCGGGCAGCCCGGACGCGCTGGGCCGCACCCTCAGTCTCAACGGAGAGCCGTACACCGTCGTCGGCGTCGCGCCGGCCATGTTCCAGTTTCCCGAGGGCGCGGAACTCTGGACTCCTCTGCGGCTGGATCTGACGAGCACAGAGGACGCGCATTACCTCACGCTGCTGGGCCGGCTGAAGCCTGGGGTGCATCCCGAACAGGTGGGCTCGATCATCAAGGAGCAGGGCGAGCAGCTGCGCGCCCTCCGCCCGGGAGCCCTCCGGCCGGATCACCGGATGGATGCGATCGGGCTGAAGGCGCTGCGGACCCAGAACCTGAAGCCCGCGGTGCTGGTGCTGCTGGGCGCGGTGGGCATGGTGCTGCTCATTGCCTGCGTGAACCTGGCCAACCTTCAGCTGGCACGGGCCGCCAGCCGGGAGCGGGAGCTGGCCCTGCGCAGCGCGCTGGGAGCCCACCCCGGGCGGCTGATGCGGCAACTGCTCACCGAGAGTGTCGTGCTCGCGGGAATCGGCGGCCTGCTGGGACTGGTGCTGGCTGCCTGGACCCTGCCCGCCCTGCTGGCCCTGGCCCCCCGGGTTCCGTCTCTGTCGGCGGACATCTCCATCGACGGGGCCGTGCTCGCCTTCACGCTGGGCGTCTCGGTGATGACCGGCCTGCTCTTTGGCGTGCTGCCCGCGTGGCAGTTCTCCCGGACGGATCCGCAGTGCTCGCTCCAGAAGCGCATGGGGTGCTCGCCCTCGAGCACCCCGGGCCGTCGCACCCGGCGGGTCCTGGTGGTGAGCGAGGTGGCGCTCACCGTCATCCTCTTGATCGGAGCCACCCTGCTGGTGAAGAGCTTCGCCCGCCTGCGGGGCGTAGAGCCAGGGTTGGATCCGGAGAACGTGCTGACGATGAAGCTCGCACTGCCCGAGTCCCGCTATGGCAACGCCCAGGGCCTCGAGGCCTTCACCCAGCGCGTGGTGGAGCGGGTGCGGGCACTGCCCGGCGTCGAGGCGGCGGGGTTCGCCCAGACGCTCCCCTTCGAGACCGGCCTGAGGTTGGGTTTTCTCGTTCAGGATCGTCACGCCCGGGAAGGAGAGCCCGTCAAGACGGGGCTGGCGCTCTACCGGCCCGTGACGCGCGGCTACTTCGAGGCGCTGAAGATCGGTCTGGTGCGCGGACGGCTGCTGGATGGGATGGATCATCACCAGAGCAGGCCCGTGGCGGTCATCAATGAAACCACGGCGCGGCGCTATTGGCCCGGGCAGGATCCGATCGGAGAGTTCATCGTCCTGGGCTCCTCGTTCCCGCAGATCGCCGACCCGGCGCCCCGGGAGATCATCGGCGTGGTGCGCGATGTGCACGAGGACGGTTTGGAGGCAGGTCCGCCCGCCATCGTCTACCTGCCCATCAGCCAGGTGCCCGCGACGCTCCTGGCCCGGAACGCGCGGCTGCGGCCCCAGTCCCTGCTCGTCCGAGCCAAGGGGGACATCGCGCCACTGGTGGCCGCGGTGCAGCAGGAGATCCGGGCCGTGGACTCGCTGCAGACGGTGTCCGATATCGCCAGCATGGAGGAGCTCGTCGCGCGTTCACTGGGCCCTCAGCGCTTCAACACGCTGCTGCTGGGCCTGCTGGCGGGCCTGGCGCTGGTGCTGGCGGCGGTGGGGATCTACGGCGTGCTGTCCTATCTGGTGAACCAACGCACCCGGGAGATTGGCGTGCGCATGGCGCTGGGAGCCACTCGCACCCAGGTGATGTGGCTCGTGCTGCGTCAGGGACTGGCCACCGTCTCCCTGGGCGCGGCACTGGGCGTGGTGGGCGCGCTCGGGCTCACCCGGGTGCTGTCACACCTGCTGTACTCGGTGAGCACGCTGGATCCGCATGCATTCATCGCGGCGCCGCTGCTGTTGCTTGGCGTGACCCTGGTGGCCACGTGCCCGCCCGCGCTTCGCGCTTCCCGGGTAGATCCCATGGAGATCCTGCGGACGGAGTAGCTCACCGCGTGGCCGGGGCACGCGGCCTGGCGGCCCTGGCCGGAAGCCGTACTTCGAACGTACTCGCATCGCTCTCGACGAAGCGGACGAGCGTGTCCCCCTCCTCGGCGAGTGCCTCCCGAACCTGCTTCGACAGGGCCGAGAACGGCTGGAGCACCAGTGCCGCCACGCCCTTCTTCCGCTCGACTTCCCACGTGCCCGCGACGAAGCCATCCACGAGGAACGAAGGCAGGACGCGTAGGTTCTTGGACGGGGTGAGCGCTCGACGGTGCTCGTCCGCGATGACTCGCGTCCGGTCCTCATGCGCCAGGAGCAGGTTGTCGTAGTCCGGCAGGAACCGCACGGGAGCGGCGGTGTCCTCGTCCGGACGCGGGGCCTTGGGAAGATCGAACAGCTCGCGGCCCCGCTCGTCCCGGAAGGTGCTCAGCCCGGGCCTCAGCGCCTCGAACACCTCGCGCAGCCCACCCAGGCCGGACCAGGTCTGCGCATCTCCCACCGAAGCCGGGCCGAAGGCCGCGAGAAAGCGCAGCACGAGCGCGTGCGGCGTGGCGTCCGTGCCCATCGGCTCGCCCAGCCAGGTCTCCGCGACGGTGAAGTCGGCCGTGCCGGGGTAGCCCCACTTCGTGTCCGTGGGCACCTGGACGAGCGGCAGCTGCGTCCGCACGGCGAAGCCCATGGCCCGCTCGTCCCCCTTCGGGTGGGCCTTCACGAGCAGCGGGCGCAGCGCGTTGAAGGTCCGGGGCTCCTGCTCGAGGTACGTGCGCGCCGTGGCAAGCATCTGCTCGAGCTCGAGCCCCTGAATGCGCTCTCCCACGTTGGCGTGCATCGCCTTGGTGAGCATGGGCTGAAGCGCGGGGCGCAGCGCCACGAAGTCCTTCGCGCTCATCAGGTGCAGCGTGCCGCGCATCGCCGTGGCGCGGACGGCTTTGCGGCTGAGCACCAGTTGCGTCAGGGCCTCGCGCTGGAAGCCTTCCACGCGGGACCAGAGTCCGATGTACGGCGGCCTCGCCAGCTGGGCCTGAAGCCCAACCAGCCGCTCGATCGCGCGAAGGACCGGGGTCTTCTCCCGTGCGAGCAACATCTGTCGCGCCAGCGTGGCCCGGCTGAGGGCTCTGCGTGTCAGGAGCTTGTCCGCCATGAGGCTCACATCTCCGACCAGCGCCTCACGAAATCAGCGACTTCCGCCGGGCGCGTGACGATGGCGTCCGGCTCGGCCTCGACGAGCCGGCTCTCCGCGTCAAAGCCCCAGCGCGCGGCGATGGCTCTCACCCCCACTTTCTTGCAGGCCACGATGTCCCGGTACTCATCCCCCACGTAGACGAGCTGGTTGGGCTCGAGCCGCGTGCGCTTCATCAGCGCCCGCAGCAGCTGGGCCTTGCCGAAAATGCGGCTGCTGCAGATGACGTCCTCCACCAACGCCTCCGCCGATTGCGCCTTCAGAAAGGCACGGATGTTCTCTTCCTCGTTGGTGGAGACGATCACGCTCTTGAGGCCCCAGCTCCTCAGCTCCCGCAACAGCTCGGGGATTCCCTCGAAGAAACCGATCGAGTGAATCGACTTCCGGTAGAGCGTTCCCACCTGAAGCACCAGCCCTGGCAGCTTGTAGGCGGGAACCCCCAGGGCCTTGCACCGCTCCA
>DASVVJ010000724.1:0-1815 GCA_036389955.1 Myxococcaceae bacterium
ACGCCTCTTGCACCTTGCCCTCCTTGGTTTTCCACTGCCGCAGTCTGACGCTCATGGCTTCTTGTCTCCGAGCGCAGGTCTGCTGTTACCGGGGCGCCATGTTAGCAGCGTGTCGCGGTGGATGCGCAGGATTCGCCCGAGGCGTGCAACCCCGGGCACCTGATCGAGCCGGATCGCCTCGTAGAGAGTCTTCCGGTTCACGCGCAGCAATTCGGCGGCCTCCTCCACAGTGAGAAAGGCGGGCGCGGTGCTCGCAGTCAGAGGGGGCTCGCTCATGGCCGATCCCCTTCCAGCAGCGACGCGGCGGCGCGCGTCACTGTCTGTTGTTGGTGGTGCTGTGTCTCGTGTTGCCCCTGCATGGGTGAAAGGCTCCCGGCTGCCGAGTGTCCGACGCTGCGGGCCTGTCTCCAGGACGTGCGGCGCCATGCGGTGAGGCGAGAGGAGCCGCGAAGCTGGAAGCCAAGCGGCGCCCCGAGCGCATCCGGGGGGCGGAGGGGAAACGCTGCGCTGCGGGTGCTGTCCACATCGAGCCGCCCCGCGTACCGGGGGCAGCCGTCGTGCCTCACTGCACGAGAGAGATTGTCTCGCATCTTCCCGAGCACCGGCAACGCGACTGTCCGCGCTGGGCAGCACTGGGCACCGCTGGGCAGGTTTGGACAGGTACGCGCGCGCCCTTTACCGGTGGGAAGAGTGGGTGCCCGGTGCGTGCGTTGTCGGGCTGCTGGTGTGGCGTGACTCATGCCGCCCAAGGTGCCTAAACCCGGTGCGGTTGGGCAGTAGGCATAGTTGGTCTTTTTTGGACTCTTTTGACACAACCACGACGGATCCAGACGAATGCAGAGCCTTGCGGGCGAACACGGGCGAACGCGAGGCGCGGCGCGCGGCGCGGTGGAGCACGCGAGAGAAGCGGGCTGCGTCGAGGCGTGACTGCTGGGCCCGTGGAGCGCGCCCGCGTCAGACGGTGGCCGCTCCGGTGAGTAGAGCCCACCAGCACAGCGGGCAGTCTCCACGCTCGCTAGCCCGGCAACGAGGCAGCGCAGCCCCGAAGCAGCCGACGCCGCAGAACGCGCGGCGCGGCCTGGAGTGACTACCGGCGCGCCCTGGCGTTGCTGCTGGCGTTGCTCGCTGGCGTTCCTGGCGTTTCCGCCGGTGTTCTCGCCGGTGTTACCGGCGTTTCTCCCGGCGTTGCTGCCAGCCACCCAACGGCGCACGACTGCGCCGCACATGGAGGGTTGCCCCTCCTGGGAGTTTTCCCGACCATACCCCTACCCGCCCTTTACAAACTCGCCAACCTGCCCCGAACTACTCAGAACGACTCAGTGCAGGAGTGACACAGCGCAAAGCCTTGTGTCTAGACGACTGGCAAAGCGTGAGCGGTGATCGGCAAGCGTGCAGCCGGGCAACCAAGGGCCCATGCGGGCGGGCGGATGGATCACGCGGTGCGATGTGGTGCGGCTGGACCGTGACGGATGCGGAGCGGTGACGGGACTTCTACGGGGCTTCTATGGGCCCGGCCCGGAGCCACGGCCGGAGCCACGGCCGGAGCTACCGGGGCCCACGCCCGGCGCCATCGTGCGCGCGTGTGTCGAGGCTCACCTGCTGGGCCCGTGAAGCCCCCGCGCGCGTCGGACAGGCAGCGCGCGCGTCGGACAGGTGAAGCTGGGCCCGGGGAGCCCTGGCGTGCGTCGAGGCTCACCCGCTGGGCCCGTGCAGCCCTCGCACGTAGGACACGCAAGGCGCGCGCGTCGGACAGGTGAAGTTGGGCACGGTGGAGCCTTCGCGCGCGTCCAGGCTTGCCTGCTGGGCCCGTGCAGC
>DASVVJ010000725.1:0-3807 GCA_036389955.1 Myxococcaceae bacterium
CCAGCAGCTCCGCGTAGCCGCGCAGGGCCGCCAGCGGGTTCTTGATTTCATGCGCCACGGACGCGGCCAGCTCTCCCGCGATGGCCAGCCGCTCCACGCGCTCCAGGCGGCTGCGCAGCGCGGCGGCCTCGGCTCGCGAGGCGGAGAGCTGCCCCGTCAGCCGCGCCTGCTTGGGGAACAGCAGGAACTCGATGCCCCGGCTGAGCTGCTCTCCCAGCCCCACGAAGATGAGCGAGGCCAGGATCGCCACGCCCACCGTGACGGTGGCCTGGCCCAGGTCCACCGGGTAGCCCAGCGCGCGCAGCACCGCCACGACGATGAAGGCCACGGCGATGGCCAGCAGCGCATGCGTCACCGCCCGGGTGACGGGCAGCCGCACATCCACCCGCTCGTGCAGGATGTAGCTCAGCGAGAGGGTCTCCGCGCAGAGGATGACGCCCAGCAGCGTCACCGAGCCGGGCGTCGCCCCCCGCGCCAGCTCGATGCCCTCGCGCACCAGGCTCACCGCCAGCACAGCGGCCACCAGGGCCACCACGTGCCGCGAGAGCCGCCGCATGGCCGCGTTCTCGTGGCGGCAGAGCACCAGGCGGGCTGCGCCGATGAACACCACCCCCGCCAGCGACAGCGCCTGCGGGAGCAGCGCCCCGTACATGACGCGTGGAGGCGCGGAGACGACGACGTGGAGCGAGATGACCCCCAGCGCCAGGAGCCCCATCAGGCACAGCACCGCGCGGCGGGTGCGGTGAGGCCCCAGGTCCAGCACGGCATCCGCGGCAAAGCCCACCACGGCCAGCAGCGCCGACCAGGAGACCACCTGCCGGCCAGGCTCGCGGGCCGTCGGGTCCAGCAGAATGACGAACCACGCCAGCGCGAAGAGCGTCACGCCCGTGGGCCCCAGCGCGAACAGGCGCGTGCGCGCGTCCTTGCGCCCCGAGGCGAGCACGTAGCCCGCCAGCAGCGCGTTGAACAGCGCCACCACGAGCGCGACCACCGACGAGGCGAGCAGGTACGACGACATTCCCCCGGGACGCTACCACCGCGTGGCTTTCGGCGGAGCCTCGCGCCCCTGGAACACGTAGCCGCGCAGGTCGGCGACCTCCCGGGGCTCGCCCACCTCCCAAGCGCCGCGATGGCGCCGGGGCTCCACCCGGTAGAGCCGCCCGTCCCGCGCGAACAGGAGTTCGCCGGTGACATCCCACTCCGCCCAATCGAGCCGGCCCAGGGAGAGGAGGTCCTCGCTCGCCTCGTCGAGCAGGTCGTACTCCACGACGTACCAGGGGCCGTTGATCTCCTTGAGCCCCAGAATGCGCATCTGCAGTTCCAGTCCTCCCGCCCCGCGTCCCGGTCTCGGCTTGCGGTACGTCAGGGCCGGGTCGTATGTGAAGTACATGGAAGGCACGGTGGAGCGCAGCTCCGCGGTTCCAGGCTGCGTGCACCGCCACCCGTCACGCCGCAGCCGGAAGTCGTAGATAGGAAAGTCCTCTCCGGTGCCGGACCGCTCCCAGAGCAGCTCCACCTGGAAGCGGGACGGAAGCTGGAACCCCTGCGCGAGTTCCATCGCGCTGCCCCAGTGGTTGAGCCGCAGCCGGGACTCGGTGTCGAACAGGCCGCCGCCACCCCAGGCACCACCCCGGGGCCACAGGGCCAGCGCCGTGAGCCACGGCGGCCGGCTCACCGCCGTCCAGGTGTCCAGGGGGGCGCGGTACTTCGCGGCGAAGTAGACGAGCTTGTCTCCCGAGGGCGACAGATCGGCCCTCCGTTCGTAGAGGCGGCCCTTGAACCACTGGCCCGGCGTCACCTCGTCCGTCTCGGTGTTCCAGGACAGCAGCAGCACCTGCTTGGAGGGCCCACGCCGGAACACCACCGCTCGCCGGGCGCTCCGGGCGAGGATGGCGAACAATCGAACGGATGGCGCCGTGAGGGCGGGGCCTTTTGGAAGATCATCCGTCGCGGAACTCATGGCTGGGGCAGTATGACAGCAGCGGCCCCCTCTTTGCCCCGGGAGCGTTGTGAAGCGAGTGCTGATCATCGGAGCCACCGGACGCACGGGCCTGCGGCTCGTCGAGGAGTCCCTCATCCGGGGCCATGGCGTCACCGTGCTCGCGCGCCGGCCCGAGGCGCTGGGCACGCTGCGCGAGCGCGTCACCGTGGTGCAGGGAGATGTACTGGACCCGGCGCCCGTGGCGCTCGCCGTCACGGGGGCCGAAGCCGTGCTCTGTGCGCTGGGGCCGCACCACGACTCGCCGTCCACGCTGTGCTCCCAGGGCACCAGCCTGCTGCTGAGCGCCATGGAGCCCCAGGGGGTGCGGCGGCTGGTGTGCATCACCGGCGCGATGATTGGCCACCCGGAGAACCGCCTCGGGTGGATGTACAAGGTGATGCGCCACGCCTTCCGAGACACGATTCAGGACCGGCAGCTCCAGGAGAAGCTCATCCTCGGCAGCATGCTGGACTGGACCCTGGTGCGGCCGCCGCGGCTGAGCAACGGGGCCGCGCGGGACATCTGGCGCGCGGGCGAGGACGTGCGCATCGGCACGATGGCGCACATTGGCCGGGCGGACCTGGCGCGCTTCATGGTTCAGCAGGTGGAGGATCCGTCCTTCATCCGCCGGGCGGTCACGGTGGCGTACTGACGGAGCGCGGCGCCCACAGGTCGCGCGAGGCGAGCACCGCGCCGCCGACGATGAACAGACACGCCAGCCCCAGCTCCACGGTGGCGCGCGCGCGGCCCGCGAGGATGAGCAGCAGCGTGGACAGCAGCGGCGCGGTGTACGACAGCCCGCCCAGCGCCTTGATGTTGCCGCGCTTCATGCCCACATCCCAGACGAAGAAGGCCAGGCCCGTGGGCCCCGCGCCCATGAGCAGCAGGGCGATCCACTCCCCCGTGCTCGGGGAGACGGTCTGCTCGAAGGCCAGGTGGCACAGCGCGGCGAGGACCGCCGTGGCGCCGCAGAAGCCACCCACCGTGTCCGTGGGTACCGCGCCGAAGCGCCGGGAGATGACGGAGTAGGAGCTCCACGTCACCGCGCACGCGAGCGCCGAGGCGTAGCCCAGGGCGTACTCGGCCCGGAAGGAGAAGCTGCCGCCCTCCGTCACCAGCATCAGTGTGCCGCTGAGCCCCAGCACCGTGCCGGCGATGTGCCACCACCGCAGACGCTCTCCCGGCAGCATCGCGGAGAACAGAACGATGAGCAGCGGCCAGAGGTAGTTGATGAGGTTGACCTCCACGGCCGGCGCCACCTTGAAGGCCTGGAAGTAGAAGAAGTGGTAGCCGAACAGCCCACCCACGCCGGTGAGCCACACCACGCCCGGCTGGCGCAGGTGGCTCGCGATGTTCTCGCGGAACACCAGCCACTTGCCCAGCGACAGCAGGAAGGCAACGGCGAAGGCGATGGCCACCGTCTGGAACGGCGGCACGGAGCCAGTGCCCGTGGCCAGCAGGGCCAGCGAGGCCCAGAGCACGATGGCCACCGAGCCCACGGCCGTGGCGCGAGAGGTGGAGGCAGCGGCGGGAGGAGGGGCCATGGCGAGGCCCCTCCTTATAATAGACAGAGGCGCGAGTCCCTCAGGCGGAACGATTCACCCTCCAGCACGGACCGTGGTCTCCTCACGCCTGTTCAAGTGGGGGTGCCATGGCCCGCCTTCTAGTCGTAGGCGGCGTCCAGGCACAGGGGATTTTCTTGCCCACCGAGATAGCCGCTTAGGCACGGCGACGTGCCCTAGCACTTCGGCCTCCGAAGAAGGCCAGCGCCAACAAGGCCCAGGTGGCAGGAAAGACGGAAGCGGAAGCGCAGCTCCAGCCATAAT
>DASVVJ010000726.1:0-1917 GCA_036389955.1 Myxococcaceae bacterium
CTCCTGCATGAGCGTGCCCTCGTGCTCTGGGAAAAGGCCTTCGGCAAGAATACTCCCCGGGTCACTTTGTCGTTCAATCACCTCGTTCTTTATGCGGTCGAGGGACCCTACGCTGAAACTGGTCCTTTGATTCAGCGCGCACTCGAGCTTCGGAAGGCAGCCCTTGAGCGGGATCATTTCGTTTTTGCCCGCGCTCTCAGTGACCTCGCCGCCTTCTACGCGAAGCAAGGGAACTCTGAAAGGGCCGGCTCGCTCTATGAGCGTGCACTTCTGATTCGGGAAATGGTCCTTGGCAAGCGCCACCCCAACCTCGTCCTTTCTCTAGGTGAGCTCGCTCGTTTCTACACGGGCCAAGGCAAGCATGCGCGGGCCGAGCCACTGTACAGACGGGTACTGGCTCTTCAGGAAGAGTCCTTGGGCAAGCATCACCCAAGGGTCGCCAACTCACTCAACAGCCTTGCCTTGAACCACCTCGCGCAGCAGCACCTCTCAGAAGCCGTGCAGCTCTTCGCACGAGCCTTCGCTATCTCCGAGATGCACTTACGTCAGGAGGTCTTCGGCTTTTCTGAGGAACGCCTCTCCAGCGTCCTGCACCAGCGCCGTACGGTAGATGAGTTCCTCTATTCACTCGTCCGTGCTTATCCGGACGATGCTGGCGCGCGGAACCTCGCCCTTACCGCCGCGCTGCTTCGCAAGAGCCGCTCCGTCGAAGAGATCTCCGCCAGTTCCATTATCGTTCACAAACACCTGGGCCCGGATGATCGCGCGGCGTTCGAGCACCTGCGGAGTATGCGTTCCGAACTCGCCTCGCTTTTGCTTTCTGGTTCTGGCTCTCTGCCGCCTACTGACTACCAGCGCCGCATCAAGGAGCTCACCGACCAGGGCGATGCTCTCGAAGAAGCCCTGGCCAGACGCTCGGAACAACTGCGTGCGCGCTACGCACCACCAGTGCCCGCGGAACTCATCCGGCGAGTAGCAACAGCCCTTCCCCGGGATAGCGCGCTCATTGAGTTCGTCGCTTACCGCGACCTTGCCCTCCTTTCCCGTCCAGACGCTTCTGCCTCGCGGGAGTCCAACGAGCTACGCTATCTCGCGCTCCTGCTCTTCGCTGATGGCCAAACCCGTGTAGTGGACCTCGGCTCAGCCGAAGCCCTTGATCGCGCTATCCAGCAGTTGCATCAAGCACTTGCACATCGGGCCGTCTCCTACGAATCCGCGGCCCAGTCACTCTACGCGCAAGCATTCTCTCCTCTGGTACCACTACTGGGAGGGATTCAGCGACTCTTCCTTTCGCCTGACGGCCAGCTTGCGCTCGTTCCTTTTGCTGCCCTTCATGACGGCAGCCAGTTTCTCGTCGATACCTGGGACATTACCTACGTCACGTCAGGCAAAGACCTGTTGTCCCGCGGAGAGAGTTCCCACCCAAACCGCTCCGTGGTCGTTCTTGCCGATCCTGCTTTCAGCCTTCCAAGCTCAGCCACTCCCCTGCGGGCTCCTGTGAGCTCGGAAGACATGCCATGGTCACCGCTTCCCGGCACGCGGCGGGAGGCCGAGACCATCGTGAGCCTGCTTCCTCAAGCACATGTATTGCTGGGCAGCAGTGCCACGAAAGATGCGTTACTGAAGCTCTCTGCTCCGGGCATTCTGCACATCGCTACCCATGGCTTCTTTATAGAAGATGGCCCCCTTCCTCCAGCAGGCTCGCGTGCTGTTGAGAGAGGCTACACTCCAGGCGACTTGGGATCACAACAACGTCCCCCTGACTTCGAGCGGGTGCCCGAAGGCGCTTCGAGCGACGTTTCTGCTTTCAGTCCAGATCCTCTTTCTCTCGCTCCTCCCCTGATACGCTCCGGGCTGGTGCTTGCACCTGACCAGACAGCCACATCCCATCCTCAGATTGGGGTTGTCACGGCGTTG
>DASVVJ010000727.1:0-1931 GCA_036389955.1 Myxococcaceae bacterium
ATGCCCACCTCGACTTCTCTTCCCGGATTTGATCGGCTCATCGCCATTTGCCAGCAGCACAGCCTGCCCTGCGAGCTGTATCCTCCTCTAACCTCAGCCGCAGAGCTGAAAGAGTTCATCCCCGGAGAGCCGTTGGATCCCCAGCTTGCCGCCATGTATCAGCGAATCGGTGGTGCTGAACTCGGGCCCCTTTCAATCTACGGGCCAAGTCTCGAATGGGATGGACTCGTTCCACATACCATGAGGCTGCGGCAGGATGGCTTCACGCCCTTCCTCGCATCGCTCATCTTCGCAAAGGAGACAGGGTTTTCGTTCTTCTTTGCCACTGTCCCGAGGCTCGCAGGCTCCCAGGGACTTCAGCCGATTGTTTACATCGAATTCATGGACTCGCTGACCACTGCTCCCGTGGCCTCCAGCGTTGACCGTTTCTTCGATTCCTACTCCCGCTACCTCGAGCTCATGGTGGTCGATCCCGGGTACATCTACAGCAAGGTCTCCGAGGTCAGCTTTCCGTGGGGTGTGCCTCAACTGATCGCGCGTGACGAGCCATTGCTGGAGCAGGTCCGTGCTGGCCGCTTCGATTTCCTCACCGAGGATGACGAATCGGGGCGCAGATGGACCCAACGTCTCGTCGCGGCTCACGTTGAGTGACGATGGACCCGCCGGTCAGAGGTCGCGCAGATCCCGGTCCTGGCTGCGCACCCGCGCCAGCGTCTGCATGTCCCGCTCGGTGGGCCCCAGCTCGAGGATGATCTTGCTCACGTCGTAGAGCACCTCGCCGCGGTCGAACACCGGCAGCCGGGGCACGTCCTGGTTCAGCTCGTCCGCGCCCCGGTTGTACGCCACGTCCATCAGCGTGCGCAGCTGGAACGAGTCATACAGGTTGTACTCCACCAGGAAGCGCAACGCCTCGAGGTCCGCCCGTGCCTTGTACGCGCGCCACAGCAGCACCGCGTCCCACCCGTTCACGCCCTTGAGGTGCGGCGGCCGCCCCACGCCCAGGCTGTCCTCGATGTCCTTCAGCCCGCCGCTCATCCGCAGCCGCTTCGTCACGAAGCGCAGATCGATGTGCGCGTCCGGCGTCGGAAACCGCCCCTCGCCGAAGTAGTCCCGAAGCACCGGCGCGTCGAAGCACGTGCCGTTGAACGACACCCACAGCCGCCGCGACGCCATCGCCTCGGGCAGCGCGTCCATGTTCCGGCCCAGGATGAACACGTGCAGCCCGGCACTGTCGAACAGGCTCACCACCGTGGGCGCCTGGTTCTGCCGCCCGTCCGTCTCGATGTCGAAGAAGAGCGCGTCCTCGGCGAACAGCGGGTAGAGCCGCCAGTGCTCCCGCGAGGGAATCAGCTGCGCCAGCGTGCGCAGATCCCTGCGCTCCAGCGCCTCGCGGGCCTTGGAGATGTACTCGCGGGCCACGTCATCCGTCTTCTTGCTGATGGCCGCCGCGCCCGTGCCCGCCTCTGGGAAGTCGTCCCAGGTCCGGATGCCCTGTGCCCACAGATCCTTCTCCCGGAACGGGCCCACGCCCGGGATGTGCTGAAACGTCCGGTGCAACATCACGCCTGCAACTCCAGCCTTCCCGCTACCAGATCGTTCAACAGCGGGATGTCCGCCTCGCAGAACGGCAGCGCAGTCATCTCCGACGGGGTGAGGAAGCGCAGCGCGTGAGCGCCCAGAGGCCTCGGCTCTCCGGACACCACCCGGGACGCGTACAGCACCAGCTCCACCGTCAGATCGGGGTACGTGTGCCGGCCTTCCCACAGCCGCCGGCCCACCTCGAGCTCCACATCCAGCTCCTCGCGGCACTCGCGGGCCAGAGCGGACTCGTCCGTCTCACCCTGCTCCACCTTGCCGCCGGGGAACTCCCAGAGCAGCGCCCGGCTGCCACCGGGGAGCCGCTGCTGAACGAGGTACCGGGAGCTCTCTCC
>DASVVJ010000728.1:0-7025 GCA_036389955.1 Myxococcaceae bacterium
GTGCCAGACGTGGTAGGCGCAGGCGCCCAGGGAGCGCTGTCCCCAGGTGTCGAGCAGATCCAGCCGGATGGGGTGATGGATGCCCAGGTGTGCCTGCAGGCTGTGCGGCGGAGCCCAGGCGCGGAAGCGCACCCCGGCCACCCACTCGTGGGCCTTCGCCGTGGGCGTAAGCGGCAGGGTGTGGCCGTTGACGAGCAGCACGTGCCGCTCGGGGATGAGGCCGGAGACGCGCACCTCGATGCGCTCCATGGATGAGTCCACATAGCGCGAGGTACCGCCTGCGGTCAGCTCCTCGCCGAGCACCGGCCAGGGCTCGAGCGCATTGCGCACCTCGAGGGTGACGTCGCCCAGCTGCGCGCGGCCGGCCAGCGGGCAGCGCAGCTCCAGGAAGGGCATGTAGCCCTCCAGCGGCAGGGCCAGGCCATGCGCCGCGAGGTAGCCGAGCACGTCCTCCAGGTCTCGCCCCAGGTAGTAGGGCAACAGGTACTTGTCGTGGAGCGACTGGCCGAAGCGGACCAGCTTTCCTTGATAGGGCTGCCTGGCGAAGGCGGCGAACAACGCACGCACCAGAATGGCCTGCGCGGACACCATGCGCGCGTGGGGCGGCATCTCGAAGGCACGCAGCTCCACCAGCCCCTGCCTCCCGGCCGCCGTCTGCGGATCGAACAGCTTGTCCAGGCACAGCTCGGCGCGGTGGGTGTTGCCCGCGATGTCCACCAGCAGATTGCGGAAGAGCATGTCCGGCAGCCAGGGTGGCGGCGCGCTGCCCGCGTTGAACGCCTTGTCCAGCGCGAGCTCCAACTCGTAGAGCGAGTCGTGCAGCGCCACGTCCACGCGCGGCGCCTGGGAGGTGGGCCCGACGAACAGGCCGGTGAAGAGGTACGACAGCGCCGGGTGGTGCTGCACGAAGGTGATGAGCGAGGCCAGCAACTCCGGCCGGGTCAGCAGGGGGCTGGACAGGGGCGTCGGCCCGCCGAGCGTGATGTGGTTGCCACCACCGCTGCCCGCCATGCGGCCGTCGAGCAGGTACTTCTCGCTGTGGAGTCCGGCGTGAAGCGCGGCGTCGAACACCTGGCCCACCAGGTCCGTGTGTTCGCGGCTGCTCGTCACGGGAGGAAGGTTGACCTCGAGCACGCCCGGATCCGGCGTCACCGCGAAACGATAGAGCAGGGGAGAGGACGGCGGAGGGTAACCCTCCAGTTGAATGGCAATGCCGGTGCGCTGGCGCGCCCCGTCGATGAGCGTGACGAGTTCGAAGAAGTCCTCGGCCCGGGCCATCGGCGGTAGGAACACGTGCACCGTTCCGCCACGGGCCTCGACGCACAGCGCGGTCCGCACCCGGGGTGGCCGGGTGGCACGCTCGCTCGCAATCAGCCTGCGCTGCTTCGCCTCCTCGGGAGACGGCTCTCGGCGAGGATCCATCGGCTCGTACGGCTCTTCCGACACCTCGGACAGCGGATCGCCCTCCGAGAGCGAGCGCAGCGGCAGCCTCAGGCCCAGCGGGCTGTCTCCCGGGAGCAGGAACAGGTGGTTGCGGCGGAACTGCCAGCGGTCGCTCACCCAGCCCCCATCGGCGCCGCGCGCCAGTGGCAGCACGAAGCCCACCTCCTGGCCCAGCCCCTGGCCCAGCACCCGGGCCAGGCGCCGCCGCTCCTCGGAGTCCTGGAGGTTGGCCTCGAGCGGATCAACGTCCACCGGAAGGTTCGCCTCGTCCTGGAGGAAGCGCCAGGGATCCTCGTAGGCGGCGAGCACGTGCCCACCCATGCCCAGCCGCGAGGCCACTTCGTGCGCCACCTCCCGTGCCTGCGCGGTGCCCGCAACGCCGCCCGAGGCCACCGTCTCGCCCGTCCACAGGGGCACCCGGTCTCGCCGCCCGCAGATGTCCAGCGCCCAGCGCGGCAGGCTCTCGCCCGGGTAGTGCTTGCCGGCGCGCAGCAGCAGGGCCGCTCCGGGCGCCAGCCGCCGCTTGAGTTCCTCGGCGAGCTTCACCCCGAGCTTCCACTTCGTCTCGCCCAGCGCCTCTCCGTTCCACTCCGGCAGGTCCGCGTGCTCGCGGGCGTTGAAGGTCGGCTCGCCGCCCAGGGTGAGCTTTACCCCGTGCTCCCGCAGCATCGCGTCCGCCCGGTCTCCGCCCTCGCACAGCGCCTGCCACACCTCCTCGGTGTAGGGCGTCGTCGGCCGCGGCTCGTGCCCGAGCCGGCCCACCGTCATCGAGAACTCCACCGCTTCGGCCAGCGTGTCGCTGGTTCCCTCGATGGGGGCCGCCAGGGCCGGGGTAGCCGTCGAAGCGAGCGGAATGTGGCCCTCGCCGGTCAGCAGGCCGCTCGTCGCGTCGAGCCCGATCCAGCCCGCTCCCGGCAGAAACACCTCCGCCCAGGCATGCAGGTCCACCACGTCACGCCCCACCCCGCGCGGCTCGTTGGGAATCATTCCCTCGTCGGTGAGCTGCACCAGGTAGCCGCTCACGAAGCGCGCCGCCAACCCGCGCGAGCGCAGCACGGCGATGAGCAGCATCGCCGAGTCGCGGCAGCTCCCCTGGCCCGCCGCCAGCGTCTCCTCGGGCGTGAAGATGCCCGTCTCCTCGCGGATGATGTAGCGGATGCGCTGGTTCACCCGCTCGTTGAGCTGGACGATGAGCTGCACCGTCGGCCCCGAGCGTGGCAGCTCGTCGAGGAAGGCCTTCAGGCGCTCTCCGCCGCGCACCGCCGGCTCGTTCACGTCGAGGAAGGGAAGGAGGTCCTGCCGCAGCTCCGCCGGGTAGGTGAACGGCACCGCCTCACAGCGGTTGTCGAGGAAGAAGTCGAACGGGTTCACCGGCCGCACGTCCACGGCCATCTCCACCGTCACCTCGAGCTGGGGGACGCGGACGCCGTCGGGCAGGGTGACGCGGGCCACCCGGTTGCCGTACGGATCCTGCTGCCAGCGCACCTGGCCGGCCGCGGGCTCCACGGTGAGGCCATACGTCTCGATGGTGGCGCGGGCGTGGACCGCGGGGCGCAGCCGGATCAGGTGCGGGCCGAGTGCGGCGGGCTTCGGGTAGCGGTACAGATTTCGATGCCGGATGAGCAGCCGCACGAGAGCCTCCAGAGAGGCCCGCTATATACCCCCTCGCGATTGCATCGACTTGTCTTTGCGGTGGCTCCTGGATGTACCCCAGAATGGGGTCTCTACACCTTGTTTGGAGCCTTCACATGAAGAGCATTTCTGTTTCCCGCCTGGGCCTTGCGTTCCTGCTGCTGTCCGCCACCGCATGCGTGGGGGTGACCAACAGCATGACGGCGGACAACCTCGGGGAGGGCAAGACCCAGTTTGCCGTGTCTCCCTCGTACGTGCGCTTGGTGGGAGAAGGCGGCAGCGGCGGCTTCATGGGCGGAGTTCAGGCTCAGGTGCTGCACGGCACGTCGAACACCACGGACATTGGCGGACGGCTGAGCTACCAGCGCGTCTTCATCACCGAGGACGGCGGGGGGGACTTCGGCGTGTCGGGCTTTGGCGCGGAGTTCCTCGCCCGCACGCGTCTCCACCGCAGCGACAAGCTGACGCTCGCGCTGGCTCCGTCCTTTGGCTTCAACCGGATCACCCTGTCCTCCTTGGGCGATAGCGCTGGCACCAACGCCCTTCAGGCCAAGCTGCCGCTGCTGCTGGGCGTGCCGGTCGGCGAGCACCAGTTCGTGGGGAGCGTGGCAGTGTCGGATGCGCTCTTCTTCGGCGAAGGCGACAGCACCAACACCATCAACGTAGGCGCCACGGTGGGGTTCGCGGCGCGCCTGCCGGGCACGTCCGTACGGGTGATGCCGGAACTGGGCTTTCTCTACCCGCTGATTGGCAGCACGCCCGGCTCGGGCTCCAGCTTCAACGACAGCGGCAGCTTCGTTCTCCAGTTCTCCGTGGGTCTGATGTTCGGTGGCGGCAGCGGCGGCGGCAGCCAGTCGGATGACGACAGCGGGGAGCAGAGCGAGGAGAGCGACGACAGCGACGACGACAGCGGCGACAGCGACTACTGAGCGCCGCACGGAAGCACGGGGCGGCGGCGTGGACTCCCGCCGTCCCAGCAGGGCCCCTGCTTCAATCCGCACCGGCCACCCGCCAACGGCGGCTGCGTGCGGGCGATGCGCCAGTGCAGGCGGCGACGCTGCCCATGCCCCGAGGGTTACCAGGACAGGTCGAACGTGCAGGAGGCTGCCCCGTTGCGGCGGCAGTCTCCGGGCTGGTGCTCGACGCGGGCCCAGAGCGAGTCCTGCGGCCGGAAGCGCCGGGCCATGGCCTCCAGCAGTCCCTCATCCATGGGGCACGGGTACGGGTTGTCACACAGCATCCGTCCCGAGCGCTCACCGGTGGAGGTGTAGTGGTAGCCGCCGATGTTGCCCGGGCCCCGGTGGTTCATCCGGTAGGCCACGTCAACGGAGCGGAAGCCGTCCTCGATGGTGACGATGTTCGGGGGGAACATCGCGTTCTCGGGGATCTTCCGCCCCACCGCCTTGATGGTGTTGACGCCGATCTCCTTCTGGATGGTCCGGAAGACCTCCAGGAAGCGCTCCATCGGGTACCAGCGCTCATGCTCGAGCGGGGCGATGCCCTGCTCGGCCAGGATCTTCAGCGCCCGCTCCCGGACGATGGACATGGCATCCACCACGGCCCTGATGGACTGACCCTTGATCTCTCGCTGAGACAGAGTGAATGGCTGGGTCATCGGTCCGGCCCCCGTGGCTGACGGTTGCCGGATTGAATCCACTTACCCCGCTAGATGCAATTCACCCGCGCGCCCGCTCTTGCTCCGGGCTCAGTTCGAGAACAGCAGCAGCTTGCAGGCCCGCGCCAGAATCATCGCGTCGCGCGCCAGCGCCGCGCCCGTGTCGGGTGCGTCGTGTACCGCCACGCGCGCTACCTGGCTGCCCAGCTCGAAGCAGATGCTCGCCGTGCGCCGCGCCAGCCGGCTGTCCTTCTGCAGTGCCCTCGCGTTCAGCTCACACAGCTCCGCACACTGCCGCAGCAGGCGCACCGTGTCGCTGTCGGCCGCATGGCCCGCAGCCACCAGCCGCGCCACACCCGCCTCGCACGAGGCCTGGCACTTGAGGCTGGCGTTGATGCACTGAGTGATGTCCGTCCTCGCCACGCCCGTTCTCTCACCCATCATGCCGGCCACCTCCACAGCGGACCCAAAGCTATGCACGCCATCCCCTGTCGCAACTGCCACTGATCGCTGGTAAACGCCGCGCATGCCCAAGACCCACCCCCTGCTCCCACCCGAGATTGAAGAGTACGCGGAGGCTCACACTGAGCCCCCCGGGCCTCTCTTCGAGGAACTCCGGGAAAAGACGTATGCGCAGATGAAGGCGCCGCACATGCAGGTGGGCAGGCTGGAGGGTACGTTCCTGCGGCTGCTGGTGAAGCTGGCCCGCGCCCGGCGCGTGCTCGAAGTGGGGACCTTCACTGGCTACTCCGCGCTGATGATGGCCGAGGGGCTGCCGGACGATGGCGAGCTCATCACGTGCGATATCGATCCGAACGCGGCGGCGATGGCCCGCGAGTTCTTCGCGCGCAGCCCGCACGGCAAGAAGATTCACCTGCGCATGGGGCCCGCGCTGGAGACGCTGAAGACGCTGCAAGGGCCGTTCGACCTCGCCTTCATCGACGCGGATAAGACGAACTACAGCGCCTATTACGACGCCGTGGTGCCCCTGCTGCGTTCCGGGGGACTGTTGGTGGCGGACAACACGCTGTGGAGCGGGCGCATCCTGAACCCCGTCGATCCCTCGGACCATGCGCTGGTGGCCTTCAACAAGAAGGTGGCCGCCGACCCTCGCGTGGACAAGGCGCTGCTGACGGTGCGTGACGGGATGATGCTGGCGCTCAAGCGCTAGAGGCGCCCGGAGCCGGGTGCTGCGCCAGCAGGGCAAGCAGGTCCGCGCCATAGAGGCGCACCCGCTTCTCGCCGAACCACGGCACTTTCTCCAGCTCCTCCAGGGTGCGCGGAGGCATGGCGGCCAGCACGTCCATGAGGGGGTTGGTCAGCACCACCGACGGCGTCACCTTGCGCTGCGCGGCCTTCTCCGTGCGGAAGGCCTTGAGCGCCTCCTCGCGCTTGCGCCGGTTCGGATCCCTCACCCCGTCCTTCGGGTCCTTCTCGGGCTGCAGCTCGCCCCGCCGGGACTTCTCCGTCAGCTCCCGCACGATGGCGAGCACCTCCTCGCCGTGCTCGCGCACGAAGCCGCCCCGCACGCCCGCGGCCCGCGCCAGCTCCTTGTTGTTGGTGGGCAGCTTCACCGCGATGTCCCCGATGGCCATGTTGGACAGCATCCGCCCCATGGGCACGTTGGCCTTCTCCGCCCACTCCAGCCGCTTGCGGTGCAGCGCGTGCGCGATCGTGTTGGCCAGCAGCAGCAGCGCCGGCGACAGGCCCGCCCGGGGCAGCTTCGGCTTGAAGTCCGCGCCCGTGTCCGGCCGCACCACCGCCTCCTCGCACATCCGCTGGCAGTCGAGCAGCACCTCTTCGAGAATGTCCGCTTTGCGGCACTCCTCGCGCACCTGGCGGCCCAGCTCGCACAGGTACCGCACGTCATTGGCGATGTAGTCGCGCATCCCCGGAGGCAGGGGGCGCAGCGAGAAGTCCGACTGCTGGTGCTCTTTAGGAAGCTCCACTCCCAGCCGCTCGCGGGCGACGTCCGCCAGGCCCACCTTCGGCCAGCCGAGCAGCGTGGCCGCCCGGTGGGTGTCGAAGAGGCCCTGGACCCGCACCCCGGCCTCCGCCAGGTACTGCAGGTCTCCCTGCGCCGCGTGGAAGAACTTGGTACGGTCCGGGTCCGCCATCAGGGGAGCAAGCAGGCGGGCGTCCACTCCCGGCGCCAGTGTGTCGAAGAGGAACACCTGCGTGTCGGTGCCCAACTGGAGGAAGCACAGCCGGGCGCGGAAGGCGTGCATGGCATCGGCTTCCAGGTCCACGGCCAGCTCACGGGCCTCTTCCAGCGTCCGGGCGGCGGTCTGGGCGCCCGGGGCATCCACGATATCCACGGCACCCTGGGGATAGG
>DASVVJ010000729.1:0-3337 GCA_036389955.1 Myxococcaceae bacterium
CGGTGGAGGGGACGCGGCGGCGTTCGGCTCGGTGGACATGGACCTGAGCGAGGCTCCGCCCGACCTCGGTCCCCCGGTGGAGTTCGGCGCCGCGACCGACTTCGACGCGCCCGCGCCCGTGCCCGTTGCTCCGCCTCAGCCTCCGCCGAGGCCGATCTCTCCGCCCACGCCCGCGCCCGTGGCCACCAAGCCTCGAGGAGGGCCCGCCGCCGCGGCTCCTACGGGCCGCCTGGCGCCGCCTGCCATGGCGCCGCCTGCCATGGCGCCTCCCGCGTACGCCCCACCGGCGGCGCCCTCGCCCATGCCTGCCTCTTCGGCGGGGGCCATGGCCTTCGACGATCCGTTCGGTCCCTCCAACGTGGACCTGAGCGCGCCCGCGCCCGACTTCGATCCGGCGCCTCCGCAGTTCGATCCGGCGCCTCCGCCTGCCCAGGACTTCGCCCCGGTGCCCATGCCGGCGCCGGATCCGATGGGCGCGCCCATGCCCTTCGCGGACGAGGATCCGTTTGGCTCGGGCGGGGTGGACCTGAATGGCCCGCCCGCCGCGGCTCCCGCGCCCATGGCCGCCGCGCCGGTGCCGGCCCCGGCGCCCGCGGCCTTCGGGGATGACTTCGCGCCTCCCGGTCCGATGGACTTCGGGATGCTCGGCGACGACCAGATGCCGCCGGAGTCCGCTCCCGAGGCGCAGGCTGGCGCGATGGATGATCCGTTCGCTCCTCCCGCGCAGCAGGGCGGAATTCCGGATCCGTTCGCTCCTCCCGCGCAGCAGGGTGGAATCCCGGACCCGTTCGCCGCTCATGCCCAGCAGGGTGGAATCCCGGACCCGTTCGCCGCTCACGCGCAGCAGGGTGGAGTTCCGGATCCGTTCGCCGCCCACGCGCAGCAGGGTGGAATCCCGGACCCGTTCGCCGCTCATGCGCAGCAGGGCGGAGCGCCGGATCCGTTCGCCAATGCCGAGCCCGCCTTCTCGCCCACGGCGACGGGCCGCCAGATGTTGGGCTCCGCGGATGCGTCCCAGGGCTTCCTCACCCAGACGGACACGAGCCACCAGACCCTCAGCCCCACGGACACGGGGCGCTCGATGCTCGATCTGCCGTCCCACGACGGTGGGATGCAGATCTCCGGGGAGGAGCCCGGACAGGCGCAGGGGCCGACGCGCGAGCTGATCGACATTCCGGGCGCGCCCGAGGCCGCTCCGCAGAGCCAGCCCTCCGGGCCGAACCTGGCCTCGCCCTCCATTGCCCGCCCGGTGGGACGCCCGACGGACATGGGCATCCCCGAGCGGCGCAAGCTGACCACCGCCCAGGCGGTGACGGGGCAGGTGGCCTACCTCACCATCGCCGCAGGCCTGCTGCTGGCCATCGCCGCCGTGGGTGGGGTGTACATGAAGGAGGGGCGCGTGGACCCGAGCGCCCTGTCGCCCGGGCAGCTCATGAAGCTGATGACGCCCAGCGAGTTCGTGGCGAGCAATGTCTCCAACGGCCTGTACGACACGCGCGGCGGCAACTCCGTGTTCTACGTGCGAGGCGAGGTGGAGAACCGCTCCTCGAAGCCCGCGCGGGTGAAGGTGGGCGCGGCGCTGTACGACGGGGTTCAGCGGGTGAAGTCCGTCGAGGGGCTCGCTGGCGGCGTTCCCTCGCCCGAGGAGCTCCACGCCGTCAACACCAGCGAGGCCGCCGAGCAGCTGCGCTCCAAGCTGGACTCCGCCGCCACGGTGATTGCGCCGGGAGCCAAGGCGCCCTTCACCCTGGTGTTCCAGGAGTTCCCGCAGCAGCTCGGGGACTTCCGGCTCAAGGTGACGATGGAGCCGGCGCCCGAGGAGACGGCCAAGCCGTAGCGAGGCAGCCTCCATGCCCACCCTGGAGCAAGCCAGGAACCTCGCGCTGCGGCTGCATGGACTGAGCGGCGGCGCGGAGATTCTCCGCAAGGCGGTGGCGCGCGAGCTGGCCCGGCTGGACCCGCTCGACGCCAACGAGCTCATCAGCCACCTCATCTCCCTGTCCCGCCTGGGCTGGGAGCCCGCCACGCACATCCTCTCGGCGTGCGTGACGGCGCTGGGGTTCGAGGCGGCGCAGATTCCCTATGCCGAGGACTTGAGGCGGCTGGCCCAGGTGCAGGCCCTGCCCACCGTGGCGGACCTGTTCGCGGACGGGCCCGCTCAGCAGGAGATGGACAAGGGCGCGGCGGCCAAGGCGGACTCGCGCGTCTTCACCCAGTCCCTGGGGCACCTCAAGCAGCAGGCGCGGCTGACAAGGGATCCGGATGTGCTGGCCCGCCTGGCCACGGCGAGCGATCCGTCCGTGGTGCGCAACGCCTTGCTCAACCCGCGCCTCACCGAGCCGCTGGTGGTGCGGATGGCGGCGCGCCGCCCAGCCCGCCCCGAGCCGCTGTTGGAGATCTGGAAGTCTCCGCGCTGGTCGGTGCGCCACAACGTGCGCCGCGCGCTCGTCTTCAACCCGTACCTGCCGCCCGAGGTGGGGGCGAAGATCGTCCCGCTGCTCAACGTGACGGACCTGGCCGAGCTGGCGGGGGACTCCTCCGTGCACCCGTCGCTGCGGGAGCAGGCCGCGCGGCTGCTCGAGCAGGATCCG
Source organism: Myxococcaceae bacterium (assembly GCA_036389955.1). Classification (GTDB taxonomy): domain Bacteria; phylum Myxococcota; class Myxococcia; order Myxococcales; family Myxococcaceae; genus DATHBR01. The sequence continues at coordinate 2,592 of DASVVJ010000729.1, forward strand.
GCGAACAAGCGGGGCGGCAGCGGCGCTTAGTCGCGCTTGGGCTCGGTGAAGTCCGCGTCGGTGGAGCCGCGGCGCGAGCCGGGGGGCAGGGGCTTCACGTCCACGAAGTCATTGCCCTTGGAGGCCTTGCGGAACGAGTAGACGAACTTGCCCATGGCGTTGCCCAGCTGGCCCATCCGCGAAGCGGAGAAGACCACCACCAGGATGAAACCGAGGAGGATGAATTCGCCGAGGCCCAGCCCCATGTGCGCCACAGTGCAGCAAACCCCACGGCGAGGCAAGCCACCTGTCGGTAGATGACGGAAGCGCCGCACTTCCCCTGCCGCCTGGGCAGGTTCTGACGCAGACTGCCGCTCATGCTCTTGCTCGCCCACCGGGGCGCCAGCGCTGACGCCCCCGAGAACACCCTGGACGCCTTCACCGAGGCCGTGAGGCAAGGCGCCGACGGCGTGGAGCTGGACGCCATGGTGTGCGGCTCTGGTGAAGTCGTCGTCTGCCATGACGAGCAGCTCGACCGTCTGGCCCGCCTGCCCTGGGAGGTGCGCACCACGCCCTACTGGAAGCTGCAGCGCGCGGATGTGGGCACGCCCCTGGGCTTTGCGCCCGCGCGCATTCCGCTGCTCGAGGAGGTGCTGGACGCGCTGCCCTCGCACTTCCTCATCAACATCGAGCTCAAGTGCGACCGCTTCAATGACGGGGGCCTGGCGGACAAGGTGGCCCAGCTCGTCACCCAGAGAGGGCTGAGC
>DASVVJ010000730.1:0-24828 GCA_036389955.1 Myxococcaceae bacterium
CCTCGCGCTGGGCCAGCGTGGCGGCCGAGGGCGCGGCCGGGGCGGGAGCGGTGGCGGGCCGCGGCGGCGCGGCGGGGACGAACGACTCCAGCTTGGAGGTCATCAACGGCTCCTGGCGTCGAGGCGGCTGCGGTGGGCGGGGGCGACAGAGGCGCGAGCGGTCGAGAGAGGTCCTGAAGGCACCACCTGCTCACCTGGGGCACGGTAGCCTCACCGGCTCTCCCTACCGTCGACAAGCTAGTACGGAGGGTAAACGGCGATTGCGTCGTTGGCTCAGCTACCCTCCGTACTAGCTTGTCGACGGTAGGAAGAGAGCCAAGAACAGGCTACCTTGCGGAGAGTGTCCTGCATCGCTTCCAGAGCGGCGCGGCGCCGCTCCCGCGCTCGAGGCGCTGAGGCTGATGTTTTCGGGACCTCTCTCGACTGCTCGCTATGAAGTCTTGGCTCTGGCGCACCCGTCCTTCCGGCCGTGGGGCAAGCAGCCGGACAGTCCGGTTTTCTACACCAGCGGTGTGGCGGCGTCACGCCTGCGCGCGAGCGGTCGAGAGAGGTCCCGAAGGCACCACCTGCTCACCTGGGGCACGGTAGCCTCACCGGCTCTCCCGGGCACCTATGCCCTGGTCGGCCGGGGAAACGGCGACTGCGTCGTTGGCTCAGCTCCCCGGCCGACCAGGGCATTGGTGCCCGGAAGAGAGCCAAGAACAGGCTACCTTGCGGAGAGTGTCCAGCATTGCTTCCAGAGCGGCGCAGCGCCGCTCCCGCGCTCGAGGCGCTGAGGCTGATACGTTCCGGACCTCTCTCGACTGCTCGCGTTGAAGGCGTCTAACGGCTCGCCGCACCTTTCTTTCTGGCCGCGGGTGACGCAGCCCATTCTAGTCCACCCGGGTCCGCGTTACAGCATCGCGGAGGCCGCATCGATGTAGCCCTCGGAGGCCAGGGTCTCCAGGCGGGCGAAGTAGGCCGCGCGCGCCTCGGCATCCGAGTCGAACCACAGCTTCTGCCGGCGCGCCTCGCCCAGGCGCGGGCCCCACTCCACCGCCACCACCTTGCCGTCCAGCGAGACGCGGTACACCTGCTCCTGGCCGGTGGCCTCGCGGCGCACGTAGGAGCGCGTCTCGGAGCGGATCTGCTGCCTTCCCTCGGGCGTCTGCCGCAGCGCCTCCTCCTCGGCGCGCTGGCGGGCGTAGGCCAGCCGCAGCGCAATCATGTGCTCGCAGGGGCCCTCGCGCACGCCCGAGCGGCGGAAGTGAGGACAGCCGCAGCTCGCCTCGCGCACGCGGCCCTCCAGGTCCAGGGTGAAGACGGGGAAGAAGCTGCGCACCGCCTCGCGGTCCACCACCTCGCCGTGGATGCGGGTGCCCTCGCCCACCACCTCGTGCACCTTGGTCACCTTCACCTCGCCAGCACCCGGCCCGCCGTCGCCCAGCAGCCGGTGCGCCCGGGCCTCGCGCTCGCTGCCGAAGCGGATGACGGCCTCGTCCACCGGGGTGGCCATCAGCTCGCGTGGCCGGTACGTGCCCCGGGCCATGTCATAGAGGACACGGCCGCGCAGACACTCGAGCTGCAACGCGGCGCGCACCGCGTCCTTGGGAGCGCCCGCGCCCGCCACCAGCGTCTCGAAGGAGAGCGGCCCCTCGGAGCGCAGGCGCTGGCGCAGCTTCTCCGGGAGCCCCTCGGGCACCGCGCGCGGCATGAGCACGTCGAAGGCGGCGGCGCTGGACCAGCCGCTCTCCGTCCACCCGGTGAGCCCCAGGGTGAGCGTGGCGGGGCCCATGTCCAGCACCCAGAACACCGGCAGGCCCGGGCCCATCAGCTGCACCCGGATGCTCTGGGCATGGGGCAGCAGCCGGCCCAGGGCGGCCAGGCGCTGGCGGCCGAAGGTGCGCACCACCGCCGGAGCGCTGCCGGTGTACTTCGAGGCGTGGCACTCGAGCACCAGCTCCCACGGCTCCACCACCATGCGCGGCGGGGCGCCGGGCACCAGCTCGAAGCGCAGGGCGCGCGGGGCCTTCTTCGCCTTCCGGGTGCGCAGCGCGAAGAGCAGGTTGTACAGGTCGATGGGCGCCAGCATGCAGCTGCTGGAGGGCAGCGTGGCCGCCGACTGCACCTGAAGGAAGCCGCGCAGCCACGCGTGAGGCACCTCCACGTTGCGCGGAGGCCGGGCCTCGCGGGAGGGCAGCGCCACGTGCGCCTCCAGCCCCAGCGGCACGTAGGTGCGCAGCCGGTCCACCTTGGCCAGTAGGTCGGCGGGCACATCCAGGAAGGTGGAGCCGTGCGCTGCCTCGCGCCCGTCGAACAGGGTGTTGTCGAAGGCCAGGCGGGCGTAGGCGCTCTCGTCGCGGGAGAAGACCTCCAGGGACACCTGATCCGGATCCACGGTGAGCACCGGATCCAGCACGGTGTCCTTCTGCTCCTCGGTCTGGAGCGAGGCGTCCAGGAAGGCCTTCTGAGCCTCCCAGATTTGCGCGGTGGCGCGCTTGCCCTGCTTCATCAGATAAGCGAGGTACGCGGTGCGGTCCTTGCCCCGGTAGCGCAGGTCGCTGGCGAGCACTCCCAGGGTGGCGGCCAGTGCGTCACGGAAGAGGGCGGGCTCGCGCACCCGGCCACGAAGGCCCACGGTGCCACGGGAGCCCTCCAGCGCCAGCAGCACGCGGGAAGCGTCCGCGCGGGCCTCCACGTCGCTCGCGGTGGCGTAGCGCAGCTCTACGGGGTGACGGGTTGCGGTCGTCACGACGGGTTCCTTTCCTTCCGGGCGCGCTCGGCGGCCCGGCGTGCACGTTTGTGGGCGCGGTAGGCCGCCTTGCGCAGCTCCACCGGCTGGCCCGGGTCGAAGGCGAGGCCTCGCAGCAGCTCCGCCGCGTCGTCTCCGCCCATGCGCCCCAGCGCGGCCATGGCGTCCTGCTTCACCTCGGGCTTGTTGCTGATGGCCAGTGGCCGCAGCGCCTCGAGCTCGTGCTGGGCAATCACCCCGGGCAGGGCCACCCGGCGGCCCTCGGAGGACTCGAGCGGCTTGGGTGTCCGGAGCCCCACGCCCATGGGGCCCACGGCCACCGGATCGAACGGCTTCACCGCCAGCGCCCACTCGGCGCGCTCCGGGGCCAGGCGGGCCAGCGAGTCCGCGGCGGCCGAGCGCACCCGGGCATCCGGATCCGCCAGCGCGGTGCGCAGCGCCTCGGCTGCGGTGGTGCGCTCCTGAGCAGAGGAGAGGACAGGCCTGGCTCCGTTCTGCTCTGTACCCAGCGTGCCCAGCGCACGGGCGGCCTCCTGGCGGACCTCGGCGGGCGCTCCGGCCTCGCCGCCCTGGAGGACAGCCCGGGCTCCCGTGGCCAGCTCCGCCACGCTCAGGTGCGCGCCAGCCCACAGCAGCCGCTGCCACGCGCGGGCCAGCGGAGGCCGCTTCGGCCCAGGCGCCGAGGCCCACTCGGAGGAGGTACGCCGCTCGGCCGCCACCACCGCCGCGGAGAGCTTCTTGGCGTCCGCGGCGGACAGCGGCTCGCGAGCCTCTCCCGTCCACGTGCCGATGACGAGGGCGGCCTCTTCGCGCGCCTGCGGCTGCTCGTGAGCGAGCAGGGGGGTGAGCTCCGCGAGCGGCAGAGCGCCCCGGCGGGTGATGCCCCGGCGGATGCGCTGGCGCAGCGCCTCGTTCGTCAGCGTGGCCAGGCGGGGGACGAGCAGCGCGGGATCAGCCTCGTCCGCCAGGTAGGCGGCGGCGGGCTGGGAGATGTCCGCGAAGCGGCTCACCACGGCGAGCAACTCCACCCGCACGCGGTCCTTCGGGAAGAGCACGTCCAGCGCCTTGCGCGCCTCTTTGCGCAGCGTGACGTCGTAATTGTCGAGAATCGAGGCCAGGGCCGCCTCGGACTCCGTGTCTCCGAGCTTGCCCAGCTCCATCGCGGCGGTGATGCGCACCGGGCTGGCGGTGGAGTCGTCGGTGAGCAGCGCTTCCATCTTCACTCGCGCCCGCTCGCCGCCGATGTAGCGCAAGCCGCGCACGCCGGCCTGCTGCTGCTCGACCGAGCCCGTCTCCGTCGCGGAGGCCTCCACCTTCTCTTCAATGCGCTTGCGGTCCTCGCCCTCGGGCAGCTTCGCCGCCAGCCGGCCGAGGCCCTCGAGGGCGGCCACCACCATGCTGGGCTCGGCGGGAGCCTCGGGAGTACCGCCCGCGGCCACCGTCTCCAGCTCGGCCATGGCCCGCGCGTCACCCAGCGAGCCGAGCGCCAGCAGCGCCCGCTCCCGCTCGCCCTCTTCGCCGGCCCGCGCGTACAGCAGCAGGGGCCGCAGCGCGCTGGGCAGCCGCTTGAAAGCCGCGGCCTCGGCGGCAGGCAGCATCAGCTCCCGGGCGCCCGCGCGCAGCACTTCCTCCAGGGGCTCCACCTTCGCGCCCTGATGGATGACGCGCTGGGCATAGCGCGCCACCGCCTCCCGTCGCACCGTCACGTCCCGGTCCGTGAAGAGGCTCAGGAGCAGCGCATCCTGTCCGGCGTCAGCGCCGTGCTCCAGCTCTCGCGGCACTGCCACGCGCACGGCCACATCGGCGGAGCGGGCCGCGGCGCGCAGGAAGCGCACCGCCAGCGCGGCATCCCGCTTCTTCAGGTCCGGTGTGCCATCGGGCAGGGGCTTCACGTCCCGGTCCGCCACCTCCATGGCGGCAGCGATGCAGGCCAGACGCACGCTGGGCGCCTCGTCCTCCAGCACCTGCCGCTCCAGCACGGTCACGGCCTCCGGGTGGCGGGTGCGGCCCAGGGCCTTCACCAGGTTCGAGCGCTGCTCCAGCACCGTCGTGGCGCGCAGCCGCTGAGCCAGCGCGGCCACGGCGGCGGGAGTCCCCAGCCGGACCAGGGCCTCCATGGCACGGCGCGCGGTGGTGGCGTTCTCCGAGCGCAGGAAGGTGCCCAGCACCTCCACGGCCCGGTCATCCTTGCGCCAGGCGAGCAGCTCCGAGGCGCGCAGCCGCAGGTCCTCGTGCTCACTGGCCATGGCACGGCCGAGCGCCTCGGTAACGCGGGAGTCATTGGCGCCGGCCAGCCGCTCGATGACGCCGATGCGCAGGTCCGCGTGCTCACTGGAGAGCGCGGCCAGCAGCGGTTCGAGACTGCCCGCGGGGCTGAGCTTCTCCAGCAGCTCGAAGGCGTACTTGCGCACATCGGGCAGCGGCGAGTTGAGCGCGGCGGTGATGCGCGGCCGGGCCGGGTCCCCGCGCGAGGCCAACTCGTCCAGAGCAGCCCGGGCCACATCCTGGGAGAGCGAGGCCAGGGCCAGAGCCAACGGCTCGTCCGAGCCCGCGGGGTAAAGCTGCTTGAGGCCCGCCAGCGCCGCCTTGCGCACGAGCTGGTGCGGATCCTCCATCGCGCGCAGGAGCGCGGCCACGGCGGCGGGCTGTCCAGCGAAGCCCTCCTGGGAGAGCTTCACCACCCGGTCCACGGCATCGCGCCGCACGCGGTGGCCTTCCTCGTCCCCGGCGGACACCTGGCGCAGCAGGCCCACGTAGGCACCGAAGGCCAGGCGGCGCAGGTGCTGCATCTCGGCGGAGGCCAGCGCCTCGGGAGTCGCGGAGGCCTCCTTGCCCGAGGCGAACAGGCGCCGCAGCCAGCTCTTCGCCGGCTTCTCCGGGCCGGGCTTGGGTGCGGTGTCCGGTTTCCACGGCGCCTCGAGCGAGCGCGGGCGGGCCACCTTCTTCGCCTCGCGGAAGTACTCCAGCGGCTTGTGGCGCAGGTTGAGCACCTGGGCCGCCGCGTAGCGCTGCTCGGAGACGTCGCTGGCCAGGGCCTCGGCCAGCCCCACCATGAGGCGGGCGCGCTCGTCCTCGGCGGGCCACTCCTTCAGGTCCGCGGCCTTCTCCGGCTTGGGAGGCAGCAGCCCTTCCACCAGGTGGGCCTGCGAGGCCTGCGGGTCGGCCCGCAGCTCCAGCGCACGCGCGGCGGCATAGCGCACCTCGGGGCGAGCGCTGGACAGCGCGCTGATCAGCAGGTCCGGCGGCTCCCCACGGCGCGAGGCGCGCAGGTCCCGGGCGAGGATGATGGCGAACACCATCTCCTGCACCTCGCGGGCGCGATCCTCCAGGCCGTGGAGCATGCCGCCCTCGCCCTCGGCGCCCAGCGCGGCGAAGGAGAGAATGGCGCCCAGGCGGATGGGCAGGTGGTCATGCCGCAGCGTGCCGGTGAGCACGGGCAGCGCGCGAGCGTCACCCAGGCGGGAGAGCCCATCCGCGGCCCACGAGCGCACCGCCACGTCCGCGTGGCCGAGCGCGTCCAACAGGTAACCCTCGTCTCCCCGGCGGCTGGCGGTGGCCAGGCCCCGGCCGCCCTGCTCGCGCACCTCGCCCAGCTCGTGTTTGAGCAGTGTGGTGGCGTGGAAGGACAGCAGCCGGCGCGAGCCCAGCGTGGCCAGCGCGCTGGCGGCGCGGGCGCGCAGCGGGTTGAGGAACGGAGGCGGGTAGCGGCGCTCCAGCTCCTTGTCGGTGATGAGCACCCGCATCGGCTCGATGATGTCCTCGGCCCCGCGCACGGCGAGCAGCTCCGCGGCGCGCACCTTCAGGGGCAGCGCGGCCGACAGCAGGCCCGCGAGCAGCGGTCCGTTCTCGTTGGGCACGAGCTTGTCCAGCGACTCCAGCGCCTGGAGGTGGACGATGGGCTCCTCGTCCTGGATGAGCTTGAGCAGCGGCGAGCGCACCGCGTCCACCGGAGCGTGCACGGCGTTCTTTGCCGCCAGGGCTCGGAGTGAAGCGTGCGCCGTCTCCAGGGCGCCCAGGTGAGGCTCGGGCTTCTCCTTGCCCACGTGCTTCACCCACGCCTCATAGGCGGCGGTAGCCACGCCCGCGTCCCGGTCCTGCACACTCTTCTTCAGCCGCTCGAGCGCCCAGTCCTCCTTGGCGCGCGAAGCCAGTTCCTCCACCGCGCGCAGGCGTAGATCCGGGAAGCGGCCGGACAGGGCCCGGTCCAGCGCCTTCTGCGGCTCCTTCTCGTTCCAGGCCCACAGGGTGCGGAAGGCCTCGCCACGCACCTTGGCGGACTCGTCCTCCAGCGCGTCTCCGAGCAGCGGCTCCGCGCCCTCGGGCCGCTTGCGCTCCGAGCCCAGCTTCACCAGCCGGTCCAGACCGCGCACGCGCACGTCCTCGAAGCCCGAGCGCAGCGCCGCCTCCGCGCTGGACAGGGGCGTCTCGGTGTCCAGCGCCACCACGGCCTCCAGCGCCGAGGCCCGCACCTCCGCGTCCGCGTCATCCAGCATCCACACCAGCCGCTCACGGGCGCGCGGATCCTGCAGCGCCTGGAGCGCGCCAGCCGCCTGCCGGCGGATGGGAGCCTCTGCCTCCCGGGACAGCTGCAACAGGGCACCCAGGGCGCGCGCGTCGCCGAGCTGCGCCAACCCCCGGGCCCCGCGCACGGCGGTGTCCGCAGTACGGCAGGCCATGGCGGCCAGCAGCGGCTCCAGCTCCGTTTCGGAGAGCGGGGCTCCGGACTTGTCCGCGCCGCCCAGCTCCTTGATGAGCTTGTCGCGGGCGGCCGTCACCTCGCCCTCGGTGGAGAACTTCCCCGCCTGCGCCTCACCGGAGGCGCGCTTGGTGGACAGCACCATGCGCCGGGACACGTCACGCAGGGCGAGGCCGAAGTCCTCGTCTTTCTTCTCCAGCACGGCAGCAAGGGGCTTTCGCTCCAGCACGCGCACGGTGAAGGCCACGCGGCGCACGTCCGCGTCCGTGTCGTCCAGCGCGCGGGCCACCAGCGGCTGCAGCTGCGCGGCGCTGAGCTGCCCGGCCATCGAGGCGCGGATGAGGACTTCCACCTTTATATGCGCGGGGCCGCGCTCGAAGGCCGTCTTCAGCGGCTCGGTGCTGCCCTTGGGAGACACCTCGGAGAGGGCATCCAGCGCGGCGAGACCCACGTTGGCGTCGCTGTCCGTCAGCTTCCCAGCGATGAGGCCCGGCACCAGCGGCGAGGTGCCCGCGAGCTTCACCAGCCGCCGCAGGCCTTGGATGCGCGTGTCCGCGTAGCGCGAGTCGAGCGCGGCGCGGGCGGCGGCCAGCGGCGTCTCCTCCAGGGTGCTGAGCGCCTCGAGCGCGGCGGTGCGCACGGAGGCGTGCTCGTCATCCAGCCGCTCGCGCAGCTTGGCACGGGCGCCCACCCGGCCCCTGGCGGCCAACTCGGTGGCGGCCAGCTTGCGCACCTCCGCCTCGCGGTCCGTGGAGAGCACCTTGAGAACGAACTCCAGCGCCTCGGGCTCCTCCAGGGCGGCGGCCTCGCGCACGGCGGCCTCGCGCTTGGGCCGGCCCGCGTCCAGCGCCTCCTCGAGCGCCTCGAAGCCGTCGGAGTAGTCGAACGGCTCGTCCTCGGGCTTGCCGTCGGTGGCGAGGGTGCCCTGGTACACCTTGCGCTCGTCACCGCCAATCAGCACGTGGCCGAGCATGTTCTTGGCCTGCCGTGCGTTGGGCGGCGGAGAGAAGGCAAGCGCGTGCAGAGGCTTGCCGCTGACCTCGAGGGTGCGCGGCTTGCGGCGCTCATCCAGGCGCCACACCTTCACCTTGCCGTCGGCGCCCGCGGTCCAGAAGCGATCCGCGGGTTCCTCACCGGGCTCGGCCTTGGGGGTGGGAGGGAAGATCAGCGCCAGCACGGGCCCTTCGTGGCCCGAGTCCTTGTCGCCGCGCACTTCGAACTCGACGGCGCCGGCGAGGTACCAGATGCGGATGCGGCCATCATCGCCCGCGGAGACGAGCCGCCCGTCACGAGGCGTGAAGGCCAGGGCGCGCACGGTGCCCTCGTGGCCGGGCATGTCGCGCCGGGCACCGCTGGCCAGGGTGAAGGAGCGCACCACGGCGTCATCCCCGGCGCACGCGGCGAAGGTGTGGCTGGGGTCCACGGCCACGGTCCGCAGAGGCTGCACAGAGGCCTTCCACTCGTGCACCTTCTTGCCCGAGTTCAGCTCCCACCCACGCAACACGCCGTCCATGCCCACGGTGTAGAAGCGCTGCGCATCGGGACTAAGGGCCACGGCGGTGCAGCCGCCCGGGTGCGCGCCCGTCAGCTCGCGCTCCACGGTGCCCGTCTTCAGCGCGCCCAGGCGCACGGTGCCGTCAGCACAGGCGGCGACCCAGGTGTCCTGGGTGAGCCCCAGGCCGAGCACGGCCGAGGGCAGGTCCGCGCGCCACAGCACCTTGTCGGAGTCCAGCTCATACGCGGTGAGCTGAGTCGCAGCAGAGGCGCGCACGCCGCCGACCAGGAGCACGAGGCCGTTGGCCGCGAGCGCGCGCACTTTCTCGAAGTTGCCGATGGCGTTTCCCATGACGCTCCAGGCAGGTCCGTCGAAGCCGGCGCCATGATACTGCGGCATTGCTGGGAGCGGCCCAGGATTCAGCCGAAGAGCGGTGGAGGCGTGGCCACGGTCTCAGCGCTGGCCCTGGCGCAGCCGCTCCAACTCGGCGAGCGCCTCGGCCAACCGGCGCTCAGCTTCTTCACGGCGCTGGGTCTCCTCCACGCGCAGCCGGGCCTCCTCCGCGCGCAGTCGGGCCTCCTCCGCGCGCAGCCGGGCCTCCTCCGCGCGCAGCCGGGCCTCCTCCGCCAACTGTTGCTCCAACTCGGTCCGGCGCTGCTCCACGCCTTCCACCATCCGCTCCAGCGTGGTGATCAGCTCATCGGCTTCCGGCAGCGGCGCCCGGCCATGGTAGAAGCGCAGCCGCTCGCCCTCGAGCTGGAGCTCCAGTCCCAGCACCTCCGACGAGTAGAATCCATGTTGCGGAAGGATGGGGCGATAGTCGCGCCGCTCCTCATCCAGCCGCCAGCCCAACAGCCGCAGCCGCCCCCGGTCGAAGAGGAAATACTCACGGATGCCCAGCCGGGCGTACCGCTCGACGTTCCTCTCCAGGTCTTTGCGCCGCTCGCCCGCCACATGGACTTCCAGGGCAACATCAATGCCCTTGCGCTCGGCGCTCACCACCCAGCTCATGCGCGAGCGCAGTTCCGCGTCCATCACGGCCATGACATCCGGGGCGAACATCGGCTCGCCCGGGTAATACACGGGCAGCTCGCACGCCAGGTACACCTTGCGGCCGATGCGCGAGAAAAAGCCCCCGAGCACCTCGCGCGTGCGCACCTTGGCCTCGAAATGGGGATCGCCTTCGGGAGGCGCACTCTCGGAGACCGGAAACTCGGAGGGCAGGCTGGCGACGATGCGCGCCCGCTCCTCGGGCGTCAGCCGATCCCAGAGTTCCTGGGGCGGCGCGCGCGGGTCATCCGGGTCGACGCGGTAGGGATCGGCAGCCATGGTGCTTCTCATGAGACTAAGCCCGGGCACGCAGTGCACCAAGGGGATGGCAAGTGGACGGGCAGCCTCCTGGCTCCCGTTGGCTGGAACCCTTCCATGAACCAGGTGTAATGATTCCAAGGGATTGCGCGTAATGGTTTCATGTGGTCCCGCACTCAAAGTGAAATGCTCCGGTCCGCAGTGAACAGATGGCTGGCTGGAGCGCGAGGCGTTCCGTGAGCCACCTGCCATGAGACCCTATCAAGCAGGTATGACACCCGAGAACCTACCTGTAGAATAGGAGCATGTGGCGGAAAGACTGGTTCGACAAGCTGACGATCGCTCACATGACCTCCATGGAGTGGGCAGGCCCCGGGGCTCGGCGCCACTTCTTCGCGGCGCTCGAGGGCCTGGAGAGCGTGCTGGACGGGAAGGTGGGCCCAGCGGGCTTCGGCTCCATTCATGGGTTGTCGGGCTTCTCTCACCCAGCGGCGCTGAATGCGGCGGAGCGTCAACGGATAGAACGGCTTGGCGAGCGGCTCTGGAAAGCCTCAGGCACGGGCCGTACCCAGGCCGAGGAGTGGCTCCTCCTGCAGGTGGCGGCGCAGGCCAGCCCGGACTCGCTTGCCTTCTTCAGGGCAGCGGCCGAGGCCAACCGTCAGCGGGACTCCTTTCAAGCCAGCCGAAGGAGGATCGCGGTGGCCTCGGTCGCCTTCATCGCTCACCAGACAGGAGATACGGCGGCGCACGCCCAGCTTGAGGCTTGGCTGACCCATTCGGATGTCACGGTGAGGACCGAAGCCGTGGACCTCTATGGGCGCCTTCATGTGCAGGAAACGGGAAGACTGGCGCAGGCTCCCCGCGCGGTGCTTGAGCGTGTGGCGTACACGGAGCGGACCTTCCCGCCCCGCTTTCTCGCGCGTCGCTGGCTGCATGTCGCGGGTGTTCCGGTTCGTGTTGAGCCTCCTGACGGGGTGTATGCCTTCAAGGCTTCGCTGGGACGTGCCTCGCGCACCGTGGAGCTGACCGCGTCACAGTCTCTCGCTCAACTTGCCTCTGCCATTCTGAGCGCCTTCAAGTGGGATCATGATCACCTCTACGAGTTCGCGCTCACCGCGGACCTCAAGGATCGGCGCTTCATTCTTCCGGACGCCGATGATGAGGTATTCGAGCCGGACTGGGGCTTCGATGAGGACGAGGAGCAGGAGGAGCCCGATGACCGCGAGCCCTCCGAGGCACCGAGCCCCATGAGCCTTCCGTTGGGGGCACTCGGCTTCACCCAGGGCCACAAGCTGATCTTCCACTTCGATTTCGGCGACGACCACCGCTTCCAGGTGACGGTCGCCGGCATCCACGAGCAGCGGAGCCCGCGGGCGAAGTACCCGCGCGTGGTGGCCGAGATGGGCAAGGCCCCCGAGCAGTATCCACGTCTCGACGGAGAGTGAGCCCGGGGCGTGTCACATTCCGCCGAGCGGAATCCCCGGGTGCGCCGTGCGCAGTCTCACCAGTGAGGCCAGGCAGCTCTGCCACTCGCCCTTGGCCAGTGAGCCGGTGAACTCTCCCAGCACCGGCGCCACCACGCGGGCGAAGGCCTGATCCTCCAGGCCCAGGTCGCGCACCAGCTCAATCACGCGCCGCTTGGCGGTGCTGGCGGACATGCGCCGCGACACCAGGCCCTCGCGCCCCTCCTTCGAGCGGCCCGGAGGCAGCCCGAAGAGCATGCGGCGCACGAAGGTGCGCAGCGCCTCCACGTTGGTGAAGCGCTCCGGGGTGCCCACCGCTGGAGCCTCGGCGGCGCCCGCGGGCTTCCATCCCTCGGGCAGGTGCGTGGGGCGGTGCTTCTCCCAGAGCAGCCGCACGGCGAACAGGCCCACCTCGCGGTCCGCGCTCTCCATCAGCCACGCCAGCCGCTCCGCCCCACCCAGCCGCGCGTAGTGCCGGCGGATCAGCTCCACCGCCACCTCGCGCGTGCTGCGCTTGGTGCTCTCGGTGAGGGTGAACACCTTCACCGCGTCCAGCTCCTCGGGCTTGAGCGTGCTGCGCTCGTCCGCGCCCTCTTCCCCGGCCTTCAGCAGCGCGTCGTACGCCAGGTTGCGCACTTCCTTGGAGTCCGCCTCCGCCAGCTCGTACACCCGGGTGTGGTAGCCCCACGCGCGCAGCTCCGCGCGGGCAATGGCCACGGCGAAGCGGCGCACGTCATCCCGCGTGTCGAACAGCGCGGGCCACAGCCGCTCGGCGGTATACGCCTTGCGCGGCGCCTTGGGCTTCACCTGGTAGGACTTTGCCTCGGGCTGCTCGGGGCCGATAACGGGGTGGTGGCAGCGCAGGTACGTCTGCGCGAACTGGCGCACCGGTGCCGGCTGCTTGGCGCCCAGCGCCAACTCGAACAGCCGCTCCAGGCCCGCGGTGGCATCCCCGGACTCGGCGAAGTCCCCGGGCGAGAGGTTCTCCAGCAGGTAGCGGTGGGCGAACTCGTGCAGCTCGGGGTCCGCGCGCCGCGCCAGTGCCAGCAGCCAGGGCACGGTGAGCTGGCGCGCGGTGAACAGCTTGCGGTTGCCCAGCAGCGCCAGCGCCACTTCGCGGTACTTCGCGTTGAACACCAGCCCCTTCACCCGCTCCACGTCCAGCCCAGGCAGCGCGTCGGCGCGCATCAGCCACTTCTTCACCGTGGGTCCCAGGCGCGGGTGGATGGCCTGGTCCAACAGCCAGTCCGGCCCAATCGCCGCGGGCGCGTATGCCCCCAGGGCCTTGAGGGCGAACTGCTCCACCGGGCTGGCGGAGTGGCCGGGGAACTTGCTGTGCCGGCTGTCGGCCAGCAGCTCCTTATAGAAGGAGGCGGGAAGCTCGGCGGCGGCGTACTTCGTCCCGACGTAGTTCTTCACCCACGTGAGCTGCTCATGGCTCCCGTAGAACATGTCGATGAGGAAGCGGTGGGACAGCGCGGCCCGGTCGAAGGACTGCTCCAGCGCATTGGCGGCGAACGCACTGGTGGGCCCGAAGGCCAGCAGCCGCCCAAGGAAGTCCACGCCCAGCTCGCGCGGGTTACGCTTCTCCAGCACGGCGGCGGCGAAGGCGCCCACGTCCGCGGAGGCACTGGCGAGCAGCTCCGCGAGCCGCTCGGCGGGCAGGTCCTGCGCATGCGCCCGGGCGTACTCGATGGCGTAGGTGCGCGCCGTCTTGCTGGGAGACAGCAGCAGCGCGAGCACCGCCTCGTGCAGCCCCAGCGAGCGCAGCTTGCCCTGGTGGAACTCGGGCGAGGCCTGCAGGGTCTCCACGAGGAACTCATGGGCGCTGGCCAGCGGGCGGCGGGCGAGCCGGTCCAGCCACGCGGGCGTCACCTGGGTGCGCAGCACCTCGGGGAAGTCCTTGCGCAGGGCCTGGATGGCGAAGCGCGCGGGAGCATCCGCCTGGCAGGTGTCCAGCAGGCGCATGAGCGCATCGGGCGAGCGCTTCCACGCGTCCGGGTAGGCCCGGTGCTTGAGCAGGTCCGCGGGCACGTCGATGTGGAAGTTCTGCGCGTCATAGCTGCGCGAGCCGTGGGCGAAGATGTGCATGCCCACCCAGCTGACGCGCCAGTTCGTGTCGGGGGCGAAGTGGCGCAACACCTCGACGGCGAACTGGGGATAGAGCTCGGGCACGGAGGCGCCGAGCAGCCGCAGGTAGCGCCACGCGCGGCGGCGCAGATAGAGGAGGGTGCCCTGAGAGACTTCGCGGCCGCGGAGGAGTGAGCGCTCCATGTCGAAGCGCCAGGCGAGGATGCCGAACATCTCGGCGTCATGGCGCTGCTCGGCGAGCTTGTAGATGCGCTTGAGGCCGCCCCACAGGCCGAAGTGGAGCAGCGAGGTGCGCGCCAGCTCGAAGAGGGTGGCGCGGCTGGCATCGGTGCCGCGCTCGTAGAGGCCCACGAGCAGCTCGGCCAGGGCGAAGCGCGGCGGCAGGGGCACATCCTTCTGGGCGAGGTAGCGCTGCCAGGCCTCGCGTGAGGCGGTACGGCGGCCCTCGGCGTCATGGCGGGCCTGGGCCTGCCACAGCAGACTCTTCAGGCCGTTGAAGTCGAGCGCGCCCTGAGGCAGGGGCTTCTCGGGAGCCTTCTCCGGCTGAATGAGGAAGGCGTTGATGGCGGCGGCCAGTTCCGGAGCCTCGGCCCGGGCCAGCCGTTGGAGATCTGCTGCGGTCAGCTCTTCACTCGTGGCCATGCAGCCGCCGGTTTAGCACAGCAGACAGGCAGGCAGGCGAGTCCGCGCCGTTGGTTACTGCGCCAGCGGATCCAGGACCTCCGAGAGGTGCGAGGCTTTCAGGGCCCGGACAAACCACCGGTCCAGCGTGGGCATGTCCCTGCACGACAGGATGCGCTGCCGGGACGTGTCGTCGACGGGCACACTCCGCAGGGAGAGAAGCTGGAGCAGGGCTTCGGCCTTACCCTCGGCCTTGCCCTGGGACAGGCCCTGGGACAGGCCCTCGGCCTTGCCCTCGGAGAGGCCCTTCTGGCGTCCGAGTTCGCGGTACTCATCGAAGATGTCCATGTGCACTTCCTCCGCTCGCTTGGGACCTACCACGGTCTTTAACATAGCCACGGCCGCGGCCCGCACAGCCTCATCTCCCACCAGCAGCAGATAGTGGAAGAACGCACGAAGCTCCTCGAAGCTGTTGGGCTCGGCCTGGAGTTCGACCAGCAGCGCCTCCCAGCCGGGTAACCGTTCAGCCAGCTCTTCGGTACGGCTGTAGCGCAGTGCCAGCAACGCCAGCCGCACCAGAGGTGGGCCCGGGCGCGCCAGGAGCGCTTCGGCGCGCTCGGCCGTCAGGTCATCTACCCGGTATTCGAAGCGAGGCACCAGCGCGCGCCAGGGCTCTGGCGGTTCTCCCTCACCTGGCAGATCGAAGAGCTCCTCCACCCGGCGCGGGGCGCTCCAGCCGCCTTCGGGCCCATGGTAGAGCACCAGCGGAACGATGACCGGCAGCCGGCCGCTGCCCGGATGGTCCTGCCGCCAGCGCTCCAGTTGGCGCACCACGTAGCGCAGCATGCGCAGCGACATCCACCGGTCCACCGAGGACTGGTGCTCCAGCAGGACATAGAAGAGCACGGTCCGTCCGCCCAGGAGCCGGGCCGAGAAGAGCAGGTCGCTCTCGGTCTCGCGCAGCTCCTCGTCCACCACGCTGCCTGGCTCCTGGCGCAGGCTGGTCCAGTCCACCCGGGTGGCCACCTCCGCGGGCAGTGCCACACGCAGCTCGGCCTCGGCCCGCTCGGGCTGACCGAAGGTGAAGCGGAAGAAAAGATCGTGCGGGCCGGACATGGCCCTGCGCCCCAGAGCATGAAGCGGGCCAACGTGGCCTCGCAGGGACAGAGAAGGGTAGGGCGTCCACGGTGGGAGCCGCCTGTCCCGCACGAGAGACGGTGCCCGGTCCCGGCAGGCACCGCGCGGGGCTGTTCCGAAAGGCCGGGACTTTTCAGAACCCCCGACGTTTCCGAACCGTGGACTCGGGCTCATCGCTTCTCTGGAGGGCTGGAGGTGGGCACAGGCTTCTCGGACGGCGCGAGCGCGGGGGCGTAGCACTTGCCCTGGCTGTACGCGTAGCCGCTCCCCAGGCACTCCTCGGAGGTCATCGGGGAAACGGCTACCCAGCAGCCGCCATTGAGGGCCACCTGCTTGCGAACCTGGCAGCGGCCTTTCCCGTCGGGCCGGAGCTGGCCAGGGCGGGGCTCAGGCAGAGGACTCTGGGCTACGGGCTTCCGCTTGGAGGAAGAAGGGACGGAAGACGGACGAGGGGAGTCACCCACGGCGGCGGTGCCAGCGTCTGGCGCCTGGGAGTCCGAGGACTCCTGCGTGCTCACGGACGCCTGCTCCAGCGGGACATGCACAGGCTGAGAGGGCCACAGGAGAATCGCTGCCAGTCCCGCTGCTGCCAGGGCGAGCCATGGCGTCCACGCCCATGCGTGCGAGTGAGATTCGAGGTGCTCCGGGCGTGCTGGAGTGCTCGGAGGAGTCGCGGTGTCCGGCGGCGCAACCGGGGCGTGCGCCTCAGAGAGCTGTGACACGGTGGAGCAGCTCACCGAAGGCGCATCCGCTGCGGCCTCCAGCGCCTCGGCCAGCTCCGCCGCGGAACCACGGGCCTCGGGAGCATCCGAGAGCATGCGGAGGATCAACTCCCGCAGGCGCGGCTCTACATGGGGGTTGCGCTCCAGAAAGGGGCGCGGGTCCGGGCTCACCACGTGCCAGGAGCCGGCCTCATCCTCATAGGGCTCCAGTTGCGGAGGGTACTGCCCCATGACGAGGCGGTAGGCAGTGACGCCCAGGGCGAAGACATCATCCGCGGGAGTGGCCTCATAGTAGGCGTCCCGGTCGCGGACGGAGCGGATGTGGAACAGCGACGCCTGGGGAGAGCGGTAGGTGGGAGTGCCCGGAGCCAGGTCCCGCCAGGTGAGGCGTTTGGCCCCCTGGAAGTGGCCGGAGCCGAAGTCGATGAGCACCGCCCGGTTGTCCGACAACCGGACCAGGATGTTGTCACCTTTGACGTCGCGATGAACGGCTTGGGCGGAATGGGTGGCCTCGAGGGCGCGAGCCACCTGGGCCAGGAACAGGAGCACCTGCCGCGAAGAGAGAGCGTGCTGGTCGGCCCAGGAGTACAGGGGCGTGCCGTCCACCCATTCCATGGCGAACCAAGGGTACTCGGCCCCGGAGGCGTGGCGCAGCACGCCTTGGCTCAGCAGACGCGGAACGCTGGGGTGGCGAATGCGGGAGAGCAGCTCCGCCTCGCGAGCGAAGCGGGGGTCCCACGGGTACACGGAGAGCTTGAGGGCCACGGGGCCAGCGTCTTCCTGGTCAGCGCGCACGGCGCGGTAGATGACGCCGTACGAGCCCTGCCCGTGCCGCTCCACCACGCGCCAGTCACCGACGCGCAGACCTGGAGGAAGACGAGGCCCGTATTCCGCGGGACCGCGCTCGTTCGCCATGAAGGGACCTCAGGAGGAGAGAGGACCAGCGTACCACCGGATGAGAGGTTACGTGGTAAGTAGGCAGCCGTCACCTGACTTTAAAGGTCATCACGGCGCATGTATCACCGCTTGGAGCGAGGCTTCGAAGCCTTGGAGCTTCGGCCACGCTTGCCGGCCTTGCGAACCGTGGGTTTGGCGGCAGGCTTCGACACGAAGAGTTCCTCGAGGGCTTGCACGCTGACTGCCTTGCGCAGCCAGAGCTTGAGCTGAGAGGGCTCCGTGCAAGCCAGGATTCGCTGGCGGGTCTCGTCATCCACCTGGAGGCCACGGGCATCGAGCACCTCGAACAGAGCTGCCCGCTCGCCTTCGTAAAGCCCCTCCTCGCGTCCCTCCTCGCGCCCTTTCTCGCGCCCTTTCTGGAGCCCCTCCTGAAGCCCCTCCTGAAGCCCCTCCGCTCGCCCTTGGGCGACGTATCTGCGCGCGAACTCGCTCTGGTACTCGTAAGTGCCTCTCTGCATCAGTGCCTCCATGGCGCCGCGAGCCGCCTCGCTCAGCGAGGACATCGCCAGGTCAACGTAAAGGTTGACGCGCTCCTCATCAAGGTCTCCCACCGCCGCCAGCACCGTCTGTGCAATGGAGGCTCCTACCTCTTCGCGGCCATGTGCCATGGCTGACAGCACCGCCAGCTCTGGAGCCTCGCGAGCCGCCTGTTCGTCCAGGATGACGGGGATTGCCCCCGGCCCCATCACCAGGGGCTGAAGGACGAAGCCCGGGTGCCCCAACTCGATGGGCTGGGCACACCACCGGGCCACCGCCGCATCGGGCGCTACCACCAACAGTGCCGTGGGACAGTCCACCCGGGAGCGCAAGCTGGTGAGGTACAGCGGCCAGCTCTTGCGCTTGTCCTTATCCTGAGAGAGCTGCACCTCCACGACGATGGCGAAGCAGGGCTTACCCTCCAACAAGAGCACTACCAGGTCCGCCCGGTACTCGGTGGGAACCACCTCGGTGAGTTCGGCGGATTCCACCCGCGCCTCCGTCCATGGGGGCAGCACCAGACCCAGCGCGTCGCGCAGCAACTCAGGCGCCAGCGCGGGGCGGTTGCGGAACAGGAGCAGAAGACCTTCGTGCTGCATCGAAGCCATCGCTCCGCACACTAGACGCAGGGTCTGACCTTCCAGGTTGCGCGACCCACGTCCTACTCGCGACATGTGCTTCGGCCGACTTGGCGGCCCCACGGCTGGGCGATACGTTCCTGTGTATGTCCGCGAGCCCGCGCTCAGTCGACGTGGTGATCCTGACGGCGATCACACTGGAGTATCAGCAGGCGCTCAAGGTCGACGCGGGTGCTGTACCGGGACGTGCCTGGGAGGAAGAGAAGAAGGGTCCCAACGGGCTACCGGTGGCGTTCCGCTCCTTTACTCGGAAGGAAGGCCGGCCGCTGCGGGTGGCAGTGGCGCTGGCGGGAGACATGGGCGCCGTGGCGGCGACAAATGCGCTGCTTCCGCTGGTGAATGACTACAAGCCTCGATGCGTGGCGATGTCCGGAGTCTGCGCGGGACGCCCGGGCAAGACGAACCTGGGAGACGTGGTGGCTGCGGAGCGGCTGTTCTTCCACGACACCGGTAAGAAGCTGCCCAAAAAGGTGCAGCAGGACCTCAAGACGTACAACCTGCGCGACGACTGGAAGGTGAAGCTCGAAAGCTTCGACTTCACCTCGCGCTTCCGTGACGAGGCGTGGTGGAAGCAGCGGCCCATTTCCTACGAGTGGCAGGAGAACTGGGTGTTGCTCAAGCTGGCGCAGGGCATCGAGGATCCGTCAGCGCTCCCCGAGAGTGCGGAGTTCTGCCCGCAGTGGGAGAAGGTGATCGACTCACTCTGGCAGTCTGGTCACGTGGAGCACGGCACGCTGACGCTCACCGATACAGGGCGCAAGCGCATCGGGCCGGTGATGATCAAGCACCGCAACCAGCTCCCGGACCTTTCTCCTACAGGCAAGCTGCTGCCGTTCAAGGTCCACGTGGCGCCGATGGGCAGCGGCAGTCAGGTGGTCGAGGACAAGAAGGTGTGGAGCTTCGTCTCCGAGTACCTGCGCAAGACGCTGGGCCTGGAGATGGAAGCAGCGGCTCTCGGAGCGCTGGTGCATGCTCAGCGGGATCGGAAGCTCGAAGCGCTGGTGATGAAGGGCGTGATGGACTTCGCCAATCACGGCCGCGACGATCAGTTCAAGGAGTTCGCCGCGCGAGCCTCGGCCGAGTGCTTGATCGCGTTCCTGCGCGAGCACCTCGAAGTGGAAGTGACCCCCGGGAAGGACGATCTGCTGCTGTCGGGCACCGAGGGACAGCTCGAGGAAAAACCGCTCCCATCCAAGCTCCTCAATACGCGCTACGAGGTCGTCCCCTTCCACCAGGGAGGACGGGAAAAAGTGCTCGGGGAACTCGAGCGCTGGTGCGGCAGTGAGGAGCCGGTCGCGGTGCGGTTGCTGCACGCCTCGGGAGGAAGCGGGAAGACGCGCCTTGCCATCGAGTGGATTCGCCGCCTTCGCAGCCGGGGGTGGGTCGCTGGCTTCCTCGCGAAGGGTGTACCCGAAGACTGGTTCGAGCGGCTGTGGTCGAGAGATCAGCCCGTGCTGGTGGTGCTCGACTACGCGGAGAGCCGGGCCGAGGAACTCCGGAAGGTGCTCCTGCGCATGCATCGCTATGCGGTCCAGGAGGGAACAGGAACGATGCGCCGGGTGCGTGTGTTGCTCCTGGCCCGGGGCGCGGGTGATTGGTGGACGGCACTGCTGAAGGCCAACTCGGAGGTAGAGGCGTGGCTCGGGGCCACACCGCCGTACGAATTGGAGCCCTTGGCCTGGACGGAAGCAGACCGAGCGGCGGTGTTCCGTGAAGCCGCGAAGGAATTCTCCCGGAGGCAGGGGAAGAGGTTCGAGCCGCAAGCGCTGCCTCCGTTGTCCGACAAGCGTTTCGAGCGGGTGCTCTACCTGCACATGGCTGCTCTTGCGGCGGTAGAAGGCCTCAGGTTCGAGGCGCACAATTTGATGGAGGTCATCCTTGACCACGAGGAGCGCTTCTGGGACGCGAGCTCCTGGCAATCCGAAGCGCGCCAGCTCGTCGCGGCCGCCACGCTTCATGGAGGCCTGGCGACTCACGAAGCCGCGCGGACGATCGCGCAACGGGTGCTCGGGCGCCCGGCATCCGATGAAAGCGAGAAGCTGCTCAAGCAGCTCCATTTGATCTACCGCCGGGGTGGCGACGAGTCCCCAGCGTTCCTGCCTGCCTTGGAACCCGATCTCCTGGGTGAGGGGCTGGTGTTGCGAGTGGCGGAAAGGACGCTGAGCAAGAAGGAGATTGTTCCGGACAACTGGATCCACCGCGTGCTTCCGGAGGATGAAGAGCCTAGTGCCGTAAAGAACGCGCTGGAGCTACTCGGACGGGCATCCGCCAGAGAGCCTGAAGCTGCGCGGGAATGGATCCGAGAGATTCTTTCGGGTCCCATGCGCCCACGTGCGCGCCTCGCGCTGCAAGCAGCGCGGGCTGTCGGACGGCTGACGGCCCTCTCGGTGCTGGGCGATGAACTAGCGGAACGGCTTGAGACAGGGGGCGATGTGGAACTGGCCCGCGAGTTGGAAGCAGAGGGAATTCCCCGCCCTACCGTGTCGCTTCGCAGGGTGGCCGAGTGGACAGCTCGTACCCTTCTGGCTGGGCTACCCGCCACAGGCGATGACCAGTGGCAGGCTGAGCGGGCCAGGCTGCTCAACAACTACGGCCTGAGGTTGAGCGAGCTGGGCCGCCGAGAAGAGGCGTTGAAGGCGACGGTGCAGGCGGTAGAAACGTACGAAGCGCTGGCGCAGCACAACCCGGAGGTCTTCCAGCCAGACCTCGCCATGAGCCTCAACAATCTCGGCACTAACTTGAAAGAGCTGGGCCGCCGAGAGGAGGCGTTGAAGGCGACGGAGCAGGCAGTGGAAATGTACCAAGTGTTGGCGCAGCACAACTTGGAGGTATTCCTGCCCTACCTGGCCGGAAGTCTGAGCAACTTGGGTCTCATATTGAGCGAGCTCGGCCACCGAGAGGAGGCGCTGAAGGCGACAGAGCAGGCGGTAGGATTGAGGCGAGCGATGACGCAGGGTAACCCAGAGGCTTTCATGCCCGATCTTGCTATGAGCCTTAACAACCTCGGCACCAAGTTGAGCGAGCTGGGCCGCCACGAGGATGCGCTGAAGGCGACGGAGCAGGCGGTGGAAATGTTTGTGTCGCTAGCGCAGCATAATCCAGAGGCGTTCCAGTCTTATCTCGCTGGAAGTCTGGACAACCTGGGACTTATATTGAGCGAGCTGGGCCGCCACGAGGATGCGCTGAAGGCGACGGAGCAAGCGGTGGCAAAGTATGAAGCGCTGGCGCAGCGCAACCCAGAGGCCTTCCAGCCCGACCTCGCCATGAGCCTCAGCAACCTGGGAATCTTGTCGAGCGAACTAGGCCGCCAAGAAGAAGCGTTGAAGACGACGGAACAGGCGGTGGCAACTTATGAAGCGCTTGCGCAACGCAACTCGGAGTTCTTCCAACCCGAACTCGCCATGGGCCTCAGCAACTTGGGCAATATATTGAGCGAACTGGACCGGAGCGAGGAGGCGCTGGCTTGTTATGAAGAGGCGGTGCGCAAGCTCCAGCCTTTCTTCGAGCTAAACCCAACCGCGTTTGGGCAGAAGATGGCGAAGGTGCTTATCAACGCAGTGAGACTCTGCGAAGCCCTTCAACGTCCACTCCCCACCGCTATTCGGAGGTGCGTGGCTCTTTTCGTGCGCTTCGCGAAGCACTGACCTGCGCTCCCGCAGCCACGTGCGCGTTTGGTCACCGTGCCGCCCGAAAATTGTCACCGGCGCACAGTGTCCGGTCAGCCAAGTTCTTGATTTCCTTGGCGCACCCCTGAGCTGCGGCGCTGGCATGGCCACTGCTTAAGCTCTGGTCATACCGGCCCCCAGTCGCACCTTCCCACTCCATCCACTGCTCCTTCATCCTTGAACGGGCAGGTGTGCCTGGGGGCCGGACCTCTTCTCCCCTTCGCTGAATCAGAGGAGCGGCGCGCCCAGCACGTCGAAGGCGCGCAGCTCCAGCTTCGCGGCTGGGCTGGAGGGGAACTCGCTCGCCAGCAGCGAGAAGGACTGAACGTCCACCGGATGCTCGTCTCGCGGGCCCTGCCGCTGACGCAGCGTCCCCTCGAACTGGAAGCCCAGCCTGCGCGCCACTGCCGCGCTGCGGTCGTTGCCCACGTCCACCTGGATGTCCACGCGCCGCAGCCCTTGCACCTCGAAGCACACGCGCGTCGCGGCTCCCGCCATCTCGGTGGCGAAGCCCTGTCCCGCCACATCCGCGCGCACCCAGTAGGCCAGCTCCAGCGCGCCCAGCCCCGCGCGCGTCAGCAGCCCCACCTCGCCCAGCACCCGCTGCTCTGCCTTGTCGAAGACGCCGTAGAACCGTTCCTGATCCAGGTCGAACATGCCCCGGAACCGTCTCAGCAACGCAACGTGCGCCTCCACCGGCTGGGGATGCTCCTTCGCCCATCCCATGTACGGCAGCAGGTGGTCACGGCTGATGTCCACCGCCGCCTTGCGCGCTGGCGCATCCGCTGGGCTGTAGCACCGCAGCACCAGCCGCGCCGTCTCCACCCGGTAGGCCACTCGTGCCGGCGCATCCGCCGGGGCGCCCTGGCGTTCAGGCCCGGAGCTCACGCCGCCTCAGTAGCGATCATCTTCTGGAGCCCCGGCGACACGATGCGCGCAAGCTGCGACATCCGCCCGTGCTTGCACTCCACCAGGAAGCCGTGGAGCGACTCGGCCGACAGCCCGTGCAGCATCAGCCGGAACCCCGCCCGCATCGTGGTCAGCGGCACCATCGGGTGGCGGTTGTTCACCAGCGCCACCAACCCCGGCGCTTGCAGAATCGTCGCCACGTAGATGGCGATCGTCTCGTCCAGCTGCAGCGAGTTGCTCGCGCGCCAGAAGTCCCGGTCCGTGAGGAACAACTGGTACATCGGCGTGAAGATCTCGATGGCCGACTGCAGGTCCAGGATGTTCGTCCACCGGCGCGGCATCTCCTCAATCGGGAACTCGTCCGAGATGCCGCTGAAGTCCAGCTTCGCCGGTGGCGCGAGCGTTTTGCCCTGGTCACGCAGCGCCCGGTTCAGCCGGATGACGAAGTTGTACAGGTTCAGGTCGTGGTTGAGAAAAATCTCATCCTTCACATGGTCCAGGTTCGTCGGGCGGATGGGGTTGGTGGGAATCCCCAGCTCCTTCGTGTTCCGGGCGATGAAGTCGAGGATCTCCGAGCCCACGTGGAAGTGGCGCAGGATGAGGTAGTTGGCCTCGGGGCTCACGAAGTTCTTCAGGCCCCAGGACAGCAGCCGGTGCAACAGCTTCGATGACGTGAAGCGGTTGGACACGAAGATCTTCATGATCTGGAAGACGATGATCAGCAGCCGGGCCAGCGGGCGGATCGCCGGCAGCAGGAACTGGCGCGCACGCGAGCGCTGATCCACCAGCAGCGTCGCCTTGGTGCGCTCGTTCATCGGCAGGCTGCGGTCCAGGAACAGCGCCACCCATGGATCCGGGTCACGCGGGTCATGCGGCTCATTGCTCAGCAGGTCGACAGGATCCATGGCTCACTGGGGAAGGGTGACGCGGATGGGAGAAGCGGGAGCGGGGCTGTGCATCCGGGCCTCGATCTCCGCCTGGCTGGGCACGCGCAGGTCCCTGGCGAGCCCCAGCTTCTCGAAGAAGCGCAGCACGCACCAGGTGAAGTCGAACTGCCCGGGCAGCAGCCCATGGCGCGCGCTAGAGGGGAAGCTGTGGTGGTTGGCGTGCCAGCCCTCGCCGAGCGTGGCGTAGCCCATGAAGAGGTTGTTCCGGGCCTGGTGTACCTCGGCATAGGGGCGCTCGCCCCAGATGTGCGTCACGCTGTCGATGGCGTCGCCCAGGTTGAAGATGAGCACCAGCATGCCCCACGCGGCCGCCACGCCCACGGTCCCGAAGAGCAGGTACGCCCCGCCGCACGGCACCACCACGTGCAGGATGCACAGCACCAGGTAAGGCCCCGGCCGGCTGACGAAGCGGTACCAGGGATCCGCCGCCACGTCCTTGGCCAGGTGGTTGTACTGCTGGTTGGTGCGTGGCCGGTTCCACCCGTCATACAGCACGCGCAGCGGCCCGGCGATGGAGTACAGGAAGCAGATGACCGGGTTCGCGGTGCCGATATACCAACCCACGTGCGCCCACCAGAAGCCGTTGAGCACCGGTGAGTGCGGATCTCCCTCCACGTCCGTGTGGCCGTGGTGCCAGCGGTGGTTGCCCGCCCACTGAATGGGCGTGCCCGCGGGGATGCCCAGGGTGACGAAGGCGCGCTCCAGCCAGCGGTTGAGCGTGAGCGAGCGGTGCGAGAGCACCCGGTGGTAGGCCACGTTGATGGCCATGCCCGCCGCCAGAAAGTACGCCACGCAGAACGGAATCAGCCACAGCGGGTTCAGCGGCTCAGACATTGCCCAGCTCCTCGAGCTGCAGCAGGTACAGCCGCGCCGTCACCTTCGCCGTCTTGACGATGCGCGCGGCCAGCTCGGGTGTGAGGATACCCGAGCCCAGCGCTCCCTCCAGCCGGTCCAGGTGCGTGGCGTCATTG
>DASVVJ010000731.1:0-5403 GCA_036389955.1 Myxococcaceae bacterium
AGGAGTTGCAGAAGCTAGCGGCCCAGTACATGAGCTTTCTGGCCCACGAACTGCGCAACCCGTTGGCCTCCGCACGCCTCGCGCTCGGCTCCCTGGAGCGCAAGGGGCTGCTGCCCAAAGCCCGCCCTGTTGAAGTCCTCACCCAGAGCCTAGAGCGGGTGGACACCCTGATCAGCAACGCCTTGACGGAGATGCGGCTGCGGGCTCTCCCCGCTCCGCTGCGTGAGCCGGTGGGCCTTGAGCAGTTGCTGCGCAACCTCGAAGCGGAGATCGCCATCGACTTGGAAACCAAGGGCATGCGTCTGCACATCGAAGTGCCCCGAGAGCTGTCCCTCATGGCTGACCGCAAGCTGCTGCACTCGGCGCTCTCTAACCTCGTGCGCAACGCCGTGAAGTTTTCCCGCGAGGGAGCGACCATCCACCTGCGGGCCCAAGAGGCGGGCAAGCGCATGCGGCTCGATGTGGAGGATGAGTGCGGCGGGCTGCCCGAGGGCCGGATGCAGTCACTTTTCAATCCCTTCGTGCAGTTGGGGAAGGACCGAAGCGGCTTCGGCTTGGGACTGGCCATCACCAAGCAGGCAATCGAGGCCCACGGGGGAGAACTGCGCGTGCACAACTTGCTAGGCAAGGGCTGCGTTTTCGTGGTGGACATGCCCACCGATCCAAGCCCCCCCGTGCAACCGTGAGCCCTACACCTGCTAGAACGATCCTCATCGTGGAGGACGATCAAGATATCCGGGAAGCCGTGGCGGATATCCTGGAGCTTGAGGGCTTCAATGTGGCCACGGCCACCAACGGGCAAGAGGGGCTGAAAAGGCTCGATGAACTCGGGCAGCAGTGCCTCGTTCTCTTGGACATGATGATGCCGGTACTTGATGGGGCCGGGTTCCTTGCCCGGTTGGAAGCGGACCCAGTACGCCGCACGTTGCCAGTGGTGGTGGTCACGGCCAGTGATGTCCCCTTACCGCCTGGAGCCAAGCGGATGCTGCGGAAGCCCTATGAATCCGGCGCCCTCGTTGCGCTCATCAACGAACTCTGCCCCGAAGGATAGGAGGGCCAACCAGGGCCGCTGGGGCTCGCCTGCTGGGCCCGTTGAGCGTGCGCGTCGGACAGGTGAGGTGGGCCGGTGGAGGGTTCCCAGGCCGAGGATTTCTGCTGGCTGGTGGGGCTCTCCCGCTCCGTCGAGGCGGGCCTGCCTGGGCCGTGAAAAACGCCCGTGCCAAGGCGGGCCTGCTGGGGCGTTCCGCTGACGCTGTAGTCCAGCCCCGCGCCGCTTCCAACCGCTCGGGTCGTTCACTCTCCCAGCACACGCCAGGTAGTGTTTCGCTCCGTTGCGCGGCGCCCTTCGCGCCGCGAGGAGTCGATCCCGCATGGCTACTTCTCGGTCTCCCTGGCGTGTCCCGGGAGTGATTCTCTTCTCTCAGGGCGATCTCTCGTATGAGGTGGATCTGTCGCGTGAGGTGGTTGCCGACCTGGCGCAATCCCGGCTTGGGGAAAGGACCGTGCTGGCCTGGGAACGCAAGGGACAGAAGCGCACGCGCCCGGTCATCGTCCGCAGTATGCCGCCCTCCTCTGCATTCGATCCCGAAGCACTGGCCAGGATGCGCGCGCGGCTCAGCGAAGAAGCGCGGTTAGCCGCGTACCTGGAAGACCCACGAATCGCCCGTGTCCTTGGGTGCTACGAAGTCGAGGGTGTTCTCTACGTCGTGTCCGAGCGTGTAGAGGGCACTTCGATCAACACGC
Source organism: Myxococcaceae bacterium (assembly GCA_036389955.1). Lineage (GTDB taxonomy): Bacteria > Myxococcota > Myxococcia > Myxococcales > Myxococcaceae > DATHBR01. The sequence goes on from DASVVJ010000731.1 coordinate 1,744, forward strand.
TGATCAGCTACTCGCTACAGCGCAAGGTGTTCCTCTCTCCTGAGTTCTGCATGTACGTGGGCGCCGAGGTGGCGAGCGCCCTGCACCACGCGCACACGCGCACAGGCGAGAGCGGCGCCCCGTTGGGCATCGTCCACCGAGACGTGAACCCTACTCGCATCTATTTGGGCACCGAGGGCGAGGTAGTGCTGACGGACTTTGCCCGCGCGCGCTCGCTGCTCCCGGGAAGGGTGAAGACGTCGATCCCGCGCCCTCACGGCGAGGTGTTCTACTGCTCACCGGAAGGGCTGCTAGGCGGGCCGATGGATCCGCGCTCGGACTTGTTCGCGCTGGGGTTGGTGCTGCTGGAGTTGGCCACGTGGCGACACCTCTATAGCACCTCCAACGCGCGGCCCGAGGACTTGGAAAGGGCCCTCACGCCAGCGGCGAAGAGGCAGGTTCTTGAGGCGACGATCAACGCCCTGGATGGGTACGAGAACCTTCCCGATTATGCGGAGGACTGCATCCTGCGGGCTGCCACGTTCGCTCCGCAGGACGTGGAAGAACTGACACAGCGGCTCGCCCCTCCGCTGCGCTCCATCGTCCGCAAGTTGATCCAGCGCAAGCCGGACGATCGCTATCAGACGGCGGCGGAATTGGCGGCGGATCTGCGGGCGGGCTTGGGTGACGCCTACGGCCCCAAGCAGGCGCTAGAGGAGGTTTATTGCTCGCTGGACGGGGCCCGCAGAAGTCGGCGCATCGTTGGGCCCACCAGCGAGAATGAGTTGCCGCCCGTCTTCGTGGCCGACGACGACATCATCACGGCACCGGGCGGGACCGACTAGCCTCCACCGCGCCCCGTTTCGCCACACCCCCGCAGGGCCCGCGTCTTGCCTCGGTCCCTGTCGTCGCACTGACGACAGACGACCTACTCCGCCCCGCAGGGGTACAGGCCACGTTGGTGAAGCCCTACGTTCAAGCAGCGAGGGAGGGCTGTCACTCCAGTCACTCGCGCAAGCACGCTCATCGAGCCAGGAGTTGGCAGTGGCAGGAGGCGGCGTCGACAGTGCCGTGGGGCGAGCCCGGCCTTTGCTCCAGGCACCACGAACACCAAAGCTGAGAGGACTGAAGCTGCAACATCTGGCCGAGGAAGAGATGAAGGCAGCGCACGCAGCGGGCGTAGCCCGGGCGAGGAGCCGGCGGAATCTGGCCATTCATGGTCGTGAGCCTTTCCCCTGAACAAGGGCGGCCCTCCCAGGAGCAGGAGAGGGCCGCCCGGTGTTTCACGGACCGCACTCACCCGGGCTGCTGCCCCGGGCGGCTACTGCAACCTTCGCATCGAGGGCAGCTGTTCGGAGAGCGCCTCGATGAGCTGATCCACCTGCTCGACGGGCACGCCCTTGAAGTCGAGCACCGCCTTGCCCTTCTGGTTGCGCACGCTGACCGTGACGAGCGCGCCCTTGCCCTTGGGGAAGCGGGTGGTCACCGCGTCGCGGTACTGCCCGGCCAGCGCCTCGGCCTCCGGGGGCAGGGGCTTGCTGGAGGCCGGCTTGCGCTTGCGCTGCAGCGCCTTGCGCATCTGGTCCACCGTGCACGCCTTGAAGGGAATGGAGTTCACCTGCCCCTTCTCGTCCGGCACCTCGATGAGGGTGTCGCCCGGCTCCTCGAAGTTCACCTGCAGGTCCGTGGCTTCCTTGTACGTCAGCAGCAGATAGAGGCAGGTGACGCCGAAGCGGCGCGCCACGGCAGCGGTGAAGGCGTCGGCCACGGCGCCGTAGGTACTCAGGGTCGACTGAGACAGGTCGGCGAACTGCTGGCTGAAGAAGTCCTTGGCGTCCTTGAAGCCCGACTTCTGCGCCAGCTCGTGCTCCACGATGTGGTTGTAGATCTGTCCCATGCGGTGGTGGTTGGTGTTCTCCTGAGCCATCAGCCCAATCAGCTCGTCCCTCAACTGCTGAAGGGTGGTGTCCTTGGGGATGCCGGTGGTGGTGGTGGTGGCGGTCTTGTTCTCCTTGAACTTCAACAGGCTGAGCATGGTGAGGTTTTTCCCCTGTGAGACGCGGCATGCGTCCCGGCCGTTTGACAGTGCGGCTGGACGGGCCAGGAGCACAGGGCAAGCCAACCTCGGGGGGCTGTGAAAACGAGCACTTGAGAGGGCCTCCCTCTCAGGACCATCCGCGCTCGCGGATGAAGCGTCCGCGAGGGAGGACGGTGCGAGGAAGAAGCGCAGCCATGCCGCTGGGTTACAGCGCCAGGAGCGCAGAGACACAGGGCGGGAGGGTTTCGGTAACCCGCCGAAATGATAGAAAGTGTCTCCAGCACTCACCGGACAGCCCGTCCGTGAACGCGGACGGTGCCGTTCCGCCTCTGGGCTGCTCGGTACTTCCGACTAGTCGGAAGTAGCCACGCGCCGCGGAGAGGTGAGTCTGCACAGGGGGATGCAGCCATGCCGGAGTTGGTGTTCTTTCGTCGCGGTGAGGAAGTGCTCAGGATTGGGTTGGAGCGCCAGCGCCTGGTGCTCGGCCGTGGAGATGACAGCGATGTCGTCATCCCGGATCCCCATGTGAGCCGGCAGCAGGTGGCGCTACAGCATGAGGGCGACCGCTGCCTGTTGGAGGATCTGTCCGGCCAGGGCACGCTGGTGGCGGGCAAGCCCATGACGCGGGGGGAGCTGCGGGATGGGGCGGATCTGCAACTGGGCGCGTGGCGCGCGCTGTTCCGGCAGCGGGGCAGTGCGGCAGACGCGGGCTCTACCCAGAGGGAACACCTCACCGACGTGCAGGCGCGCGAGGCCACGGAGCAGGAGCTGCCTCCAGCCCAAGTGCGCGTCAGGCGGGGCTCTACCGAGGGTGTCTACCCGATCGGCGCCAGCGGTTTCACCGTGGGCAAGGACCCGGAGAATGAGCTGGTGATTGCGGATCGATTCATCTCCGGCCGGCACCTGCAGGTGACGCGGAGTGGGGTGGGCTTTCACGTCAGAGACCTGAACTCCACCAATGGCACGTTCCTGGAGGGGGTGCGCCTGTTCGAGGCGGAGCTTCCGCTGAACACGGTGTTGCGGGTGGGCGAGACGGAGCTGGTCTTCGAGCCGGTGCCTCGGGGACAGCCGGAGCCCGACTTTCACGGCATCGTCGGCACCGATCCGGCGGTGCGGCAGCTGGTGGAGTGCATCCAGCGGGTGGCGCGCACGCACTCGGCGGTGACGATTCTGGGCGAGTCCGGCACGGGCAAGGAACTGGTCGCCCGGGCCCTGCACGCCTGCTCTCCGCGCGCGGGCCGGCCCTTTCTGCCGCTCAACTGCGCGGCGCTCTCGCCCGCGCTGATGGAGAGCGAGCTGTTCGGCCACGAGAAGGGGGCCTTTACGGGCGCGGCCTTCAAGCGCCAGGGCGCCTTCGAGGCGGCCCAGGGCGGCACGCTGTTCCTGGACGAGGTGGGCGAGCTGCCGCTGGAGCTGCAGGCCAAGCTGCTGCGCGTGCTGGAGAGCGGAGAGATCAAACCGGTGGGCTCCAACCGCCCCTTCCTGGTGGACGTGAGGGTGGTGACGGCCACCCATCGGAACCTGCTGGGGGCTGTGCGCCAGGGGAAGTTCCGGGAGGATTTGTATTACCGGCTGGGAGTGATGCCGCTGGTGCTGCCGCCGCTGCGCAGCCGGCGCGGAGACCTGAGGCTGCTGGCGGAGCA
>DASVVJ010000732.1:0-2088 GCA_036389955.1 Myxococcaceae bacterium
ACCCGGGTGGTTTTCAGCACGTACGAGAGCAGCATCTCGGCGGTGAGCCGGGGGGCGTCCACCTGGCGCTTCTCGAAGTGCCCCGTCGTCCAGGTCAGGACCTTGCGGATGGTCCAGGTCTCGCTGCTCATGCGCGGGCGGTGGGAGCGGGCGAGCCCGTCTGCTGCTTGAGGGCCTCGGCCTGGTAGTGCGTGCGGCAGGCGGTGATGACGTCCTCGATGCCGCCCACCATGATGGCTGGCAGGTTGTGCACCGTCAGGCCAATGCGGTGGTCGGTGAGCCGGTCCTGCGGGAAGTTGTAGGTGCGGATCTTCTCGCTCCGGTCGCCGGTGCCCACCTGGCCGCGGCGCATCGAGTCGCGCTCGGAGTTGATGCGCTCCTGCTCGATTTCATAGAGCTTGGCGCGCAGCATGCGCATGGCCTGGGTGCGGTTCTTCGTCTGGCTCTTCTCCTGCTGGCACTTCACCACGATGCCCGAGGGCTTGTGGATGAGGCGCACCGCCGAGTCCGTGGTGTTCACGCTCTGGCCGCCCGAGCCCGTCGAGCGCATCACCTGCATCTCGATGTCCGACGGGTTGATCTGAATGTCCACGTCCTCCGCCTCGGGCATCACCGACACCGTAATGGTCGAGGTGTGGATGCGGCCCTGAGTCTCGGTGGCGGGCACGCGCTGCACCCGGTGCACCCCGGACTCGTACTTCATGTGGCTGTAGACCTGGTCGCCCGACAGGGTGATGGTGACGTCCTTCACCCCGCCCACGCTGCCGGGGCTCATGTCGACGATCTCCGCCGACCAGCCCTTCTTGGCCGCGTAGCGCAGGTACATCTGCATCACTTCCTCGGCGAACAGGCCCGCCTCGTCGCCGCCAGCGCCCGCGCGGATCTCCAGAATGACGTTCTTCTCGTCATTGGGGTCCTTGGGCAGCAGCAGAATCTTGAGCTGCGCCTCCATCTCGTCGCGCTGCTGCTTCAGGCCGGGCAGGGCCTCACGGGCGTACGCCTTCTCGTCCGCATCCCCGGCATCCAGCCAGGCTTCCACTTCCTTCAGGTCGTCCAGCACCTTGCGGTAGGCGCGGAAGGCCTCGACGAGCTTCTCCAGGCTCGCCCGCTCCTTGGACGCCTTCAGGAGCTTGGCCGAATCGCCGAGCACCTCGGGGTTGGACAGGTCCGCGGTGAGCCGCTCGAACCGGCGCTCTACCTCTTCAAGCTTGTCAATCATCGTCGTTCCAGGGGTATTGCCCCGTTGCTTGCCCGCTGGCAAGGGTAGAGGGCCCTAAGAAATTCCTTGGTGCCCCGGGCTGGAGCGTGAAAGAAGGGCGCCCGCTGCCGCTACCATGCGGCTCAACATCTGCTACTGGAGTGCTGCAACATGCCCGCTCAAAAGGGAAATCGCTCGAAGAAGAAGCTGTCCAACCGCGCCAAGAGCAAGAAGGGCGTCCTCAAGCGCCGCCGCGTGCGCGCCAAGCGCGGACAGAGCAACAAGGCCAAGCACGGTTAATCATCCCGGCTGGCTCCTCCCCTGTCCTTCAGGGGAGTGAGCCCGGCGGGCGGTAGGGCTCCAGCTCCGGCAGCATCCGCGGAAAGGGAGCCGAGCGGGTGGCCAGCAGTCGCATCACCTCCTCGGCCTCCGGGCCGGTGACGAGAATGGGCTGCACCGGGAACTCCGGGTAGCGGTCCGTGCGCAGCGGGAAGATCTCGCTGGAGAGATAACCGCCCGGCGAGAAGCGTGCCTGGTAGAGCGCGCTGCGCTTGTCCCGCGGGTTCCAGTTGCCTCCAAACACGAAGTTGCCCAGCGAGTAGATCGCCGGAGCGCCCTGGTGCAGCTCCATGGCCTGGAGCACGTGCGGGTGGCTGCCGAGCACCCCCGCCGCGCCCGCCTCGATGGCGGCTCGGGCCAGGCGGACCTGGTAGGGCAGCGGGTCGTACGTGCTCTCCTTGCCCCAGTGGAAGAAGGGTAGCACCACGTCCGCCTGGGCCTTGGCGGCGAGGATGTCCTCGCGCAGCATCCGCTCCATCACTTCCACGTCCGAGAAGTGGCCGGCCACGCCGGGCGTCGTCTCGGTGGCGTACACCTGGGGCGGCTCGATG
>DASVVJ010000733.1:0-6722 GCA_036389955.1 Myxococcaceae bacterium
GCCACGGACGCGCGGCTCCTCTACGTCTGCTCGCCCAATAACCCCACGAGCACCGCCATCTCCCGCGCTTCCCTGGAGCGGCTGGTGGACAACGCCACCGGCCTCGTTCTGGTGGACGAGGCCTATGTGGAGTTCGCCCGCGGCAGCAACGTGGACCTGGTGCGCTCCCGGCCCAACGTGCTCGTCACCCGGACCCTGTCCAAGGCGTTTGGGCTGGCGGGCATGCGGGTGGGCTACGCCATCGGCCGCCCCGAGGTGGTGGCCGAGATCGAGAAGGCGCGCGGCCCGTACAAGCACACCGGCGTGGCCGAGCGCATGGCCATCGCCGCGCTCACTCAGGATCTGCCCTGGGTGAAGGCTCGCGCCGAGGAGGCCAAGGAGAGCCGCCAGCGGCTGATCACGGCGCTCCGGGCCGAGGGGCTCCAGCCCCTGCCGTCCGAGGCCAACTTCGTCATGGTGCCGCTGCCCGGGGCTCCCCGGATCGCCGCGCGCATGCGGGAGCGGGATGTGAACGTCCGGGCCTTTCAGAACCTGACCCTTGTGGGTGACGCGTTGCGGATTGGCTGCGGACCCTGGTCCATGATGGAGGCGGCGCTTCAGGCGCTGCGGGAGGCACGGCGGTGAGAGTGACCCTGTTCGACTACGGCGCGGGCAACCTGCACTCGCTGGCCAAGGCGATCGCCACGGCGCCGGGCTTGGAGGTGCGCGTGCAGACCGACCCGGTTCAGGCGCTGGACACCGATGTGCTCGTGCTGCCTGGCGTGGGCGCGTTCGGTGCCGCCGCGGCCCGGCTCGAGCCCGGGCGCGAGCAGATGCGCAAGGCCCTGGAAGACGGCCTGCCGTGCCTGGGCATCTGCCTGGGCATGCAGCTGCTCTTCGAGTCCAGTGACGAGGGCGAAGGCCGCGGCCTGGGCGTCTTCAAGGGACGAGTGACGCGGCTGAAGGCCAAGCAGGTGCCGCACATCGGCTGGAACGCCGTGGAACAGGATGCTGCCCTGCGCACCGCCCGGCTGGACACCGTCTACTACGCCCACAGCTTCGTCTGCCGCGCCGAGGAGCCCGGGGTGGTGGTGGGGTGGACGACGCACGAGGAGGACCGGTTCCCCGCCTCGGTGCGTCGCGGCAAAGTGCTCGGCGTGCAGTTCCACCCGGAGAAGAGTTCCACCGCTGGCGTGCGCTTCGTGCAGTCCTTCCTCCAGGAGGTGGCGCGATGATCGCCATCCCCGCGATCGACCTGCGCGAGGGCGCCTGCGTGCAGCTCGTGGGCGGCTCCTATGACGCCGAGCGCGTGCGCGTGAACGATCCACTCGACGCGCTGAAGAAGTGGCGCGGCCTGGGCTTCAAGACCTTCCACGTGGTGGACCTGGACGCGGCGCTGGGCAAGGGCTCCAACATGGACGCCATTGCCCGGCTGCTGAGCCACGAGCCGGGCCTCACCTTCACCGTGGGCGGTGGCGTGCGCGACACGGCCCGGGTGGAGGCGGTGCTCGCCAGCGGCGCCTCGTTCGCGGTGGTGGGCACTCGTGCCATCGAGGACACCGCGTGGTTGTCCGAGGTGGCCTCGCGCTTTCCCGGCCGTGTGGTGGTGGCCGCGGACGTGAAGGGCCGCGAGGTGGTGACGCGCGGGTGGACCGCCGGCAGCGCGCGGGATGTCGCCGAGGTGCTCGCCGCGCTGGAGCCGCTGCCTCTCGGAGGCCTGCTCGTCACCGCCGTTCACAAGGAAGGACAGATGGGAGGCGTGGACCTGCCGTTGATGCAGGAAGTGGCGCGGGCCAGCCGGCACCGCGTCTACGCCTCGGGCGGCGTGACGACCCTGGAGGACTTGAGGGCCCTGGCGGACGCCGGGGCCCACGGCGCTGTCATCGGCATGGCGCTGTACACCGGAAAGCTCGACGCGGCCGCGGTCGCACGGGAGTTCGCATGACTGTCGTGACTCGCAATACGAAGGAGACGCAGATCCGCGTGGAACTCACGCGCGGCAAGGGCGTGGCCGAGGTGGACACGGGCCTGAAGTTCTTCGACCACATGCTGGGCACCTTCGCGCGCTACGCGGGCCTGGACATGAAGCTGCACGCGCGAGGGGACTTGCGCCACCACATCATGGAGGACGTGGCCATCGCCGTGGGCACCGCCGTGTACCAGCTCATCCCGCCCACCGCCGCGCGCTACGGCGAGCGCACCCTGCCCATGGATGACGCGCTGGTGCAGGCGGCCATCGACACCTGCGGACGCTTCTATTACCGCGGCCCGCTGCGCAACAAGCTGTACGACCACTGGATGCGCTCGTTCTGCGAGCACGCCAAGGTGACGCTCCACATCCGCATCATCCGCGGCAAGGACAGCCACCATCTCACCGAGGCCGCCTTCAAGGCCGTGGGCCTGGCGCTCCGGGATGCCTTGGTGGACTCGGGTACGGTGTTCAGCACCAAGGGCTCCGTGGCCCTGGAGGTGAAGTGATGCTCACGCGCCGGTTGATCGTCTGCCTGGACATGAAAGGCGGGCGCGTGGTGAAGGGCGTGCAGTTCGAGGGCCTGCGCGACGTGGGCGATCCCGTGGCCCTGGCCCAGCGCTACGAGGCCGAGGGCGCCGACGAACTCACCTTCCTGGACATCTCCGCCAGCGCCGAGGAGCGGGAGACGCTGTGGGAAGTCGTGCAGCGCACCGCCGAGCGCCTCTTCATCCCGCTCACCGTGGGCGGAGGCGTGCGCACGGTGGACGACGTGGGCCGCGCCCTGCGCGCCGGTGCGGACAAAGTGAGCATCAACTCGGCGGCGGTGACGAACCCCGAGCTGCTCACCGCGTGCGCCGAGCGCTTTGGCGCCCAGTGCGTGGTGGCCAGCATCGACGCGCGGCGCGAGGGCGACCGCTGGCGCGTCTACACCCGGGGAGGCCGCACTCCCACGGAACTGGAGGCGGTGGCCTGGGCGCGCGAGTGCGTGAAGCGGGGGGCAGGGGAAATTCTCCTCACGAGCATTGACCGGGATGGAGCCCGTTCGGGATATGACCTGGCGCTGACGCGGGCCGTCGCCGAGGCGGTGGACGTTCCCGTCATCGCCTCGGGGGGAGCGGGGAACGCACAGCACGTGCGCGACGCGCTCACGGAAGGCAAGGCGGACGCGGCACTGGTGGCGGGCATTCTCCATGACGGGCTCACCACCGTCGGGGCGATCAAGTCGCTGCTCCACTCGAGCGGCCTGAGGATCAGGAGCGTCGCATGACAACGGAATCGCAAGGGTTGATGGAGGCCGCCGCCGAGGTGGCCCGGAAGTCCGGAGACGTGGCGCTCGATTTCTTCCGCAAGGGCGTCACCGTGGACATCAAGGGCGACGGCACGCCCGTGACGGTGGCCGACCGCACCGCCGAGCACACGGCGCGCACCTGGATCGAGAAGCACTTCCCCGAGGACGGCATCCTGGGCGAGGAGTTCGGCGAGACGCGCCCCGGCGCCAGGCGCCGGTGGATCCTGGATCCAATCGATGGGACGAAGACATTCATCCGCGGCGTGCCGCTGTGGGGCACGCTGGTGGCGGTGGCCGAGGGCGAGCGCATCCTCGCGGGGGCCGCGTACTTTCCTCCCGTGGGCGAGCTGCTCGTGGCGGCGCCCGGCGCCGGCTGCTTCTGGAACAACCGGCCCACCAAGGTCTCCACCGTGTCCGAGCTGTCTCAGGCGGTGGTGCTGTCCACCGACGAGCGCTTCATCCAGTCCCCGGAGCGGGGCGCGGCGTGGCGGGCGCTGGCGGCCAAGGCCTCGATGGATCGCACGTGGGGTGACTGCTACGGCTATCTGCTGGTGGCCACCGGCCGCGCCGAGGTGATGGTGGACGAGTTCCTCTCGCCCTGGGACGCGGCGGCGCTGCAGCCCATTATCGAGGAGGCGGGTGGGGTGTTCACCGATTGGACCGGCAAGCGCACCTCGTTCGGCGGCAATGGCATCGCAACGAACGGGGCGCTCGACGCGCAGGTGCGCGGACTGCTGGGCGCGAAGAGGGTGTGATGTTGGATCTCTCCAAGCTGGACTTCACCAAGGGCAACGGCCTGGTGACGGTGGTGACGCAGGACGCGCGCTCCGGAGACGTGCTGATGGTGGCGCACGCGGATCGCGAGGCGCTGGAGCGCACGCTGGCCACGGGCGAGATGCACTACCGCTCGCGCACGCGGGGGCTGTGGCACAAGGGCGCCACCAGCGGCAACGTGCAGCGGGTGGTGTCGCTGGCGGCCGACTGTGACGGGGACGCGGTGCTCGCGCGGGTGGAGAAGGCGGGCCCGGCGTGCCACACGGGTGAGCAGACCTGCTTCGGCCCGGGCCGGCTGGACGCCCTGGTGGCCCTGGACGAGACCATCGCCCAGCGCGCCGCCCAGGCTCCGGCGCCCGGTGAGAAGCCCAGCTACACCCGGCGGTTGCTGGATGACCGGAACCTGCGGCTGAAGAAGATCGGCGAGGAAGGCGCGGAGCTGGTGACAGCCTGCGCCGACGGGGACAAGGCCCGCGCGGTGGAGGAGGCGGCCGATGTGCTCTACCACCTGCTCGTCGCCGTGCGCCCCCTGGGCCTGACCCTGGACGACGTGAAGCAGGTGCTGGCTCAGCGAGCGGCCAAGCCCCCCCGCTGAGAGGGTTCCCGGCCACGGCCGCGAGGCTCGCGGCCCACGTGGTGGGAACAGGGCGCTCCTGGTTTCAAGGAGTTATTCGCCGGTGTAGTTCCTGCAAGGTGGCGCCGCCATGCGCATGAAACGCTGGGGTGTCGGTGCCGTGGTGGTGCTGAGCGTGGTGATCGGCCTGTGGCGGCTGTCCAATGCCCGGAGCTTCCAGGCCTTCGGCGAGCTGTACCTCCGGGTGGAGACGCCAGAGCGCGTGGTCGCGCTCACCTTCGATGATGGGCCGAGCTCCGCCAACACCCCCGCCGTGCTCGAGCTGCTCGCCCGCCACCAGGTGAAGGCCACCTTCTTCATGGTGGGCCGGAACATCGAGCAGCACCGCGAGCTTGCCTCCCGGGTGCTCGCCGAAGGGCACCAGCTCGGCAGCCACTCCTACTCCCACAAGCGCATGGTGCTCTCCTCGCCCTCCTTTATCGAGGAGGAGCTGTCCCGGACAGACGCCTTGCTGCGCGAGGTGGGCGTGCGCGGAGAGATCCTCTTCCGCGCTCCGTTCGGCAAGAAGCTGTTCGTCCTTCCCTGGATCCTCTCGCGCCAGGGCCGCAAGCACATCACCTTCGACGTGGTGCCCGATGATCATGCGACCCAGGACGCCGCGCTCATCACCTCGCGGGTGCTGGAGGCCACGCGGCCGGGTTCGATCATCCTTCTGCATGACGGGGGGGCCGCGAAGCCGGGCACGCTCGAGGCCGCGGGCCGCATCATCGAGAGCCTGAAGGCCCAGGGCTATCGCTTCGTCACCGTGTCCGAGCTGCTCGCACTGGGCGGAGTCCGCACCGAGCCGGGCCCACAGGCAGCCCCACGTCCCTGAGGGGTAACCTGGCGTCCCAGAGGCGCCCGGCACCCGGGTCTCCCACGGATGTGTGCAAGGACTCCGTGGGAAGGCGCGTTCCACGTTCTGGACCCGAGACATAGGGAAGTGTCACGTGCAGGGCGCTCCGGGGAGGGCACGGGGGTTGCTCTGGTGGGCTGAGCATGTACCGGGCTCTGCTGCTGGGTGTTCTGGGGTGCGTGCTCCTTCTGGGGACGGAGGCCGAGGCGGCCCGTCGCTCGGAGATCGCGCGCAAAGCTGCTTCTCGTGCCTCGCGCTGGGTGGGGCTGCCCTCACTGACGGGCGTGAGCCGCGAGGTGAATGACGACTGCTCCGGGCTGATGCACCTGGCGTACTGGAAGCCGGGGCTGAGCCTGATGCCCGAGCAGCCGTTGCCGGGAGAGGGCGGGGTGGCGGCCATCTATCGCAAGGCCCAGCAACTGGGCGCGCTCCGCGGCCAGCCTCAGCCCGGCGACCTCGTCTTCTTCCAGGAGACCCATGACCGCAACCGCGATGGGCGGCGCAACGATGGGTTGACCCACATTGGCGTGGTGGAGCGCGTCTCCGCGGATGGGCTGGTGACCTTCGTGCACCGCGCTGGCGGCGGGGTGAAGCGCTCCCGGCTGCACCTGCTCCAGCCACAGGTCCGCAAGGATGCCAAAGGCAGGGTGCTCAACGACTGGCTGCGGCGGCGCGACAAGCACGGCCAGGGACAGCTCGCCGGGGAACTGGTCGTGGGCTTTGCCGCTGTCGATGAGCGGTGGATGACACCCCAGCCCGCGCGGATGGCCCGAAATAGCCGCCCCCAACGCTGAGCTCTCGACATTGGCGGGGACGAGGGCTGGCCGCTTGCCAGCGTCGTGCATAGCTGTGGGGGAAAGGAGGAGTAATGGCCACGAAGAAGGTAAGCCAGAAGCTCAAGCAGGGCCGGCGTGATGCTGCTAGCCGTGGGCGTGCCACCAAGGACTCCGAGGAGATGCGGCTGCTGCGCAAGAAGACGGACTCGAAGAAGACCGGCATCCGCAAGACGCGCAAGCAGCGCGACGTCGCCAACAAGCGCTCGGAGAAGCGCTCCACCACGAAGAATCCGCGGCGGGCCGGGCGCAGCGCCACCGCGAAGAATCCCAAGAAGGCTCCGGCCGGCCAGGAATACCTCCCCGGTGACCCGCGGCGCGGCGGCAACGCCTGAGCACTCCGTCGTCACAGTGAGCGGGCCCGCGGAAAAGAAACGCGCCGCCGGGATGCGCGTGAAACATCCCGG
>DASVVJ010000734.1:0-7307 GCA_036389955.1 Myxococcaceae bacterium
CCGGCGGCGATGTTTCCCGAGAGCAGCTCTCCGGTGTAGCCCACCACCCCTTCCGCCAGGCCTCCCGGCGCGGGCGACAGGAAGAGGCTCTGGCGCACCGAGGACGCCGTCAACGGGACCGCCAGTGGGTGCGCCGCCGCCCGGTGCACCTCGAAGCTCGAGCGCCTCCAGTCGAAGGTGACGGGCTGCGAGGGCACGGCGGCGAACGCGCCCCCCAGCGGCGTGGCCTGGCCATCCGAGCGCAGGGTGACGTCCGTCACCGTGAGGGAACGGACGATGGTCTGGTAGTTGAGGCTCCCCGTCGTGCGGCGCTGGTTCTGGTGCAGGTAGAGGCGATCTCCCTGCGTGCCGTCGATGACCTCCTGGCGTCCGAACGCGGAGCGGTACACCCCGCGCTGGCCGGTGACTTCGGTGCTGCCCGGAGGCGGATCGGCGTCCAGGTGGAGCTGGCCCGCGGCGCCCGCGTTCGGGACGACCACGTCGAAGTCCGGGTTGGAGTCCAGCGGCGCCAGCCCGGTTCCGTTCAAGGTGATGGGCAGGTCCGCCGCTACCGTGACGACTCCCTCGCGTCCGAGCACGGCCTCGTCGAGATCCAGCTCCCGGTGCTCGGTGATGACGTACGCGCCCGTGCCTCGCCGCAGGTAGTAGAGCCCCTGCGGCACGTTCTCGAACTTGAAGGTGTCCGCGCCCGTGGAGATGACCGGCCGTGTCTCGAAGGTGTCCCCCGTGGGTACCAGCACCGCCAGCGTGCTCACCACGCCCGTGCCGTCCGAGCCGCGCTCGTCTCCTGTCTCCAGGCGGCGGAGGATGGTGCGGTGGCCGGTGACGGCATTGGGATCCTCGGTAGGAGGAGGCAAGGGCTCGTCGTCAGGGCAGGCGAGCACCAGCAGGCACAGCGGGACGAGCAGCGCGAAGAGACGGCCCTGAGCAGGCCAGGAGCAATGGATGGACATGGGCATGAGAGCGCCGATCGTAGCCCACCCGGTCCGCTCCCTCAGCCCTCCCGCGCGGCGGAGGCGACCAGCTCGATCATCCGCTCGACGTGGTACGCCTGGACGTGGAGGTTCACCAGGTTGAACCGCAGCCAGCTCCGGCCCCGGTGGCGCACCGTGGCGAACCAGGCCCGGCCCGAGGCGCTGACCCGGCGTGCGAGTTCCACCTGCCGCGCGTCCTCCGCCTCGGGAGTGAGGTTCTGGCCAGGGCTGCGGGCGCACACCACCGAGAGTTCTCCGCCCGGGAGCACCTCCAGCCCGGCGGCACTCAGCCCTCGCTCCAGCGTCCGGGACAGGGCGATGTTGCCGCGCACGGCCTGGCGAAGCGTCTCCCAGCCGTGGGCCCGCAGCCCCATCCAGATGACGAAGCCCGAGGCCCGGCGGCTGGCGGGAATGCCCCAGCGCCACGCCTCCGTGTCCGCCCCGGGGATGTACGAGGCCGCCTCGTCGAACGCCTCGAGTCCGTGCTTCGGCTCGCGCAGCAGCAACAGCCCCGCCGTCATGGGGATGAAGAACCACTTGTGTGGATCGATGGCCACCGAGTCCGCCCGCGCCACCCCTGCCAGCCGGCCGCGCAGCTCTGGCAGCAGCAGGGCCGCCCCGCCGTAGCACGCGTCCACGTGCAGCCAGACCCCGTGACGCGCGCACACGTCGGCGATGGAGCTGAGCGGATCAATGCCCCCGGTGCCGGTGGTGCCCAGCGTCGCCACGACGGCCACGGGGCGCAGGCCCTCGCGCAGGTCCTGCTCCAGCCTGGCCTGGAGCGCCTCCACCTCCATCGCGTCCCGCCCCGTCATGGGAATGCGGATGATCTGCTTGGCGGAGAACCCCACCACCCGCGCCGCCCGCGAGACGGAGAAGTGGGCGGCCTCCGAGACGTAGAGGCGTGCGAGCGGGGCTTGCTCCGGAGTGAGGCGGCACGCTGAGCGTGCCACCGCCAGGGCCTGCAGGTTGGCGAAGGTGCCCCCGGGCAGCACCATGCCCGCCGCCGTGTCCGGCAGCCCCACCAGGCGCACGAAGCTCCGGCACACCTCTTCCTCGCAGGCGGTCATGGCCGGGCTCTGGTGGAAGGCGCCTGCGTTGTTGTTGAGCGCCGACACCAGCGAGTCCGCCAGCGCTGCACCCGGCAGGGGCGAGGAGTTCACCAGGCCCATGTAGAGCGGGTGGGCAATGCCCAGGGAGTGGGGGAGCACCTTCGTCTCGAAGTCCTCCAGGGCGCGCACCAGCCCCACGCCCTGTTCCTCCAGCGAGCCGGTGAAGAGTGCTCGCACCTGCTCGGGGCTGGCCTGGGGCGTCACCGGACGCTGCTCCAGCTCCGTGTAGATGCGCTCGAAGAGCCCCGCTGCCTTCCGGGAAGCGTCGCCCAACTCGTCCAGCCTCAGTCCGTGGGTGGTGTGTGCCATGCGCCCAAAGTATTTTCGGTGAGCGCACTCAGCCATCGAATAGGCTTCGGAAACCCGCCATGAAACCGGACCTGGACCGAATCGATGCGCAGATCCTGACCGCCCTTCAGAAGAATGGACGGCTGTCGAACAAGGAACTCGCGGCTCAGGTGGGGCTGGCACCCTCGAGCTGCCTCGAACGTTTCCGGCGGCTGAAGGCCCTGAATCTGATTCGGGGCATTCACGCCCAGGTGGACCCGGAGGTGCTGGGCATTGGGCTGCAGGCCTTCATCTCCATCCGGCTGCGGCGCCACCGGCGCACGGCGGCGCAGTCCTTCAAGGACCACGCGCTCACGCTGCCGGAGGTGGTGGCCCTCTACAATGTCACCGGCGAGGTGGACTTCCTGCTCCACGTCGTGGTCCGCGACGCGCGCCATCTGTTCGAGCTGGCCCGGGACGCCTTCACCACCCGCGGCGAGGTGGACCACCTGCAGACCTCGCTCATCTTCGAGTCCGTGCGCCGCCCCGAGTGGCCGGATCTGCGTGAGCCCCCCGAGGCCAAGGCCTCCAGCCGGCGGCGCCCCAAACCACCTACACGCTGAGTCCCCATCCAGGGGGTGGAACGGCGGGCCGCATCCAGGTACACCCGGGGTTCTCACGCAGGGAGCGCACCCATGAAGCCCATCGTGACGTTGACCATCAACCCGACGATCGACCTGGCCACCGCCGTGGACGAGGTCACTCCCGAGCACAAGCTGCGCTGCGAGCCCGAGCGCCGCGATCCCGGCGGTGGCGGCCTCAACGTCGCCCGGGTCATCCGCGAGCTCGGCGGCGAGTCCCTCGCGCTCTATCCCCGGGGCGGCTCCACCGGCGACTTGCTGGAGCGGCTGCTGGAGCAGAAGGGCCTGCGCCGCTGGCCCATCTCCATCTCCGGCCACACCCGGGAGAACATCACCGTGACGGAGAAGAAGAGCGGCCGAGAGTTCCGCTTCGTCATGCCCGGGCCCACGCTCACCGAGGCGGAGTGGCAGCTATGCCTGGACTCGCTGTCCACCGTGGCGGCGGACGTCGAGTACATCGTCGCCAGCGGCAGCCTGGCGCCCGGCATGCCCGTGGACTTCTATGCCCGGGTGGCGCGCATCGCCCGCAAGCAGAACGCGCGGCTGGTGCTGGACACCTCGGGAGAGCCGCTGCGCGCCGGTCTGGCCGAGGGCGTGTTCTTCGCCAAGCCCAACCGCCGCGAGTTCCGGGACATGATGGGCGCGCAGGTGGACGATCCCGCCGCCCTGGCCGAGGCCTCGCGGAAGTTCCTGGAGCAGGGCAAGGCCGAGATCCTCGTGGTGTCCATGGGCGCCGACGGAGCCCTGCTGTCGACGCGCGAGGGCCAGTACCGCGCGGTGCCGCCGCCGGTGAAGACCGCCAGCTCGGTGGGCGCCGGTGACAGCTTCGTGGGAGGCATGACGCTGGGGCTGGCGCGGGGCCTGCCGCCGCACGAGGCCTTCCGTTGGGGCATTGCCTCCGGCACCGCGGCGCTGATGTCCCAGGGCACGGACCTCTGCCGGCGCGAGGATGCCGAACGGCTGGTGGCGCAGGTGCAGCCCACGAAGGTGTCCTGAAGCCCGGCGCGCGGGCTCAAGGGCAGGGCAGGCTCAGCTCCCAGGCGGAGGGCTCCGGCGCAGGCAGGGGAGCCCCTTCGCGGTGCAGCCGCCAGGTGCCCACGTAGCGATCCAGGTTGCGCGGGTTCTCGTAGCGCGCCAGGCCCAGCAACCCTTCGGCCGTGAGCACCGCCTCGTGCTCCACCTGGCCGCGCCCCTGGCCCAGCAGCGGCGTGGCGAAGCGCAGCCGCGAGGGTTCCACCGCGAGCGCCTCGAGCGGGAAGGGGCCCTCGTTCTGACCGTTCGGGAAGACGATGCGCACGGTGCCTCCCAGGTGCTCGCCGTCCTGCTTCAGCTCCAGGTGCAGCGTGGCCGGAGACTGGCCCGCCTCCTGCGAGTAGAAGCGCATCTGTCCCTCCCATGCGCCCACCAGCAGCTCCGCCGTCAGCGGCTGCCCCTCGGGCAGCGTGGGCAGCTCTGGCGCTGGAGGCTCCACCTCCACGTAGCCCCCGTTCTGGCGCAGCTCCTCGTACGTGGCCCAGGCCATGCTCTGCAGGCGCTCGGCATCCGGGGGCGTGAGCGAGGCCAGCGTCACCGTCTTCGTGGGGTTGAGCACCCCCTCGGGCATGGGGCGCCCGGTGAGCACGGACGCCAGGCCTACGGGCGAGCGCCCCGTCAACGTCGCGTAGAGCGCGCACGCCGTGAGGTAGCTGCCCGCCGGTGAGGGGTGGCTGCCGTCCTGGTGGTACAGTGGAATGTCCGGGTGCTCCTGCCGCACGTGCGCCCAGGCCAGCCCCGCGGGGACAATGGGAGCGCCCATCTCCCGGGCCACGGACATATAGGCCTGCGTCAGCCGGGCCTGGGACTCGGGCGTGTCCCGCCGGGCCCAGGTGAGCAGGAACAGCGGCTGCGCCCCCACCTTGCGCGCCTCTTCGGTGAAGCGCCGCGCGTACGGGTGGAAGGCCCGGTCGGGATCATTCACCTCGTGGCGCCCGTCGATGAGCCACAGGCCCAGCGTGCTCTGCTCCTGCAGCACCACATAGTCCCAGGGGCCCTGGCGCAGCGCCGCCAGCGCGTCGCCTCGCTCCCAGTGCTGCTGCAGCCTCACTCCGGGACGGGCCACGGTGCGCGTCACGATGGGCACCGGAGGCACGGCCGACTGCCCCAGCGCCACCAGCTGGTCCGGGAGGTTGTTGTTGTAGGTGTAGCTGTTGCCAATGAAGAGCACCCGCAGCGGGCGAGGTGCGGATGGACCCGCCGCTGCTCGCGGAACGCAGGACAATCCGAACACCACGAGAATCAGTGGCAGAGAACGGGGAAAACGGGGGCCAGGAAGGGGGCTCATCGCGGTCAGGGGCAAGGGGAGTCTGCCAGCATTTGCCTTGCCCCGCCCAGCCGTGCCTACCCTACGAATCCGTCATGAGTGAGTCACGAGGCCCGGCGGCCATGGAGTCCCTGCGCGAGGCACAGCATCAGTTCGAGGCCCGGCTGGCTCTGGCAGGGCCCGAGGACACCGTGCGCGGCATCTTCTTCAATGGCGTGCTGGACGCCGTGAAGAAATTGGCGGGGCAGGAGGCCGAGGCCATCTGCCGCCAGTCCACCGGCGAGCGCAGGTTCACCGACTTCTTCAGCTACCCGGTGTCGGGCTTCCTCCGGCTGGGCATCACCATGCTGCCCATCGTGGGCCCTCAACTGGGCGGCGGTGACGAGATGCTGCGGTGGATGGGGGTGCAGTCCGCCAACGCCTTCATGAACTCGGCGGCCGGACGCACGGCGTTCATGCTGGTGGCCAACAACCTGAAGAAGCTCTTCAACCAATTGCCCATCAGCTACCGCGCGGCGACGAGCTATGGCGAGCGGCACATGGTGTGGACGGGGGAGCGGAGCGGCCGCTTCATCTTCAAGCGCGACTTCCTGCCCCCCGGCTACCACGAGGGCGTGCTGACCGAGGTGATGCTCAAGGTGAACGCGCGCGACCCGAAGGTGCGCGGGCGCGTCATCGGGCCGCTGGACGCGGAGTACGACCTGAGCTGGAGCTAGCTCCATGGCACCCACCGGCCTCATCGGGCTTCAGATTCGGCAGGGGCACCCGGACTTCCTGGATCTGCCCTGGCACCTTCCGCTCGAGGAGTGGGAGGGCAAGTGCCCGCGCCTGGTGGAGGTGCCGCGGGGCATCTCCCGCCACGAGGTGCGGTTCGTCGCCTACGGCAAGGTCATCTACGCGCTCAAGGAACTGCCGCCGCGCGTGGGCCAGCGCGAGTACGAGGTGCTCCGGGGCCTGGAGGAGCGCGAGCTGCCGGCGGTGATGGCGGTGGGGCTGGTGAAGGTGCGCACCACCTCCGAGTCCGCGGACGGGGAGGAGGGCAGTGTGCTCATCACCCGCTTTCTGGAGGGCTCACTGCCCTACCGCACGCTGTTCATGAACCAGGGATTGGAGCGGTACCGGGAGCGGCTGCTGGATGCCATGGCCAGCCTGCTGGTGCGGCTGCACCTGGGCGGCTTCTACTGGGGCGACTGCTCGCTCAACAACACGCTGTTCCGAAGGGACGCGGGCGAGCTGCAGGCCTACGCGGTGGACGCGGAGACGTCCGAGCTGCACGAGAAGTTGTCGGACGGCAAACGCCTGCATGACCTGGACATCATGGAGGAGAACATCGCCGGCGGCCTGGCGGACCTGTCGGCGGCGTTTCCCCTGCCGGCCTCGCTGGACGTGTTCGAGACGGGCCCCAACATCCGCCTGCGCTACGAGCGGCTGTGGGAGGAGATCAACAAGGAGATCCCCGTCGCGGCCAACGAGAGCTACCGCATTCACGAGCGCATCCGGGCGCTCAATGACCTGGGCTTCTCGGTGGACGAGGTGGACCTGGTGGCCAGCGGCGAGAGCGACCACCTGCGCATGCGCACCATCGTCACCGACCGCAACTACCACCGCCACCAACTGCACAACCTCACCGGCATCGTGGCGGAGGAGAAGCAGGCCACGCTGCTGCTCAACGAGATTCAGGAGCTCAAGGCGACGCTGGCGCGCGAGCTCAACCGCAGCACCCCGATGAGCACCGCCGCCTACCGCTGGCTGGAGGAGCGCTTCCACCCCACCATCCAGAAGGTGCAGCCGGTGGCCGGCCCCATCGAGCTGTCCGAGCTCTACTGCCAGGTGCTGGAGCACAAGTGGTTCCTCTCCGAGCGGGAGAAGAAGGATGTAGGCCTCCAGCGGGCCATCGAGGACTACATGGAGCTGCGCAAGCGCCAGAAGGATCCCTCGGTTGCCCTGCTGCCGCTGGGGGAAGGGGGCTTGCCCTCTCCCTCCCGGCCAGAGGGGATAAGTGAAGGCGATGGGA
>DASVVJ010000735.1:0-5054 GCA_036389955.1 Myxococcaceae bacterium
GCTCGGCGCCAGCTCGATGAAGCAGGTGCGCCGCCCCACTCCCGGACCGATCAGCGCCTGGGACGTGTCCGGCGTGAAGCGCACCTCGACGAGCGCGAACAGGCCCCGCTGCTTCAGCAGCTCCTGCACCTGCTTCAGGCACTGCCGGTGGTGCTCATACGGCACGCCGTACTCGATCTCATCGTGCCAGAAGAACAGCTTGCGCCCGAACCCCGTCGAGGCCGGGTACACGCTGCGCCGGCCGTGCATCGTCAGCTTGTTGAACCGCAGCCCCAGCGCCGCCAGGAACCGGCTCTGCTCCCGCGTCCGCGAGAAGCCCAGCAGGTACCCCGAGAAGATCATGTCCGACAGCTCGCCCGCCATCTTCCGCAGGCGCTGCAGCTTCGACAACGGCGTGTCGGTGCCCGTGTGGTCCCACACGTTCATCCGCACGTGCTCCACGTCCACGCCGCTCAGGTAGTAGAAGCTGACGTGGTCGTGCATGCGCAGCATGCGCTCCAAGTCCCGGTTCACCTCGCTGCGCTTGACGATCCAGATGGACTTCTCCAGGTGGAAGGCCGGCACGCAGCGCAGTTCCACCTCGGTGACGACGCCGCAGGTGCCAATGGCGCCAATGGCCGCGTGGAACACGTCCGAGCCCGGGTGGAACGTCTCCGCCTCGCCCCGGGCGTTGAGGATGCGCAGCGACAGCACCTGCTCGGACAGGAAGCCGTGCTGGCGCCCGGTGCCATGCAGATCCGTGGCGATGAGCCCGCCCAGGCTCTGCGCATCCGTGGAGCCAAGCACCGGCAGCGCCAGGCCGTGCTTCTCCAGCACCTGGTTCAGCTCCCGCAGACGGATACCCGCCTGCACGCGCACGCGACGCTGGGCCGCATCCACCTCCAGCACCCGGTTGTACCGGTCGAGCGACAGCAGCGTCTGGTCGGTGCGCGTCGAGTCATTGAAGGTATGGCCCCCGCCCACGACCCTCAGCCGGGGCGACTCGCGGACGATGCGGCACAGCTCCGCCTCCGTCTCCGGCGCCTCGTAGCGCTGAGGCTGCACGGTGACCACGCCGCTCCAGTTGCGCCACGTGCCCCGGCGCAGCGAGTAGCGCCCCTCGTGCAGCGTGATGGAGCCACCGGACAGCACGTACACCAGCGTGTTGAGCGTGTTGAACCACAGGGCCCGGAGCTTGCGCAGCAGCCGCTGCAGCCGCGTGGGGCGAGACACCGTGGGCAGCGGCTGGGTGATCGCCTTGGAAGGATCGTTGCTCAGCCGGGGCGCGGCCTTCGGAGCCTCGGGAGCCCTCTGAGCCTCGGGAGCCGGAAGCGGGTCGACCTGCGAATGGGCCGGCGGTGCCGACGAGCGCGTTTGCAGTGACTTCATGGTGATTTCCCCCCTGGACCCGTGACGCGTAGCGGGCAAGTCCACATGTCGCAGGTTGGCCTGGGAAACTCTTCCATGTAGGCGCCAGCAGATTGCAGAAGCACGTCATCTCCACTCACGGCAGACCCCGCCGGACTGTTGCCTGAGCAGCGCCGTGCCTGCCGCTTTCCCGGGGAGCACTTAGCTTTGCCGCCGCGCAGGGGATCCAGAGGGAGGCGTGCCTATGTTGCGTCAGGTGTGGCTCGGAATGCTACTGGCCTTGTGGGCAGGCTGCAGCCGGCCTCCCACGGGGGAGCAGAACTCCGTTCCGCCTCCCACCGCCCCGCCGGAGGTTCCCTCCTCCCAGCCACCGCCCGCCTGCTCACCGGCCACGTGTATCTCGCTGGGCAACAGCTGCGGAGTGGTCTCCGATGGGTGCGGCGGGACGCTGAATTGCGGACCCTGTACAAACCCTGACGCCTGTGAGCCCATCACCTGCGCCGATTACGGGCGCGGCGTGTGCGGCTCCATCTCCGACGGCTGTGGCAACACGGTGGAGTGTGGGGGCTGCACCGGTGACACGGTGTGTGGCGGTGGCGGAGTGGCCCACCAGTGCGCCACGCCACCGCAGCTCGCCTCCTGCACCGAGCTTCACGGCAAAGGGGGGCTGGCCCCCGTCAGTGGCGGCATCCAGGGCCTGCGCGAGTGCTTCGACAACGGCTGGTGCACCGAGAACGGCTACATGGGCCAATGGCTCGAGGGCCTCTGGGGCTTCTCGGAGAACGATGTGTGGGCGGTTGGAGGATGGGGGCGCGGCGTGGCCCTGCACTGGGATGGTTCGGGCTGGAAGCAGGTGGCCCTGCCCTCCTCCGAGCCGCTCCGGGGCATCTGGGGCGCCTCGCCCGAGGACGTGTGGGCCGTGGGCCTGAACGGCACGGTGCTGCGCTGGAACGGCACCGCGTGGCGGCGCGTTCCGGCCCCCACCACCGAGCCGCTGCACAGCGTGTCCGGTACCTCCGCCAACGACGTGTGGCTGGTGGGCCATGGCGTCGCGCTGCACTGGGATGGGCAGTCCCTGAGCGCCACGCCGGGCTGGACGCCGGTCGTGATCGATCCGAATGAGGAGGACCCACCCAGGAGGACCAGCGTCTGGGCCATTGGCTCCCATGATGTGGTGGCCGCGGGCGGGCGCATCTGCCAGCGCTGGAACGGGAAGAGCTGGACCCCGACCGAGTGTGGCGTGCGCCGGGCAACGGCGGTGTGGGCCAGCGGCCCCAACGACATCTGGGTGGTGGGCTCGTACTACCAGGGCTTCAGCTACTACTCGCAGCGGGCGCACTGGGACGGCCAGACGTGGACCACGGAGTCGTTCTGGGACTACACCAACCACGACTTCGAGCGCTTCCAGTCGCTCTGGGGCTCGGCCAGCAACGATGTGTGGCTCAACGGCACCTGGTACTTCAACGGCAAGAAGTGGAACCGCATGTGCCGGAAGACCGAGCAGCTGGCGCTCTGGGGAGCCCCCTCGGGCCGCCTCTTCGGCAGCAGCGTGGAGGCGGGGCTGACGCGCCTGGAGGACCAGGGCTGGACGCTCCAGGGCCGCACCCGCTTCATTCATCCGTCCCTGGCCCGGACGCCCACGGGGAGCAGCTGGGGAATCGGCTCCAACGGGCTGCTCCTCCAATTCGACGGGCAACGCTGGAGCCATGCCTCGAACCCAGCCTGGGCCGGCGTGGACTACGGGCTCTACCGCCCCTTCGGCACCTCCCCCGAGGATGTCTGGTCAATCTCCTACGGCCGGGGGCTGTACCGTTGGGATGGCCAGCGGTGGCTGCCCTACGGCTCCGCGAGCTTCCTCGTCTCGACGGGTTGGGCCATCAGCCCCACGGAGGCCTTCGCCGTGGCGCACGACTACCACCACCCACGCAGCAAGCTCTGGCGCTGGGACGGGCAGCTGTGGAAACCGCTGGACGTCGACCTGGGCAAGGATGAGCTGTTCGACATGTGGGGCAGCGGACCGGATGACGTGTGGGCGGTGGGCTGGCGTCCGCCGGAGAAGGGCACGGGTTGCGCGGGCTGCGCCGATTCCATTGGCGTGGCCTGGCACTGGGACGGCCAGAAGTGGAGCCGGGTGTACGAGGAGACTGGGCGCTACTTGGAGGCCGTCTTCGGCACCTCGGCCTCGAACGTGTGGGCGCTGAGCTTCCGCAATGGCAGCTCCACCCGGGTGACGGCGATGCGCTGGAACGGGCACACCTTCGAGCCCACCGGCGAGTTCCACGACACCTCTTACCGCGAGCACCTGGCCGGCACGGGCCCGGAGGACATGTGGGTCGCGGCGGGGCTGACGCAGGGGGGCTCGCACACGCGCCTGTACCACTTCGATGGGCAGCAGTGGACCGAGAAGGCCCCGCTGCCCGGCCTCGTGCGAGACATGGGCGCCATCCCCGGGCAGTTCACCTTCGCCACCACGGAAGATGGCGCCTTCTACGAGCGGCGCCGTGCCAATCAGTCGCGGCGGTAGAGCGTCATCACCGCGGCGCCCCCCAGCCCCAGGTTGTGCTGGAGCGCGATGCGCGCATCCGGCACCTGGCGCTGCTCGGCCTGGCCGCGGAGCTGCCACACCAGCTCCGTGCACTGGGCCAGCCCGGTGGCGCCCAGCGGGTGGCCCTTGGACAGCAGCCCGCCCGAGGGGTTGGTGACGAACTTGCCGCCGTAGGTGTTGTCGCCGTCCCAGATGAACTTCTCGGCCTCGCCCTCCTTGCACAGGCCAATGGCCTCGTAGGTGAGCAGCTCGTTGGCGGTGAAGCAGTCGTGCAGCTCCACCACGTCCACGTCCTCGGGGCCCACGCCGGCGCGCTCGTACAGCTCCTTGGCCGCCTTGGCCGCCATGTCGAAACCGACCATCTTGATCATGCTGTCCTCGAAGCTCGAGGGCAGGTCGGTCTTCATCGTCTGCGCGGCGATGTACACCGGGCGGGTGATGTTGTGCTTGCGGGCGAACTCGTCCGAGCACAGCACCGCCGCCGCCGCGCCGCACGTGGGCGGGCAGCACTGGAAGCGCGTGAGCGGATCGTACACTTCGTCCGAGGCGAGGATCTGCTCCACGCTCAGCGTCTGGTTGAACAGCGCGTACGGGTTCTTCGAGGCGTGCTTGCGCGCCTTCTCGGCGATCTTCGCGAACGTCTCGCGCTTGGTGCCGTACTTCCAGCGGTACTCCCGGCCCGCGCCGCCGAACATCTGCGCGGCCGGCGGCGCCTGGGCGAAGCCCTGCGCCCGGTTCATCACGTCCACGTGGCGCTCGAGCGGGTTGGCCCGGTCATCGAACTTGGAGGAGAGCGCGCCCTTCTCCATCTTCTCGAAGCCCAGCGCGAGCACGCACTCGGCCAGCCCGCCCTCGATGGCCTGCCGGGCGAGGAACAGCGCCGTGGAGCCGGTGGAGCAGTTGTTGTTCACGTTCACCACGGGGATGCCCGTGAGCCCCAGCGAGTACACCGCGCGCTGGCCGCAGGTGCTGTCGCCGTACACGTAGCCGACGAAGGCCTGCTCGATCTGATCGAAGGGGACGCCCGCGTCCTGCAGCGCCGCCTTCGCCGCCTTGGACGCCATCACGTCGTATTCCTCGCTCGCCCCCGGCTTGGCGAACTTGATCATTCCTACACCGGCGACATTGACTCGACGACCCATCGCTCGTCTCCCTTGCTTTC
>DASVVJ010000736.1:0-1911 GCA_036389955.1 Myxococcaceae bacterium
CAAGAAGGTGAGCTTCGAGCTGAACCTGGGCACCACCGAGTACAAGGGCCCGTACGGCGGCACCTCGCCGCTGGCCAGCAAGCAGGTGGTGTACTCGCTGTCCGGCCTGTCCTTCGCGTTCAACGCCGAGGAGAGCCAGGAGGACTTCGTCATCGCCCACGTGGGCCTGGGCAACGCGCAGAGCTACATGAGCGTGGACGGCACCAAGGTGTTCACCGCGGACCTGAACCCGCTCTCCAACCGGCACTTCGATCTGAACCTGTCCAAGGGCGCCGACGGCCTGCCGCTGGTGCGCGTGCTGCCAGAGTTCGACCTGGCGACGAAGTTCTTCCTGGCGCCGCTCAAGGCGGACCCGATGGCGGAGGTGCCCTCGTTCTACGAGGACCAGAGCTACCGCGTGCGCCTGAGCGGCGGCAACGCGCCGAGCATCCGCCCGGTGGAGGCCAACACCGCGACGGGCTTCCCCGGCGGCATCCAAGTGGTGTCGGGTGAGCTGAAGCTCGAGGGTGGCAGCTCTTCTGTCTCCGTGTCCGCGGGCAAGTGCCTGGTGGGCAAGGAGATCGCGGAGCAGGGCAGCCACCCGCTGCTCGGCCACTTCGAGTCTCGCGACTGCCAGTAACAAGACAGGTCGCGGCATCCCCTCTCCCTTCGGGAGAGGGCCAGGGTGAGGGTTCCGCGCTCCTCGTGTCCCTGGGCCTCAGCGCTCCCCGCGGCGTGCTTCCGCGGGGGCGTTGGGGTGGCGCTGCAGCAGCATCTTCAGTTGAGGCTGCCGGCGCACCGCCTCCTGCTTGAGCAGGTGGGCAATGAGCGCGGGCGGCGCCGCGCTCCAGCGGGCGATGTTCTGGATGAGCAGCGGTGAGCGGTAGGTGCGGCCGCAGAGCAACGCCGCCGTTTTGCCGTCCACCGGCATGCCCGTGAGCGCCACCAGCGAGCGGCCCTCCGTATTGAGGATGAGCTCCACCTTCTCCTCGGAGGGCCCGGAGGTGAAGCGCTGGCGCAGCACCTCGCGCGCCGTGCGCCGCGTGCCCTCGGGAATGTCCCGGTCCACCGAGACCTTGTGCAGCTCCATCAGCCGGCGGGTGCCCCACAGCCGACGGAAGAGGCCTCCGGGGAGCTGCGGGTTGCGCACCAGCCAGCGGCGCACGCCTCCGTCCGATGCGAAAGCGGCCCGCAGGCACACCGCTTCGAGCCCCACCGGGTTGCGGTGGTGGCGGACGATGAGCCGGGCGTGCGCCAGCCCCGTGCGCGGGTTCTCCAGCACCGCCTTGATGACGGCGGGCACCGGATCGAAGCAGAAGGCGGATAGCTCGGGATCCTCCGCGCCGTGGGCCCGGGCTTTGCGCTCGTCCTCGGTGAGCGGGTGCAGCCGGGTCTCGAAGAGCTGGCGGTAGTTGCCCAGCGCCTCCGCGGGCTCGTCTTCGACCACCTCGTCCGCTTCCGGCTCACCTGCCTCGGAGTCCCCCGCCGCCTGGGCGGGCTCCCCGGAGGCGTCAGCGGAATCCTCCAGCGGCAATGACTCCGCGGGCAACGCGTCGAGCAGCGGCAGCTCCGAGGACTCGGCAGCTTCGGGCGGCGCGGGCCGGGGCTGTGCGGCTGGGGCCCGGGGCGTGGGAGCCGCGGCCGTGGGCGCGGGCTGTACCGCTCCCTGCGAGACGAGCCGCTCGAGGATGCTCTGGAGCTTCTCGGGCGGCATCCCGGTGAGGGCGGGCAGGTGGCTGGTGGCGGTGTGCCCGTCCAGACGCGAGAGGACAAAACCCTCCTCGGCGGTGAGCGACAGGCGCTTGAGATCCACGCCGAGGTTCAGCTTCGGAGTCCAGTCAGCCATGGTTCCCTCAGCCGGAGGATTGACGGCGGCAAAGGCGCGGGACAGAACTATCCCATGACTGAGCGCATCCGCACCTATGCCGAGTT
>DASVVJ010000737.1:0-5187 GCA_036389955.1 Myxococcaceae bacterium
CAAGCATTCCCTGGCCCTGGGCAACGACGGCACGGTGTGGGCCTGGGGCGACAACACGTCCGGCCAGCTCGGCGACGGGACGACGACCCCCCGCCTCTCGCCAGTGCAGGTGCCGGGGCTGGGCCCCGCGGTGGCAATCGCCTCGGGCCAGGACCACTCGCTGGCGGTGCTCCAGGACGGCACGGTGTGGGCCTGGGGCGCCTCGAGCTGGGGCCAGCTCGGCGACGGGACGACGACTCCCCACCCCTCGCCGGTGCGGGTCAGCGCGTTGACCGACGTGGTGGCGGTCGCCGCCGCCGGCCATCACTCCGTGGCCCTGCGGCGAGATGGCACGGTGTGGGGCTGGGGGAAGAACTTTCATGGCCAACTCGGCATGGGGGCCACGTCCCAGACCGCGGTGAGCACCCCCGTGCAGGTGGCGGGACTGGCTGACGTGAGCGCCGTGGCCGCTGGCGACTCCCACACCCTAGCGGTGAGCACGGGCGGGGCCGTCCGGGCCTGGGGCGCCTCCAACTGGGGCCAGCTGGGCCACGGGGTGGCGTTCTACCAGCCGGTCCCCATCCGGGTCCTGCCCCCCTTCTCGGGGCCGTGAAGCGAGAGGGACTCCCCCCTCCCAGGCCGTCAACGCCCATAACACCTCATGGCGCCCACCGTAGCGGGCCTCGGCGACTGGTGAAGCACCGAGGCCAGCAGGATGAGAACCTCGGCGGGCACCCGAGGCCTCAGCTCAAAGCGAGAGCACTTGAGAGCGGCAGGTTGCTCTTGTGGAAGCGGCGGCAATCGAACCCGCCGCTCGGAACTTCTGGCGGGAGCGCTCCGAGCTGGCGGCGCTGTCCGGGCTCATGTGCCTGCGGAATGCACCCTGGATCAACCCGGAGGCAGACAGGCTTCCTCGTAGCCCCAGCGGTCTTGCTCTTGGCCAGCGTCCAGCACCCTCTTCAGATCCTGCAACGACACGGAAGGGGGAACGTCGACGGCAATCAAGCGAGGGAGGTGACTGAGCTCCGATGAACACCCCAGTTGCCTGAAGAGATCGCGTACGGCCTGTACATCGGACGTCTCACTGACGATCAGCCGAACTGTCCCGTGCCCCGAGGGCTGGACGACCCCCTCGTAGCGGAAGACACCCTCCTCGGGGGTCGCGGACACGATGTCGTTCACCGCGATGCCGTGCACGAAGAAAGGAATGTTGTCGATCTGGAAGAGCCCGTCGCCCACCCGGACAGCCCAGAGGGTCTCCGCGGACGCTGGAGGGTAGCCATCTTCGTCTTGCTCCAGCTCGAACAACACCTTGACGTATTGGTCGCTCCCGCGCGCATTCATGGCCAAGCCGCTCTCACTGCTCTTTGTCACCTTTCTTGATGTTGCACTCTCGGCACATGACCTGTCCGTTTTCAGGGTCGTTCGTCCCACCCTTGGCCCTGGGAATGACGTGATCAACGTGGGTCTCGTTCTTGGGGGGGTGACGCCCTTCTTGTGCTGTTCCGCTGGAACAGTCTCGACACCACAACTCTCGCATCGGGTCTTGCCTTCGTTACGAGAAGCGTTGTCCTGTTTGACCAGGGCCTTCTTCTTCTGGGTGAAGCGTCCGCCCGACCGTCCTCCAGCGACAACCTCCGGCGGTGATGCAAGAGGGGCTTCATACCAAGAAAGGCCGTCCACCTGGTTCGCACTGCCTGCTTGATGGAGAGCGGACCCCCATGCCACACCTGGGCTGCATGCAAGCAGCAGGAGACCGAGCAGCAGAATCACGGAAGCGGGCCATTGCATGTCCGCATGATGCTTGACGGCGGCAAGGAGAGCCAGGTCGTCTGCTGACGCACCGCCCATTCCCTATGAGTGAGGGGAATGGGGCGCAGGCGCCAATGCACCCATGGATGTCCACGGAACTGGAGCACTCACACGCTGGCCGGGAGCTTGCAAGTTGCGCTGCGGTGCTGGCCGGAGCCTTGGTTGATCAAAAGGAGCAACGTCATGAAGCGTGGACTGGTGGCATTTCTGATTGCTGGAGCTGCCGTGGTGGCAGCATGCGGCAGTGACGGCGAACCCAAGGAGCTGGTGGGAAGCAAAGTCCGGCTGAAGTCGGGCGAGTCTCTCGCTGGAGCCCAGGTGTGTGGAGTGGATCAAGCCCAGTGCCCCAGCGGGCTGTCCTGCGTCACCATCCCTCTCGAAGGAGCAGAGGACACGCGGGCATACTGTGTGAACGAGCAGGCCGTCTGCGAGCAGCTCGAGTGCACCCAGGAAGAGTGCGCAGTGCTCGAGTCCTACCCTGCCAGGGTGACCTGCATGTCCAGCTCCGACAGCTCGCCCGGGGGAGACGACCCCATCAGCGGCCCGTGAGCTGGATTCAGGGCATTGCCGCCTCGGATTTCTGAGGCTCCCAGGCCCTTGCCTCGGAAAACTGGTTCAGTTTCCCGGTACCAGAAGTCGGACAACTCGCCGGTGCTCGTTGACCTGGGTTCCTGCCACTTCCAGGGCGCGTCCCGGCTCACCCGCCAGCGCCCTGGCCTCCCGCGCACGGGGCCTCAGGTCCGCAGCCGTTTTCAGCCTCCCAGGCACCAGACGCGGGCACTGCGGCCGTGGGGGACACCGCGCCTGAGGCGTACCCCGCGCCTGCCGCAGAGAAGAAGCCCCTGGCCCAGCCCGAGCCGCGCCCCGGTCAGCTACGGCCTGACAAGCGAGGCCAGTGCTCGAGTCGCAAGCAGGTGGCCATCAATGAAGGCTGCTGGCTTGAGTTCGAGTTGAGCCCCGGCGTGGATGCCCAGACCTGTGTGGAGGGCGGCTGCTGGAGGTGGACACTCAGCCGTATCCGGCGAGCGCCTCCCGCGAAGCCACAGTGAGCCTCGACACGAGCCGCTAGCGGCTCACTCGAACATCCAGTGCTTGCCATCGGACCAGCCCAGGAACCTCCGGGCCTGGCCCTGCGGACCGCCACGGCCGCTCGGATCGAACTCCCTGCCTGAGCAGATCCACTCGAGCCCGGCCATGATCGGCTCGAACCGGCTCCTGAACGGCTCGTCCTGCTCCTGGAGGTGCTCGCGCGCCCAGGCCAGAAACGCCTCCTGCGCGGGCTGATCGATGAGCGCGAGGAAGAACAGCATCTGCCGCCAGGCGTAGGCCGTGTTCTTCACCATCTGGAGCTGCGCCTTCCACAGGTCGACCTTCATCGTCTGCTGACGCACCACCCAGCGGAAGCACTGCCGGGCCAGGTACGGCAAGGCCGGACGCAGCGTCTCCTTGAGCCCCAGCGCGTCGAACAGAACGGCGAGGTTGTGGGTCGTGAGGATCTGTGACTGCTCGAGGATGGTGCCATTGCGCGCCACGGACCAGCGGCCCGCCTTCTTCGGCTCCGCGCGCTCCGTACACAGCGCCGCGAACCCCGGAGAGATGTCCTTGCCCCACCTCTCCGCGCGATCATCGAGCTTGAGCAGGTGCACCACGGGAATGCCGTAGTAGCGCGCGTAGAGCGTACCCTGCAGCAGCTTCGCCGCGGTCCGCGCCGCTTCGAGGAACTTCATGGAGAACTCGCCCATGAAGATGTCCGCCGCGAGTTCCTCTACCAGCGGCAGCTTCAAGTCCGCTTCCTTCGAGAGCGCGGACATCTCCTGGAGCAGCTTGTTCGGCAGGATCGTCTGCGGGAAGGACGTGATCGCCAGGGCCGAGATCTGTTCGAGCGTCTGCCGTGCCAGTCCCTGCGCTCCCAGTTTGTTCTTGCGGAACGGCCGCATCGCCGCCACCCAGGGCAGCTCGTCGAGCCGGACCTGGCTCTCCAGGTTCAGCAGCAACAACGAGCGCCGGCGCCGGAACGCGGCGTAGACGGCGGCGTAGAGCCGGCGCAAGTCCGGATCCTCGATGCCCGCCGCGCCCACCTGCGAAGTGATCTGCGGCAACACCGTCGCCAGCACCTCGCTGGAGGTGATCACCTGACGCTCCACCAGCTGGTCAATCGGCGCTTCGAGGCTGCGCTCGACCTTGGTGACCAGCTGCGGAGGAATGGGATAGCCAGCCGTCACCCGGGTCTTCGCGCTCTCGTCCTGGCTGACCGGAGCGGTGGCGATGTCGAGCGTGCTGAGCCCCTCGTCGCCTGGCAGGCCTCGCAGCCGGCCCGCCATCAGCATCGCGAGCTCCTTTCCCGTCGGGCGCTCGGCCATCTGGGCCTGGGCTTCGCGCACCCGCCGGAGCTGCTCCGACCCAGGAGCACCGTGCCGCGTCACGTACGAGGCGAGGATCTTCCGGATCGCACCGACGTCCCGCCCCGTGAGCGAGCGCGGATCCGCGACGCACCGCTCGAGGAACCCTCGCAGCCGGGAGAAGTTCCCCTTCGGGTGGTCCGGCTTGCCGCTCGTCGTGTGCTGCTGGCGCTCGGTGCGGTAGTCCTGGAGCACTTGCCGCGCACGCTCGTTCCACCCCTCGGGCCAGAGCTTGCAAGGCCAGCCGCCCTGGGCCCGGGGCTGACCGTCCGGGCGGCGCACGAGCTCACCGTTCTGCGTCTCCAGCGAGGGGAGTTCGCCTTGCACGGTCTCGAGGAACAGCGCGACGGTGCGGTCGTAGAGCCGGTTCCAGACCCGCAGCGTCTCGTTCATCTTCACGATCTGGGGGCGCGGCTGCACCTCATCCAGCTGCTCGACGGTCTTCGAGACCGGCTGCAGGCGCACCACCGCGCTCGGGGAGAATGGCCGCGGATCGGGCACGGGGTAGAAGCGCAGCCGGTCGGTGAGAGGCTGGAGCTTCTCGATCAGCTCGAGCGCCGGATCCACCTCTCCCCGCCCGAGCAGCCACGTCACCATCAACAGGGCACCCTCCTCCGGCAGGTGCACCCGGTAGCAGCCGCTGCGCAGCGCCTCGGCGAGTTCGCGCTGGCCATCCGACAGGTACCACGCGTTGAGCCGGAAGCGCTCCGTGGCGGCCCCCGGCATGTCGGGCAACGTGGCGAGCCGCTCGCGCTCGTGGGGCTCCAGCGGTCCTCCCGCCAGGAGCTGGCCGGTGGCGAAGCCGCCGTGGGCCACCCCCAGCGTGACCCAGGTGGGAATGCCCGCGACGGGCTGGCGCGAGCCGACCGCGAGGCTCCCCTTCGCCAGGCCTTCCAGCACCGCCTGCCAGCGCTCGACCTTCGCCAACGCGCGGGCCCGGACCGAAGCCTCCGGGTGATTCAGACTTGCCGCGAGCGCGCGCCGGAGCTGCTCCAGC
>DASVVJ010000738.1:0-4582 GCA_036389955.1 Myxococcaceae bacterium
CTCCAGCGGCGGAGGCTCTCCCGGCGCGCGGGCGCCCTTCGCCTTGGCCCTCGAGTCACGCGAGGCGTGCTCGAGGATGGCGTTCAGCTCTCCGCCCACGATGAAGATGATGCCGGTGATGTAGAGCCACAGCATCAGCACCACCACGCCGCCAATGGAGCCGTACGTCACGTTGTACTTGCCGAAGTGCTCCACATAGAAGGTGAAGCCCCAGGTGCACCCCAGCCACAGCACCGTGCCGATGATCGAGCCCGGGGTGATGTACTTGAAGCGCTGCTTCACGTCCGGCAGCACGTAGTAGCAGAGCGCCAGCATCAGCATCACCAGCGAGGCGGTGAAGGGCCAGCGCGCCCACGACCAGACGAGGTGGAACTCGTCGATGAGCTGCAGCCGCTCGGCGATCCACGCTCCGGCCTGGCCTCCCAGCAGGAAGATGGTGAAGGACAGGGGGATGAGCAGCGTGCCCACCAGCGTCATCAACATGGCCACGCCCTGCGTCTTCCAGACGGGCCGGGACTCGGGCACGTCATAGGCCAGGTTGAGCGCCTTGCGCAGCGCATCCACCCCGCGCGAGGCCGTCCACAGCGCCACCACCAGACCCACCGTGAGCAGCCGGGGCCGCGGCTGGTTCACCAGCGAGCGCAGGTGCTCCTCCACCAGCGCCATGGCATCTCCCGGCACCAGCGGCGCCACGCGCGCCATCATGGACTCGACGGCGCCGGGGGCGAACGGAAGGTAGGCCACCAACGTGACGAGGAAGAAGAGGAACGGGAAGAGCGAGAAGAGGAAGTAGTACGAGAGCTGCGCGGCGCAGTCGGTGACGGTGTCCTCCTGGAACTCCTTCACGAAGCGCCGGCCGAACTCCCGCCACGTCAGGTGCTTGAGCCTCAACAACCCCATCCCACCTCCCCCATGCAGGCCGTGGAAGGTGGCCACCCGGAGGTGGGAGCGCAGCAGGCGGGCAGGCGAGCGACTGTCGTTCAGACGACTTCGGGAGGCAGGTACTTGCCGAGCAACGGACGCAGCCGGGTGCGTACCTCGTTGGGGATGCGGCCCCGGTCGGAGCGGATCCCCGTGGCCAGCGCCGAGTCACACCGGCACGCCGGCTTCACCGAGGTGATGCGCGACAGGGCGCGGCGGATGATGGCCAGCGCGTTGGCGTTGGCGATCTGCCGGTTCTCCAGCACCGTGGCGCTCTGGGCCTCCGGCTCGGCGCCCGTGGCGTCCTGCGCGTCGAACTCGGTGGGCAGCACCACCAGCGCGTAGTGCAGCTCCGCCTCGCGGGCGAGCTTCGCCTCCGGCATCGCCGTCATGCCCACCACGTCCGCGTCCCAGCCCCGGTACAGCTGGCACTCGGCCCGGGTGCTCAGCGCGGGGCCCTCCACGCACACATAGGTGCCCCGGGTGTGCACCACCGCGTCACTGCCCTCGGCGGCCCGGGCCAACGCCTGCCGCAGCGTGTCGCAGAACGGAGAGGCCATTTCCACGTGCACCGCCAGGTCGTCATAGAAGGTGCACGGCCGGCGATAGGTGCGGTCGATGACCTGATCCGGGATGACGAGGTGGCGTGGGTGCAGGTGCTCGCGCAGGCTGCCCGCCGTGCCGTAGGCCAGCACGTGCGTCACCCCCAGCACCTTGAGGGCGAAGAGGTTGGCCCGGTACGGCACCCGGGTGGGGCTGAGCAGGTGGCCGGAGCCATGCCGGGCCAGCAACGCCACGGGTGAGCCATCCACCTCCAAGGTGAGAATGGGGCCAGACGGGGGGCCGAACGGTGTCTCGAGGAGGTGGGGCTCGGCCTTGGCCGCCGCTCCCAGCGCCTCCACGAGGCCGGTGCCTCCAATGATGCCCACCCGGATGCCTGCCATGTGTCTGCGTCCTCCGCTGGGAGGGGACGATAGCGCGCCCCTCGCGCCAAGGGAGGCCAAAGGCTGCTAACTTCTCGAACTGTCATGCGCGCACTACCGCTCTTGTTGCTGACCCTCGTGGGGTGGCCCGCCGCCGCCCTGGCTTCCAGCGGCCTGGCTGGCTGCAAAGAGGACAGCACCGCCTGCCGCGAGGACTGCACCATTGAATTCGGGAGCAGCTCGCGGACCTACAACAAGCTCAACGCGTGCCTCGGCAAATGCCGGGACAAGTACAACCTGTGCCGCGACCGCCACCTGGCCCTCCAGGAGGAGAAGGACCTCGGCATCGAGCGCAATCCCGACTCCGCTGCGCCGCCCGCCCCCAAGGAGCGCACCCGCGTCTCCTCGAGCGAGGCCGAGCCCCCGGAGGAGAAAGCGCCCGCCGCGTCCACTTCGGAGTCCGGCACGCGCCGGGGCGTCTACCGCGCCTCGGAGCCCGAGCCCGCGCCCGAGCCCGCGCCCGTGGCCAAATCCAAGCCCGCGCCGGAGCCTGAAGAGGACGAGGAGAAGCCGGCGCCCACGCCCGCCTCGCCTCCGGCGAAGAGCGCGACGACCCCCTCTCCGGCAAAGAGCACGGCCGCCGAGCCCGTCGTTCGCAAGGGCGTCTACCGCGCGGCGGAGCCGGAGCCTGAGCCGGAGCCCGAGCCCGTCAAGGCGCCCGAGCCCACCAAGGCCCCTGCGCTCAGCAAGGCCTCGGAGCCCGCCAAGCCGGGGCCTGCCAAGCCGGAGCCCGCCAAGGTCGCGGAGCCGGCCAAGCCCGAGCCCAAGCCGGCTCCCGTGGCCTCGAAGCCGGAGCCCGCGCCGAAGCCCGCGGCCACCGCCGCCGCGGAGACGGAGCCCCTGCTGGACGAGGAGCCGCCTCCTCCGCCGCCGAAGCCCAAGCCGGCTGCGCCCACCCGGCCCGTGCCGCCACCGGAGCCGAAGAACGACATCTCCGAGTGGGACCCGAACGGGGACTGACGCGGCGGAAGGCTCGGCTCACTGCGCGAGCTGCTGAAGCGCCCACTGCGCGGCGCTCCGCACCAGGTCGCTCGAGTCCGCGCTGAGCTTCTCCAGCAACGGCCGGGCCTTCGCGTCCCGGGCCGCGCCCAGCGCGTAGACGGCGTTGCGCCGCAGCCCGTCGTAGTGCGCGCGGGCCAGCGCCGTGCCGGGAATGAACTTCTGGTACTGGTCCGGGGTGAGCCCCGCCAGCTCCATCACTCCCAGGCCCGCCACGGCCCGCGGGGCGAAGCGTGGGTGCTCGGCGAAGACGGGCTTGCGGTTGAGCGGGCACACGTCCTGGCAGATGTCACAGCCGAAGACGAGGTTCTTCATCACCTGGCGAATGGGCTCGGGCACCTCCAGCTCGCGGTTCTCGATCGTCTGATACGAGAGGCACGCGCGCGCATCCACGCGGCCACCGCCCACCAGCGCGCCGGTGGGGCAGGAGATCAGACACTTGCGGCAGTGGCCACACCGGTCCGCCGCGGGCCCGTCCGCGTATGCGTCTACTTCCACATCGAGGACGACGGTGGCCAGCAGCACCCACGAGCCGAAGCGCTCGGTGATGAAGCACCCGTTCTTGCCCACGTAGCCCAGCCCCGCCCGAGCCGCCCACACCTTCTCCATCAGCGGGGCGCTGTCCACGCCACCATAGGTGCCAATCTCCGGGTAGGACTCCTTGAGCGCCTTACGGAAGGCCTTCATCCGGTCGCGCAGCGTGGAGTGGTAGTCCCGGCTCCGGGCGTACAGGGCGATGGGCGAGTCGGCCGCCTCCTCGTCGTCCCGGTAGTAGTTGTTGGCGAAGACCACCACCGTCTTCGCGCCCGGCAGCAGCAGGGAGACGTCGAGCCGCTCGGCGGCCCGCTCCCCCATCCAGTCCATGTCGGCCGCATAGCCGGCCTCCAGCCAGCTCTGGAGCGACTCGGGCGGAATAGGCTCGGCGCGGGCGAAGCCCACGAGGTCGAAACCAATGGCCTCGGAAAGCTGACGCAAGTAGGCGGTGGGCAGCAGGGTCACGGCGCTTCTCTTCTACCGCTCCCCACGAAGCGAGGAGCTACTTTCCTGGCCGCTCCGGTATCCACTTTACATCTGGGACGCCTGCCCGGTGGTTGGCCACCCGAGCCATGACGAACAGCAGATCCGAGAGCCGGTTGAGGAAAACCCCCACCTCCATGGGGACCTTCCCCTCGCGCAGCAGCGGCACGACACGCCGCTCGGCGCGCCGGCACACCGTGCGCGCCAGGTGCAGCGCGGCCGAGGCCTGGCTGCCTCCGGGGAGGATGAAGTGTGTCATCTTGGGCAATTCGGTCTCGAAGCCGTCGATGGCCTTCTCCATCGCCTCCACCCACTCGGGCCGCAGCTGGGGAATGTGCGCCGAGGCCTTGGTGCCCAGGGGCGTGGCCAGCACCGCCCCCACGGTGAACAGCTGGTCCTGCAGCCGCTGCAATAGCGCGTCCAGCTCGTCCGCGGGAGAAAAGCCCCGCGCCAGGCCCAGCACGGCGTTCAGCTCGTCCACCTCGCCGTACGCGTCCACCCGTTCGTCATCTTTCTGAACCCTGCCGCCGCCGAACAACCCTGTTTCCCCCGCGTCGCCCGTCTTCGTGTAGATCTTCATATGCTCGCGAACCTCCCATGAAACCGTACCTAGCGCTGCTCGAACACGTCCTCCAGCACGGGACGAAGAAGGGTGACCGGAC
>DASVVJ010000739.1:0-8695 GCA_036389955.1 Myxococcaceae bacterium
GATCTTGAAGCCCCCCTGAGGCGCCGCCGGAGCCCCGCTGCCCGGGCAGGAGGACGCGGTGAAGCCGCCGCGCGCGGCCACCTTCTCCATCGCCTCGTAGGCCGCGGTGGCGGTGCTGTTCGGGCTGGGGACGATGAACACCGGGGCGTTGGCGTCCGTGGGGCCCACGAACCACAGCGCGCGGAACGGAGAGTCCAGCAGCTGGCCGGCCACCACGTCGAACACCGCGCCCTTGAAGGAGGCCTGCAGGTCCTCGCCGGACGAGCCGAAGAAGGCGGCCCAGGAGCTGGCGAAGCCCTGGCCCAGCGGCTTCTTCATCTGCTCCTGGAGCCAGCGGTTCTCCACGAAGGCCCGGCGCACCTTGCCCGGCGCGTACACGTCCACCCAGACGGCGGCCGTGGCCTCACCGTAAATGCTCAGCGGCTTGGGCTCGGGCGGCGGGGGCTTGCCCTCCACCGTGGCTCCGGCGCTGGGCGCGCCCTGCGGGCCCGAGGCCGTGGAGGGCACCGAGGTGTCCGGAGTGCTGCCCGAGGTGCTGCCGCTGCGGCGGCCAAGCACGAAGGCTCCGGCCACCGCGCCGCCTACCAGCACGCTGATGATCGCGATGAGGGCGCCCTTGGGAAAGCCCTTGTTCCCCGGAGGCAGCGGGGGCTGACGCTCGGTGGGCTCCGGGGGCGGCGGCGGGCCCGGGGGCGGGGTGTCGGAAGTGCTCATGGCATCCACTCCTTGAAGCGGAAGAAGCCGAGGAAGGCGGTGTTGTGGGGGACGGGGCGCCACTCCACGGGCGCCTCGGAGGCGAGCCGGTGCAGCACGCCGGTGCGAACGGCGGCGCCCTTCTCGCCCGGGTGGTAAACGACGCGGGCCGGAGCGTGCGCCTTGTCCTCCGGGCGCACCACCAGCATCAGGTGGAAGACGGGGCCGGACTCCTGCTCCTGGCGGAAGGCCAGCAGGTCTCCGGTGCGCAGCGACTCGAGGGTGGCCTCGTCCCGGCCCAGCGGCACGAAGCTGCGGGTGAGCAGCGTCTCCGCGTCCGCGAAGTCCGTGGGCTTGCCCTGCACGTCCAGCCACAGCGGCTGGGCCAGGCGCTCGGGGAAGAAGCGCTTGTAGGCGCCCCGGTAGGCAAAGCGGATCAGCCCCGCGCAGTCCCGCTGGTCCGGATGCCAGGCCGGATCCATCTTGCGCACCTGGGCCACGGCGAGCTGTGCCAGCTCGCGCCGCAGCAGCACGTCACGCGCCTCGCGGGACTCGGACGTGCCCAGAGCTTCGGGCGCGGCGGAGGCCTGCGGCGCAGAGGCGGCAAGCGCCAGGGTAAGGGCCAGGGAGAGCATGGAGCAGCCGGGAGGCCTCAGTACCCTTCCTCGCTGCTCTCGCCTTCACCCTCGTAGCTCTCGCCCTCGCCCTCGTAGCCACCCTCGTCGCCATAGCCGCCGGAGCTGCCGGAGGAGACCGCCTTGGCGGCCTCATCGAGGTTCTTGGGCCAGGAGGGGTGCTTGGGCGCCGGATCCTGCGAGGGCACGTACACCTCGGCCTGGTTGTCGCCGAGGATGTTCACCCAGGCGAGCACGCGGGTGGTGCCCGGGGTGGCCAGCGGAATGCGGACCATGCGGCGCACCTCGCCGGGGGTGCCCTCGAAGAGCGCCACGTTGAGCGTGGCCACGGTGTGGGCCTTGTCGCCGCTGGGCCAGTAGTTGGTGGCGATGAGGTAGACGCCCTTGGGCGGGGCGCGGTGCACATAAAGGTAGGGGCCGTAGGCGGGCTGATCAAAGTCTCCGCCCTGCTCGTTGAGGAAGAAGGTGCCGCCGCTGGGGCTGGCCGTCTCGGCCCAGTACACGTGCGCCATGCTCTCGCCACTGAGCTTCCCGTCCGAAGAGACGCTGCTGTCGGTGGGCTCGTAGATGTGGAGGTCCGTGTAGACGCCCTCGGTGTCGCTGGTGAGGATGGCCTTCATCGGCACGGGAGGAATCTGCGCGTACGTCGTTACCTGGGCGCGCGCGGTGCCCGCCTTGTTGGTGGCCAGCACGGTGACGATGTTCTTGCCGCTGGCGGCGGGGAACTTGCGGCTGAAGCGCCCGTTGTAGGTGCGCATCAGGTAGCGGTCTCCATTGATGGAGACGACCACCGGATCAATCGAGGTGTCGCTGAGGGTGCCCTCCACGAGCATCATCCGGTCCACCGTCCAGCCGCCGGTGGGCGCGGAGATGGTGACCTTGGCCAGCTGGGTGCCCCGTCCAATGGGCACGCCCTGCTGGCGGGGGTTACCGTTCTGCGTCAGGAGGAGAGCCAGGAGTACAGGCAGCATCGGGGCACGCCCTCTTTAGAGAGGTGGAACCGCAGTCGGTGTCGGCGGGGCGACAGAGTGCGGCAGCTTAGCGCCTCTTTTCAAGCCGCCTGCTGACTCGGACGTGGCGTGCAAAGGCCCCGGACTTGTGGCATGGGCCCTCTGCCCTTCAGGACACTTGGGGGTTCAACGGATCAGGCCCGGGGGTGCCGCCAGTCCTCGGCCTCGTCCAGCGGGACGCTGAAGCGGAACGTGGCGCCCTCGCCCGGAGTGCTCTCCACCCAGATGCGCCCGGCGTGCGCCTCGATGATCTGCCAGCTCAGGTGCAGCCCCAGCCCCACCACACCGGAGTACCCGTCCGCACCGGGCGGCAGGGGCTCATAGAGCGGCTCGAACACGTGGGGCTGGCGCTCGGGAGGAATGCCCGGGCCATGGTCACTCACCGAGACCAGCGCCTCACCGCTCAGCCCCTGCAGCCGCACTTCGATGGGCCCATCCGCCGGCGAGTACCGGATGGCGTTTTCCAGAAGGTGCGTCACCACCTCGCCCATGCGCTGACGGTCCGCGTTCACGATGAACGAGCCGCTGGCCTCGATCTGAATCGCGTGCTCCGTCGTCCGCGCCAGCGTCTCGATGCGCTCGGCCACCAGCTCGCGCAGGTCGAACCGGTCCCGCTCCAGCTTCGGCAGGCCTGGTGCCATCCACACCGCCGCCAGCAGGTGCTCCACCAGCCGCCCCAGGCGCCGGGTGCTCCGGGTGATCGCCGCCATGCCCTTCTGCTGCCGCACGGAGCCGGGCTCCATCCGCATGAGGATCTCCGACCACGTCTGAATGGTCGTCACCGGCGTGCGCAGCTCGTGGGCCGCCGCGGACATGAACTCCTCGCGCAGCCGCAGGGCCTCGCGCACTTCCTGGAACAGCCGCGCCTTCTCGATGGCCACCGCGAAGAGCTGGCCCACCGTGGCGTGGAACTCCAGCTCCCGGGAGGTGAACTGGCGGGGGTTGTACGTGAAGCACGTCATCACCCCGACCAGATGCCCCCGGGAGTGCAGCGGCACGGCCACCAGACCGCGAAACCCTTCCTCCAGGGCCAGCACCCGGGAGCGCACCGGTGTGCCCTGGTCCAGCACGTTCTCGACAATCTGAATGCTCTCGCGCCGCGCGGCCAGCGCCGTGAGCAGGGGCTCATCGAACGAGAGCTTATGCATCCGCTCGCGGATGCCGGCGGCCAGCCCGTGAGAGGCCGCCAGGGTGAGCTGCCGGTGCTCGGGCTTCACCAGCCACAGTCCCACGGCGTCCGCGCCCAGCGCGTTGAGGCTCTGCTCGATGGCCACATGGGCGATCCGGTCCAGCTCCACCTCGCGCACCAGCGCCTGGCCAATGCGGGACAGCGCCAGCTCGCGCTCGAGCAGCCGTGCCACATCCTCCTCGCGCCGCTCGATCCGGGCCGCCATCTCATTGAAGGCGGTGCCCAGCTCCTCCAGCTCGTCGCCCGTGGTGATGTGCACCCGCTTGCGCATCTCTCCCCGGCCCAGCGCCTGCGCCACGGATTGGAGCTGCCGCACCGGGCGGGCGTGAATGCGCGCCAGCATCGTGGACATGAGCGTGCCCAGCAGCACGATGCCCGTGAACGCGGCCAGCTTCGCGCGCAGCCACTGGTAGAGCGGTGCCAGCGCCACCTCGCGCGGCGTCGTCACTCCCACCACCCACCCGTATTTCGGTGTCGGAACGAAGGCCCCCAGGGACACGTCCTTGCTGAGCGGGCTGGTGAACCGGTCGAGCTGAACGGGGGTGCCCGACAGCGCCAGTTGGAGCGGCTCGAACGGGAGGAACGCGCCACTGCGCGAGAACGGAAGGTTCGGGTAGCCGGTGTGGAACGCCAGCCGGCCGGTGGGATCCGTCAGGAAGATGGCCTGCTGGGAGTTGCCCCCATTGCCCACGTAGCGCTGCTCCAGCAGGTCGGTCTGCATCACCACGTTCACCACGCCCACGGGCTGGCCATCGGGCCCCCGGATGGGCACCGAGGCGAGCATCGCCGTGCGGATGGGGCGCCGCAGCTCGACGACCTCGGAGATGACCGGGGCATTGGTGGCCATCACCTTCTGAAAGTACGGGCGGTCGCCGATGCGCAGCCGTGGCTCCGGCACCGCGCGGGGCTCTCCCCAGCCACGGTTGACGCCCTGGGCGTCATACACACCGATGGCGTCATAGCGGGGGTTGTGATCCTTCAGCCGCTGAAGGTGCGCGTCCAGCTGACTCGAGTCCATGCTCTGGACCACCGGATCATTGGCCAGCGCCCAGCCCAGATCGATGGCGGCATCGAACGAGTCGGTGATCTGCACGGCCACGGCGTGGGCCGTCATGCCGTGGGCCTCGAGGATGGTCTCCTGCGTCCTGCGCAGGCCCGACATGAAGTCGACGCCGAGCAGGATCAACACCGGCAGCAGCACGGCGATGAAGGCCAGCAGGAGCTTCAGGTGAAAGTGCATTCGCGGCATGGACATCCGGCGGGCTCGGCCCTCCCTTTCAACCGCGCTGCCTCGCTCGCTGTTGCCGCATTGTCCCAAAACGGCGGGCAGCACGGCCTGCGCCCGGCTTACAGGCAGGAGGGCAAGCAGGCTGACACCAGCGGCACACACCGTCCGTCCAGGGGCGCGGAGGCCTTCACTGGGGCGGCTCCCCGAGGGCCCGCTCAGCGAGCTTCTTGGCCGCCTGCAGGAACTCGTCGCTCAGCGGCGTGCCCGCCACGGCTCTCGACAACGAGAGCGCGCCATACATGAGCGCGATCAGCCCGAGCGCTTCCTCCCGCTTCCTCGCCCCGGGGCCCAGCACCTCGGCCAGCGAGCTGACAAAGCCGGAGAGCTGCTTCTCGAGCTCGCCGCGATAGGGCTCACCTTCTCGCGCGACTTCCGGCGCCGCGCTGGGCAGCAGACAGCCCGCTTCCGGGTGGTCCCGGTGCGTGCGTGACAGGTACCGGCCCACCACGCTCAGCACGCGCTCCCGGGGCGACTCTCCCCGGGCGGACTTCAGCAACTGCATCCACAGCGTGCTCGCCGCCGTCCGGATCGTCTCGGTGAAGAGCTGCTCCTTCGAGTCGAAGTGCCCATAGAACCCGCCGACGGTGAGCCCCGCACCCTTCATCACGTCCAGCACCGAGCTGGCCCGGATGCCACGCTCCCGCAGGAGCGCGGCCGCCGAGGCGAGGATGGCCTCGTGGGACTTCAGCTTCTGCTCCGCCTTCTGGCTCATGAGCCCCTCTCCGGCACGTCAGAGCCGCTCGATGATGGTAGCGATTCCCTGTCCGCCGCCGATGCACATGGTGATCAACGCGGTCGCCTTGCCGCTGCGCTCCAGCTCATCCAGCGCGGTGCCCAGCAACATCGCCCCCGTCGCTCCCAGCGGATGACCCAGCGCGATGGAGCCTCCGTTGACGTTCACCCGCGCCGGATCGATTCCCAGCGCGCGCGTGGTCTGCAGCACCACCGCGGCGAACGCCTCGTTGATCTCCCACAGGTCGATGTCGCCCGCCTTCATCCCCGCGATGCGCAGCGCCTTCTCACTCGCCGGCGCGGGCCCGGTGAGCATCAGCAGGGGCTCGGTCCCAACCGTCGTCATCGCCCGGATGCGGGCGCGCGGCTTGATGCCCTTGCTCCGCACGTACTGCTCCGAGGCGAGCACCACGGCCGCCGCGCCGTCCACGATGCCGCTCGAGTTGCCCGCGGTGTGCATGTGCCGGATGGCCTTGGCGCGCGGGTAGGCCGCCAGCGCGAGCTGATCCAACGTCTCGCCCTTGGGGCCCGCGGCCAGCTCACCCATGCCGGTGAACGAAGGCTTGAGCGCCGCCAGCCCTTCCGCCGTGGTGTCCGGCCGGGGGAACTCGTCGCGCGTGAGCACCGTCGTGCCGGACTGCGGATCCCTCACCGGGAAGAGCGACTTCGCGAAGCGCCCCTCTTCGATGGCCAGCGCCGCGTTGCGCTGAGAGCGCAGCGCCAGGGCGTCGAGCTCCTCGCGCGAGAAGCCCTCCAGCGTGGCGATCAGATCCGCGCTGATCCCCTGCGGCACCTGGAAGACGCGCTCGCGCAGGTGGGGGTTGTGGCCGTCCTGGCCGCTGCCGTCCGAGCCCATCGGGACGCGCGACATGCTCTCCACCCCGCCCGCCACCACCAGGTCCATCGCGCCCGAGCCCACGCCCATGGCGCCGAAGTGCACCGCCTGCAGCCCCGAGGCGCAGAAGCGATTGAGGGACACTCCCGGCACCTCGAGGGGCCAGCCCGCCGCGAGCACCGCGTTGCGCGCCAGGTTCGCCCCCTGCTCCCCCACCTGGGAGACGCACCCCACGATGACGTCGTCCACCTCGCGTCCGCCCCAGCTTCCGCGCTGCTGGAGCTCCACCAGCACCTGCGCGAAGAGCTCCTGCGGGTGGATGCCCGAGAGCGCTCCCTTGCCCAACTTGCCACGCCCTCGCGGGGTCCGTACGGCATCGATGATGTAGCTGGCGATCATGCGGTAGCCCTTTCAGATGATGGACGTAATATGATGACCGTCATATTTGCCGTCAAGGCAATCCACCCGCGCCCTCCCGCCAGGGTTGCGTTATTCGTGAGCCAGGTAGCGCACGGCGGCGGTGCCGAAGACCTGCTCCGGCGTCTGCTCCTGGCCCCGGGGCTCGTGCCCACTGGCCAGCCGGGGTTTTCCTCCAGGCCCCGATGAGCCCGGCTCCACCACGGCGAGCCGCGGCCCCACGGGCGTCTCCGCCATGGCGATCACCGGCAGCCCACGCCCCATGGCCTCCAGCAGCGCCATGCCGTCCACCTGCCGCCAGCCCCGAGACCGCGCCGTCTCATTCAGCCACTTCCAGAGCTCCGCCATCGCGCCGGGCCGGTACATCCCGGGGTAGATCGAGGGGAAGGCGCGCTCCAGCGACGTGTGCAGCGAGTTCATCACATCGAAGACGAAGAGGTGGCCCGCGTCGCGCAGCTCCGGGGGCCTGGGCGCGTAGCGGGGGTTGGAGGCCACGGCGTACTGGTTGATGACATTCTGGGTGTAGAGCACCGTGCGCTCACCCGGGCTGCTCTGCACTGGCGCGGCAAGGCTCGCATCGGCACGGGTGACCGAGAGCCCCTCGGCCGCAGTGACCCCGTCATAGAGCATCTTCACCGCGGCCTTGGGGAAGGGCGAGCCGGTGGCGCGGGAGGGTCCCCGGCGCAGGCGAGCGAGCTTCTTCGCCTGATCAGCCATCTCGAGCATCTTGTGCAGCTTGCCCGCCCTCAAAGCCACCGAGGTGGACTGCTGCCTTGGGACCGGGGCGGGCTCGGGAGGAGGCGCGGGAGGCGCGGGTGGCGCGGGTGGCGCGGGCGGCAGCGCGGGCCGCTCCAGCTTCGCCACCGGCACGGCAGGCTGCTTGGGTTTGTCCACCAACACAACGGGCAGCTCGACGTTGGCCAGGGGCAAGGCACGCCGCCGGGGATCAGAGGTCGTCTGCGCCACCGGGCGAGCAGCCGGGGCTACCGGAGCAGCCGGGGCCCGGGG
Organism: Myxococcaceae bacterium; assembly: GCA_036389955.1. GTDB lineage: Bacteria > Myxococcota > Myxococcia > Myxococcales > Myxococcaceae > DATHBR01. The sequence goes on from DASVVJ010000739.1 coordinate 7,808, forward strand.
GGCCTGCTCGGGCGCCTTCTCCGGGAGAGGGGCCACCGGCGTCTCCAGGAGTGTCTCCGTCTGGGGGCGGACAGGCCGCATGGACACCGTCGGAGCGCTGGAAGACGCACCTGCTCCCACCACGGGGATGGGCAGCTCCGCCACCGTTGGAGCGTTGTGCACATCCGGCCTCACTGGCCTCATGGGCACTGTTGGCGCCGACTCCTTTCGGGTAGCCGGGGTGTCCTTCTGCTGACTCCCTGCTGGCTCAGCCTTCGGGCCACGGGAGTTCGGGTTGTCCTGTCCCATGCGGTTGGGGTACCTCGAGCCCCCGGTGGATCGATGCCACCCATCGTAGACGTGTCGAAACAATTCTGGTCGCGGGCATCTTTTTTGGGACAGACGAAAACCGACAGACCGCAACCAGGCACCTGTGCGTCTCAGGCCCATGCCCCCTCGCCTGGTGGAACGGCGCGATGCGTTGTGTGATAGTCCTCCGCCGTTTTCAGTTCGTTACAGGGGGGGCTCAAGCCCCAATGGGACACACACTTTCCTCGGGATGAGCCCACGTACCGAGGTGGGTGTTGGGAATCTATGAGTCAACCAATGCGCAGCCTGCTGAAGTGCTCTCAGTGCGGAGCCATGCTGCCTCCAGGTAAGTCCGTGTGTCCCAAGGATGGCGCACGTGCCGTGGCGGACAACCCTTTTGGCGACGAGGCCACGGTCCGCCGCGACTCGAGCGCTCCGCCCTCCAGTGGCAAGGAGCTGGCGGCCGTTCCCGCCCGGCCCCTGGTGACGGCCGCTCCGGTGCAGCCGGTACTGGCGGCGGAAGAGGAAGAGGAGGACGACAGCCGCAACGAGCGCAAGCGCGCGTGGGAAGCCACCGTGTCCCGCGACGTGATGGTGGGC
>DASVVJ010000740.1:0-4368 GCA_036389955.1 Myxococcaceae bacterium
ACAGGGAGACAAGCTCCTCCAGGAATTGCCCGGTGTCTCCCAGCACCACCAGCCCCGGGGGGAGGCTCTCGGGCAGCTGCTGCACCCCGTCCGCCACGAGCACCGTGCAGCGTGGCTCCTGCCCTCCCTCACCCCGGAGCCGCCGCTCCAACTGCTCGCGCAGCGGCGGTGGCACCTTCAGCAGAATGACTTGCACCGAGCCTTATCCTCCCGAGAACTCACCCAGAATGACCCGGGCACGGCCTTCCATCGGCAGCGTGTGCTCCTCCACCTGGGTGAAGCCCCGCTCACGCGCCAGCTCCGCCAGGTAACGCCTCCAGGGATTGTATGGCATGCTGTTATCCGAACAGCAGGGGACCACCGCGAACGGCCGCCGATGAAGCGCCGCGTACTCGATGATGACGCGCGTGGCTCCGTCCGGGTGCATGCCGACGAGCAGGTCCGTTTCGCAGGGCTCCTCCAGGGTGAAGATGCGCTGCTCATAGCGCACGGGCAGGTGCTTGTGCCGCAGATCGAAGGTGGTGACGGTGCGTCCCAGCTTCGTCAACGCCTCGTTCAACCGGCCCTGGCCTCCGGCGATGTCGAAGATGCGCGGGGCGGCGAAGCGCTCGACGATGAAGCTGGCAAAGATGTCGAACCGGCGCTTGTCAGCCATCCTGTGTCTCTACCTCAAACCCGGAGTGAGGGTTGCGGGAGAAAGCATCGTGGCCCACGCCAGCCCGCCACCTGAACCTGCCCTGCGTCCTACCGGCTGGTTGGTTGGCTGGCCAATACAGACCAGATGCTCTCCGCCTCGGGCGCATCCACCGTGCGTGCACCTCCCCGTCCTCCAGGAGCTGCGCACGCTCCCCCGTGCTGGTTCCAGGGCAGGCGCCCGGAACAGCGGGGCCCTGCCCGCCCGTCATTACACGGTCTGCGAGAAGCGCGTCTGCTCGCGCCACCCCAGGTAGGCGTCGAAGACCATGGCGACGTTGCGCACGAAGAGCCGCCCCAGCGGCGTCAGCTCGAGCTGCGTGCCCGTGCGAACCACCAGCCCGTCCTCCTCGAAGGCGCGCAGCCGCTCCAGCTCCAGCGCGAAGTCGCGCGAGGCGTTGCTCCCCAGGTCCACCCAGAAGTTGCACATGAGCTGGGTGATGATCGCGCGGCGGCGCTTGTCGTCCTCGGACAGGAAGATGCCGCGCTCGGTGGCGAACTGGCCCTGGCGGATGTTCGCCGCGTAGCGCGGAAGCTGGCGGACATTCTGGAAGTAGGCCCCCGCCACGTCGCTGATGCCGGTGCTGCCCAGCGCCACCACGTCCGCGGCCCACTTCACCGTGTACCCCTGGAAGTTGCGCCCCAGCGTGCGCCGCTCCTGGGCCCGCGCCAGCTCGTCCTCGGGCACCGCGAAGTGGTCCATGCCGATGGGCCGGTAGCCCGCCTCCACGAAGGTGGCGTAGGCGGCGCGGAACAGCTCCAGCTTCGCCCGCCCGGTGGGAATGGCCTCCGCGAGCATCCGCCGCTGGTGCTTGAGCACGTCCGGCATGTACGCGAACGAGTACACCGCCAGCCGGTCCGGCCGCAGCTCCAGCACCTGCGAGAGCGTGCGCGCCCAGGACTCCGGTTCCTGGTGCGGCAGCCCGTAGATGAGATCGAAGTTCACCCCGGTGAAGCCCAGCGCCCGCGCGTGCTCGAACAGCGCCCGCGTCTGCTCGAACGTCTGCAGCCGGTTGGTCGCCACCTGGACCCGGGGGTTGAAGTCCTGCAGGCCCATGGAGATCCGGTTGAAGCCCAGCTTGCGCAGCAGCGTGAGCTGCTCCGGAGTCGTCACCGCCGGGTGCACCTCGATGGCGAGCTCCGCGTCCGGCAGCGGCGTGAAGCGCCGGGTGAGTTCGGTCCACAGCCGCTCGAGCTGGGCCTCGGAGAGGAACGTGGGCGTGCCGCCGCCCCAGTGCACCTGCGACAGCATCCGCCGGGAGCCGAGCCGCTCCGCCACCAGCTCCATCTCCTGCACCAGCTGCTCGAGGTACCGGTCGATGGCGCACATCTCCCGGGCGATGACGACGTTGCACCCGCAGTACCAGCAGAGGCTGCGGCAGAACGGCAGGTGCACGTAGAGCGAGAGGGGCTCGGCGGCCCCTGCCCGCCCGGCTGCCTCCAGCCGGTCGGAGAAGGCCCTGGCGTCGAACTCGTGGCGCCACTCGGGAACGGTGGGGTAGCTGGTGTAGCGCGGCCCGGGAACGTCGTACCGGCGCATCAACTCTTCAGACGGAGTCGGGACTTCCAGGGGAGCGAGCATCCCCCGGGTGATTCCAAGCCCCGTGCCAACGCGGCTCCGAGCGGACGGGGCCTCGGACCGCGCAGGATTGGCACCCGGGCGCAAGGATTGCGCGCCCGGGCGCCAGGCCAGCCGCCTACCGCTGGCGCCGCCGGGCCAGCAGCGCCGAGAGCACCGCGAGGCCCATCATCGCCAGCGAGGAGGGTGAGCCGCCGGAGGCCGCGCAGCCGCTGCCCAACAGGGCCCGGTCGATCTTCCGGGGCACCACGGTCCAGGTGGCCGAGGCAGGCGTCGGATCCACGTTGCCCGCGGCATCCCGCGCGCGCACCTGGAGGGTGTGCTCGCCCAGGGCCAGGTCCTCGAAGGTGGCGGAGGCCGAGCACGCGGTGAAGGCCGCACCGTCGAGGCTGCACTCGTACGTCACCTCCGACTCGGTGGAGCCGAAGGTGAAGGTCGCATCCGGCTTGTCCGTCTCGTCCGCGGGCCTGGTGACGATGCTGGTGTCCGGAGGAAGGGTGTCCACGGTGAAGTTCACCGTGGCGGACGGAAGGCTGGTGCGGCCACGGGCATCCCTGGCGACGGCCACGACGGCGTAGGGGCCGTCCTGCAGCGGGTCCGTGGGCGTGAAGCTCCAGTTGCCCGCCGCGTCCGCCGTGGTGGTGCCCACCTGCGTGCCGTTGAGCATCACCATCACCGTGTTGTTCGCATCCGCCGTACCGGTGAAGGTGGGCGTGTTGTCGCTCGTCACCTCGTCATCCACCGGGCTGGTCACCACGGGGATTCCCACCACGGTGGTGTCGATGGTGAAGCGGTTGATGTTGGAGCTGGGGCTGGTGTTGCCCGCCGCATCCGTGGCCATGGCGCTCGCGTCGTAGGTGCCCTGCGCCAGCGGCGTGGCGGGGGTGAACGTCCAGTTGCCCGCCGCGTCCGCCGTGGTGGTGCCCAGCTGCGCGCCGTCCAGGAAGACGGTGACGGTGACATTGGGCTCGGCGGTGCCGGTGAAGGTGGGCGTGGTGTCGTTCGTCTCCGAGTTGTTCGCCGGAGCGACGAGCACGGGCGCCGCCGGGGGCGTGGTGTCCACCGTGAAGGTGTTGGTGTTGGAGTCCGGGCTGGTGTTGCCCACCGGATCCGTCGCCGTGGCCCTCACCGTGTGGGTGCCCTCCGCCAGCGCCGTGGTGGGCGTGAAGCTCCAGGTGCCCGTCCCGTCCGCGGTGACGGTGCCCACCACCGCGCCGTCCACGATGACGGTGACGGTGTTACCCGCCTCCGCCGTGCCGCTGTAGGTGGGCGTGTTGTCCGTAAGCACCGCGCCGTTGGCCGGCGTGAGCACCACGGGCGCCAGCGCGGTGGTGTCCACCGTGAAGGTGTTGGTGTTGGAGTCCGGGCTGACGTTGCCCGTAGCGTCCGCCGCCGTGGCCTTTACCGTGTGCGTGCCATCGGCCAGCGCCGTGGCGGGCGTGAAGCTCCAGTTGCCCGCCCCGTCCGCCGTGGTGGTACCCACCGCCGCGCCGTCCACGATGACGGTGATGAGGCTGCCCGCCTCCGCCGTGCCGCTGTAGACCGGCGTGTTGTCGTTGATCGCCGCGCCATTGGCCGGCGTGAGCACCACCGGAGCGGCCGGAGGCGTGGCATCCACGATGAAGGTGTTGGTGTTGGAGTCCGGGCTGGTGTTGCCCACCGCGTCCGTGGCCGTGGCCTTCACCGTGTGGGTGCCGTTGAGCAGGCCCGTGGTCGGCGTGAAGCTCCAGGTGCCCGCGGCGGTGGCCGTGGTGGTTCCCACCTGCGCACCGTCCACGATGATCGCGACGGTGGACCCGGCCTCTGCCGTGCCGCTGTAGGTCGGCGTGTTGTCGTTGATCGTCGAGCCATTGACTGGAGTGATCACCACCGGAGCGACTGGAGCCGTGGTGTCCACCGTGAAGGTGTTGGTGTTGGAGCTGGGGCTGGTGTTGCCCAGGGCGTCCGCCGCCGTGGCCCTCACCGTGTGGGAGCCATCGGCCAGCGCCGTGGCGGGCGTGAGCGTCCAGGTCCCCGCCGCCGTGGCCGTCGTGGTGCCCACGGAAGCGCCATCCACAATGACCGTGACGGTGGAGCCCGGCTCCGCCGTGCCGCTG
>DASVVJ010000741.1:0-21302 GCA_036389955.1 Myxococcaceae bacterium
TCCGACGGCAGCATCTCCGTCAGCTCCATGCGGGGCGTGGCCAGAATTACTGGCGGCGGGGGCACGCGTCAGCTCTTCAGCGCGGGAGCGGGCTGCTGACTTTCACCGGCGCCAACAGCATGAACTTCTACCTGTTCCACATCTACTTCGTGTCGGGCACGCGCATCCTGGTGGAGCGGTTGAACCCGGGCACTCCGCTGGTGGCGCACCTGGTGGTGGGGTGCCTGGTGGGCTACGTGGGCCCCTACGTGCTGTTCTGGACCCTGAAGGAGCGCCGCTCCCTGTCTCTGGGACACCCGCCTGAGCAGCCCGCTCCCGCGCTGAAGAGCTGACGCGTGCCCCCGCCGCCAGTAATTCTGGCCACGCCCCGCATGGAGCTGACGGAGATGCTGCCGTCGGACGCGCCCGAGGCGTTCGCGCTCAACGCGGACCCCGAGGTGGTCCGGTACACGGGAGATGGGCCCTTCGCCTCGATGGCCGCGGCCCATTCGTTTCTGGCCGCGTACCCGGACTACCGCGCTTATGGCTATGGGCGGTGGGCTCTGCGGCGGCGGGAGGATGGAGCGTTCCTCGGCTGGTGCGGGCTCAAGTACCACCCGGACTCGCGCGAGACGGACCTGGGCTACCGGCTGCACCGCCGCTACTGGGGCCAGGGCTATGCCACCGAGGCGGGCCGCGCGTGCCTGGACTACGGCTTCTGGAGGCTGGGGCTGACGCGCATCATCGCCCAGGTCATGGCGGCCAACCTGGCCTCCATCCGGGTGCTGGAGAAGTGCGGCATGGGCGCGGTGGCGTCCATCGCCTACGAGGGAGAGCCTGGGCTGCTCTACTCCATCGACCGGCCCAAATCCCGGCTCCGGCTCGTGAAGTGACCTCTCCGTGCGGAGCGGAACTCAGCGCGCGGTCTTCTCCGCCTGCTGAATGAGCTCCAGGTTGCGCTTGTCCACCGGGGTGAGCCGCGCGTCCGTGTACGCCGGGTCGGCGCGGTACCAGGAGTGGATGGAGAAGTACTCCTTCAGGTCCTTCGAGTCGAAGGTCCGGCCGTGGCGGGCGTAGACGACGTTGCGCAGGATGCGCAGCTGCTTGGCCGTCAGCAGCGGCAGGTGCTGCGGGTTGAGCTCGGCCTCCAGGGAGTTCGTCGCCGCGCTCATCAGCAGCTGTTCCCCATAGGCGCACTTGAGGCGCTGCTGAGCCTGCTTCACCGTCATCTTGGGCGGCAGCGGCCAGAACTGGTCCAGGGTGAGCCGGGTCTCCTTCTGCCCGTACTGGAGCAGCTCGGCGAGGACGCTGTACTTGTCACAATAGTAGTAGAGCGCCTGGGTGAAGCCGGCCTTGTCCCCGTCCACGGCCTTCACCAGCGCGTCCCACAGCTCCACGTTCTTGGTGCTCACCATCAGCGGGCGCACCTTCTCGCGCAGCGCCTTGTCGCGGTAGGCCTGAGACTCGAGGATCATCCGCGGCTGCTTGCGGGCAATGAAGGCCTCGATGGCGAGCCGGAAAGGCTCGGGGGACGCCTCCCCATTGTCCACGTACCAGTACCGGGCGCCGCCCAGGCAGCGTAACGCATCGTCCTCGTTCACCTTGTAGGGGCCATCGCCCGGGTCGGGCGCGTCCTTCTCGCACTGGGAGATCTCCTCCTTCGTGGCTTTCTTGAGCAGGAAGCGGCTGAACGTCTCGCTTTTGCAGAAGCACCCACCCGCGAAGGCGCTGCCCGCGCCGAGGACCACCGCTAGAACCACCACCCGCTGTAAGGACTCAGAGAGAAGAGCGCGCATGCAGCCTGGCACCATACCCTTGATACGCTGGCGCGCCCATGAGCCCGTTGTGCCGTGCCACCGCCGACCCCCGGAGCCCCATGAAACGCCTTCTGCTGAGCTGGCTGTTCCTGCTGTCCCTGACCTCCTGTCAGACGACGAAGGAGGACGTGGTGGTCACGGTCATCTCCATGGCCGACTACCACTCGCACGCCGTGCCCTTCTATTCGGAGGGGCGGCATGACCAGGCGGGCATCGCCCGGATCACCGCGTGGCTGAAGGCCGAGCGCCAGAACCCGAACACACTGGTGGTCTCCGGCGGAGACACCATGAACCTGGGCACGCCCACCTGGAGCGACGAGTACCGCTGCCGCGACTGGGCCTGGCTCAACGGGCTGGTGGACGTGATGGCGGTGGGCAACCACGACCTCGACTACGGCCCCGAGGAGTTCATGCGCTGCATTGGCACGGTGGACTACCCCCTCATCAGCTCCAACTTCGTGGGCAGTGACGGGGCGCCGCTGTTGCAGCCGGCGGGTAAGCCTTATGTCATCCGCGAGGTGCAGGGGGTGCGCATCGGCTTCTTCGCCCTGGGCGGGCCGGACTTCCCCGCCCTCATCCGGGCGAACCTGATGCCGGCGGGCTCCTCGTGGAAGGACCCGCTCGCTGAGGCCGAGGCCACCGTGCGCACGCTGCGCGAGGTGGAGAAGGTGGACGTGGTGGTCTTCATCGGCCACCAGCACCGTCAGGATGACGAGGCCATGGCGAAGGCCGTGCCGGGCATCGATCTGATCTTCGGCTCGCACTCGCACAACAAGAGCGAGCTGGTGAAGCTCCCCGACTCGTCCACCTGGTTCATCTCGCCGTACCAGTACGGGACGTACATGGCGCGGGTGCGCCTGCGCTTCAACGAGAAGGCGCTGAAGGAGGTGAGCGGCGAGCTGGTGAAGCTGGACGAGACGCGGCCTCAGGAGCCAGCGGTGGCGGCCGAGGTGGACGAACTGCAGCGGCAGCTCGAGGCCAAGCGCCCCGAGCGCTTCGAGGTGCTGGGCCAGGCTCAGGTGGAGCTGAGCGACGCGAACCTCACCCAGAGCGAGTCCGTGGTGGGCAACTGGGCCACGGGTGTGCTGCGCCAGGCGGCGGGGGCCCATGCCTTCTTCTCCACCTCCTCGAGCTTCCGGGCGGGCATTCCTCCGGGCGACATCACCGTGGAGAGCTTCTACACGGCGATCCCCTACCGCAACGTGGTGGTCACCGCCGACGTCACCGGAGAGCAGCTGCTGGCGTGGCTGACGCTGAGCGTCTCCAAGCGGGGCTCGGATGCGTTCAGCCAGCAGACGGGGCTGCGCTACCGGGTGGTGGACGGCAAACCCGCCGACGTGCAGGTGCTGGTGGATCCGGCGCGGCCCGAGGCGGGCGATGCGCCGCTGGCTCCGGGAGCCCTCTACCGCCTGGGCACCACGGACTTCCAGGCGTTCGTGGCCGCGGGCTACAAGGAACTCTTCGCCACGTTCTCCAACCCGGTGCGCACTGGCAAGGACGCGCACGCCCTGCTCATCGAGGCCATCCGGGCCGCACCCATCACCGGGGCGCTGGACGGCCGCTCGGGGGGCAACTGAGCAGGCTGCACCTGAGGGTGACCTCAGCGGCACGTCACATCCGAGGGGACCCGCCTCTTGCTGGGAGCAGGAGGCGGAAGTCCCATTTGGACCGGGCAGCAAGCCTCCTGCGAGCGCCCGGTCCATCACAGGAGTGCCGACTCTTATGATGCACGGTGAGACACACCTTCGTGGGATGAACCCCCCGCAGTCGCAGTTCCACAACCGGGGCCGGTTCGGCCGGCTGTTCCCGAGCCTCTCTGCCTTCGCGCCAGACACGCCCAAGGTCAGGGAGGCGCTCTTCGAGCTGGGCAAGAAGGGCGGGCTGATGGATGCCAATGATCCGCCTCCGCCCGCGACCAGCCCCACCAACCAGGACAACGAGACCATCTCCGCTGGCTTCACGTTCTTTGGCCAGTTCGTCGACCATGACCTATCGTTCGATCCGACCTCCATCCTCGAGCGGCAGAACGACCCGGAGGCGCTGGAGAACTTCCGCACGCCCACGCTGGCGCTCGACAACCTGTACGGGGCCGGACCGCGCGTCTCGCGCCACCTCTACGACAGCAGCAACCCGGCGAAGTTCCTCATCGACAAGCTGAGTGACGCGCCGGACGCGCAGGAAGACGTGCCTCGCAACCGGCAGGGCACGGCGCTCATCGGCGATCCGCGCAACGACGAGAACGTCATCGTGTCGCAGCTGCACCTGGTGATGCTCAAGTTCCACAACGCGGTGGTGAACCACCTGCTGGCGAAGGGCATGCCCGAACCGCTGGTGTTCGACGAGGCCCAGCGGATGGTGCGCTGGCACTATCAGTGGATCATCATCAACGAGTTCCTGCCGAAGATCGCGGGTGCGGACGTGGTGCGCAAGGTGCTGAGCCAGCACCCGAGGGAGCGCTTCTACCAGTTCCGGCACGAGCCCTTCATCCCGGTGGAGTTCTCGGTGGCGGCCTACCGCTTCGGGCACAGCCAGGTACGGCCGGGCTACCGTGTCAACGCGGGCTTCGCGGCGGCCATCTTCAACGCGGGCCTCGATGGTACCCTGGCCGATCCGAACGACCTGCGCGGCGGCAAGCGCGCGGCTCGGCGGTTCGTGGAGTGGGAGCAGTTCTTCAACCTCACCGCGACTCCGCACCAGCTCAGCAAGCGCATCGACACCCGGCTGTCGAGCGCGCTGTTCACGCTGGTGACCGGAGCGCCGGGGCAGGTGGGCGGCACCGGGGTGGGCACGCAGGCCAATCCGCTCTCGCTGGCACAGCGCAACCTGCTGCGAGGCCTGGCGCTCAGCCTGCCGTCGGGGCAGGACATGGCCCGGCGCATGGGCATCAAGCCGCTGACGCCGGACCAGCTCTCGGAGCTGAAGGACCTGAAGGTCGGGTTCGAGCACTCCACGCCGGCCTGGTACTACATCCTGAAGGAGGCGCAGGTGGCCAACGGGGGCACGAGCCTGGCGGGCGTGGGCGCGCGCATCGTGGCCGAGGTGATGATCGGCGTGATGCAGGGCGACCGGCTCTCGTACCTCAGCGCCAACCCGCGGTGGAAGCCGGAGCTGGGCAACGACAAGGGCGAGTTCTTCATCGGCGACCTGATCAAGTTCGCCGGCGCCAAGGTCGGGCCGTAGTGCCGGTGAGCTGATGAAAGGGATGCCCTCTTCCTGCTGGGGAGAGGGCATCTTCTTTGCCGGGCCGGACGCTGGGTACACTGGGGACATGTCCTCCTCACCGGAAGAACGTGCGTCCCTCGAGCGGACGGTACTGCCTCCCTCGGGAAACTTGCACGAGCTGGGGTGCATCCGCGCACCGCTCTCGAAGGTCGACCTGCTGGGTGCGCCGGCCGAGGAGGACGATCCCGAAGAGGTCTACCGTGAGTACGGCGCCCCGCCTCATCCGGGGCGCCAGTGGTGGCTGCATGCGAAGTGCGGCCTTGCGTTCGCGCTCTGGCAGGACTTCGTCACGGAGGACATCGTCGTCGTCTGTGACGAGACGGCCGAGTTCGAGCACATCATCGCCCACCTGCCTTTCGCCTGTGAGGTCGTGGTGCGCTTCCCATCGCCGGCCGAGGAAGAGGCCCGGCGCTCGGGAAAGGGGGGCTGGCGGGTATGGCGGCTCGACGACCGGGGAAACCGGTTCGAGTTGGAGAGCTTCTCACGGGAGAGCTCGGCGCGGTGCTACGCGGCACTGCTGGAAGCGCGGGGGCACAAACAATCGTACTTCGTCGAGCCGCAGGGCACGCTGCCCGCGCTCCCCCCAGCCGAGCCGGAATCACACCGATGGGCGCTGGTCCGCCAGGACGATCATGGCCGCCGCTACCTGGTGATGCGTGGGCGCGCACGGGCGCCGCTGGAGTTCCTCGCCGATCGCTTCAACCGCGAGCCGCGACACAAGCAGCTCTTCATGGTCGAGCGCTATGAGCCCCAGGCCTCGCGGTCCCAGGTGCCAGGTAGCGGCTAGTGGAGTGTCCGACAAGTTTTTCAACATAGTCAGGACTGGTGGCGATCCATCCACGCGTGCATCTTGGAGCGAGTCCAGGACCAAGTGAATGGATGAGCGAAGAGGCGGTTGTACTCGGGCCAGCTGGCGGCGAGGTGTTCGATGAAGTCGTCGCGGCTGGCCCACTCTGCGCGCCGCAGGTAGTGCTCGGTAAAGGCGCGCAGTAGCAACTCTGACTGGTTGAGCCAGGAGGCATGGGCCGGAGTGAAGAGCATCCGGACACGCGGGTAGCGGCTGAGCAGCAAGTCGCGCGTCTGCTGGGCGATGTGGCTGGAGCCGTTGTCCCAGATGAGGTGGATACGCCGTGCGTCGCGATGGTCCTTGAGCAACTGGGGTAGCACGGCGCGCAAGCACGCCCCGTCGTTCTTCTTCAGGTCCCAGCTGCGCATGCGCCCAGAGTGCACCTCGAGCTTGGCCAGCAGGTTCACCGTGCCGTGTCGTACATACTCGAACTCCCGGTGCTCGATGAGGCCAGGCTTCATGGGACGTACGGGGTGCTCGCCTTGCAGTACCTGGATGTTGGGCTTCTCGTCCACGCACAGCACCACTTCGCCCCGGTGCGCCAGGCGCTGGGCGTGCTCGTAGCACCACAGCACCTTGGCCGCCTTACGGCGGAAGGTGTCATCCAGGGTGGGGGTCTTCCAGTAGCGCGAGCGGTGGGGTTGCAGCTCAGCGTCCCTCAGGATGAGCGCCACTGTGGAGTGGGAGAGCGTGGGGGCAATGCCCCGCTGGCGGGCCACCACGGCCAGGCTCCGGGTGGACCAATGCGTCATCTGTAAGCCGACTCCCGCCGGCTCACAGCATGCCAACTGCTCTACCTCCACCCTCTGCAGGGGGGGAAAGCTCCCGCGGGCGGCCGGAGCGAGGAGCGTCCCAAACCGTCAGCACTCCCAACGCTTCGAACCGACGACACAGCGCCCAGATGGTCGTCCTGTCCACTTCGAACCTGTCGGCCAACTCCGCCACCACCGTGTCCGGCTCGGACATCGCCAGCAGAATACGGGCTCGCCGGGCGGTGCGTTGCTCAGTCCGTCCGTCCCGTACCAGACTCTCCAAGTACTCTGCTTCCTCGGGGGCCAGCTGGATGAGGTGCGGTGGTCGTCTCCTCATCCACCAGAGCTATTCATCCCCCGCGACTATGTCGAATGACTTGTCGGACACTCCACTAGGGAAGTAGCTCCTAGAGACACCAGAGGGTAGCGAGCAGAGCCCTCCGAGTGCTCTTGATGTTCCCCGGGGACTCCTGCCTTTCTTCCTGACCTTGATCCAAGAAGAGCACCGGACAGAGGCCTCCACACTGGCCCGTCACCTGCCCTTTTTCGAGGGAAGGCCCTGGGAGGCCCTGGGAGCCATGGAAGGAAACGGGGAGCCCCTGGTGGGGGGCATCAGCCTGGAACCTGGTTCCTACGGGGCTTCTAGAGGCCCTGGCGGGGCTATTCAGCGGCGGGCTGGAAACTTCTCTGGGGCTACGCTGGCTCTGGCTCTCGCTGGGGCTCTGTATCAGGGAGCACGAAGCCGAACCTCTTGGCCCCAACCAAGTGATAGGACCGACCATGGCGGACCAATTCGCCTAGGCATCGCACAAGTTCTTGCGACTGGTAGGCCTGGATCGCCTTTTCGTGATCTTCCCCCTGTAGCACCAAGGTCACGCGTCGCACCTTGTGATCTACCTGCCCTTCAATGGCGATTGTTCCCTCGGCTTCACCCTCGTGCTCAAGCCGCTTCACCTTGCCGACTAGGATGAACTCCTTTTTGGGCTCTATGAACTTGAGCCTTTCGCCCCCTTCACGGATCGCGTCGATAAGCGGTGGTGTGAAGCGATAATCCCGTACTTCGCCCTGAGGAACAGGAAGCGTCCACGCCCAATTAAACCGCAGGGTTACTGCACGGAATCTCTTACCTCCTCCGAACTTCGCCAAGGCTAGGCACAAATTGGCACTGACGCCGCTCACCACACGCGCCTTGAAGGCTTCTTCCGTTCCCTCGTATGCGGCATCCCGTGCCGCTCCTATACCGCTCACGAGTCGCCGCAACACTCGCCGCTCAATGGGCTCAACTTGGCTATGGAAGAGCGTTTCCGGTATCGGCGTTTGGACGGCGATCACATAGCTACCACGCTGGGTCTGGCCTAGTCGGGCGCTCCTGAGGAACTTCGCGGCATCACCACCACTACGAGCTGAGTAGAATGCACGTGGCTCTTCCAGCGAAGCGGCCGCTGCATGGAAAAGCTCCTTGACCCCTTGGAAAGCACGTGCGCCATCGGACAGCGAAATGGTGCCGTCGTCTGTATCCTCGCGCTCAATCTGGACGTTCATGGCGTCAATCGGGGTGATCAACGTCGCAAGCACGCCGCCTACGCTGCGTCCCTCAGCAGCCGCAAGCGTGCCCAGAAGGTCCACCATTCGCGCGCTAAAGTCCTTCACTGATGAGTCGGTTGGGAGAAGTACCTCGAAGTCATCGCCTGTCGCATCCCGCTTCAAGCGCCAGAGCGTTGCCCTACCGGGGAACTCGTCAAACTGCTCCCACCCGTTGACCTTGAGGTACGCGAGGACCCGCGAAAGTCGAACCCGTCGAACGGCGGCTATGTCGAGCGACTCGTCGATCATGGGTATTCTCGCTTCGCAATCATCGCCATGAGTCGCGTAAGTTCGGCAACCGTGAAGGCGTTCTTCGTGTTGATGTGGACCGTCTCCCCAGTTGCGTTCGCTGTCTCTTTCTCTTTGCGGAGCGAGTGCCAGTAACCACAGTGGTACATGGCCAGCCAGTCGGGCTGCTGGTCCAACCACTTGGTCACGTCCTTGGGCACACAGACCACAAGGAGAAGCCGAGCGATAGTGGGCTCTCCACAGAGTTCATCGTAGTTCTTCTTCTTCAAGAAGTAGGAGAAGGTCCCTTTACTCCGGTCAGCACCGTCGTAGCACTTGAGCTGGAGGCTCAGCTCTGGTGCCGAAACGTGGTACTTCCTATTAGCGCTGATCCGCAGGTCGATGCTGTCGTCATCAACTCTGGGATCTAGGAGTCCAAACCCCGCAGCAGAGGCGACCGCATGGACGTATGCGATGCTGAACTGCTCCTTGCGCTGGTCGATGTACATCGACACCGGACTACCCCTCCCGCCTTGAGCGGCCTGCACGCGGACTCTACACACTTGCCGGATTCGGCCAACAACCGTCCGATGCACAGGTGAAGAACGGCACAGGGGGCCCTAAAAGGCCCTGGGAGCCACGGAAGGGGGAGGGGGTAGCCCCCTTTAGCAGGGTGACCCGGTTCGAGGCACCACGGGCCGCCGAGAGGCCCTGGCGGGGCTATCCAGGGGCCGTTCATCTGGCCACCAACAAGGCCCCCCGGGCTCTTGAGAACCCGAGGGGCTATGAGGGACGCGGGACTCGAACCCGCAGTGGGGCTTGCGCCCCGCCAGCGTGACAGGCTGGTGCGTCTACCAGTTTCGCCAGTCAGGGGCAGCGTAACGCAGCAAGGGAGGGTGTCAAAGGCGGCTAAGCCTTCGTGCTCCCTGATTGCCCCATGAGGAGGACTTCCTCCGCTACCGCGATGCTGCAACGTGCTCCCCCTTTGCGAGTGCGTACCGCGTCCGCGCTTCTGGACTACCGTCCAAGGTCCGTCTGGCCGCTTGAAGTTCCCTCTCAGCCCTCACCAGTCGTTCCGCCAACTTCACCCGTTCTTCTCGGTTCATCCGGCACCTCCGAGGTAAGGGGAAAGCAGGGAACGTGCCGGGTAAGGCACTTGAGCCTTTCCCATAGGTGCCCTCGGTTTTTTTGGTGAAGATTTTCGCGGGGCCTTCCGTGGTCTTCCCCGCTCGAAGTTTCCCCCTATGCCCCCCAAGGGCCTAGCCCTAGTGCCCAAGCCCCCCACCCCTCCTAGTCCAGGCCGTGACGGTCTACTTCTGGAAGGGTGAATGGGAGGAGAGCACGGAGCACTACCCCAGAGTCAGAGCCACCGGACTTCACTACCCGGGAGTCAGAGCCACCGGACTTCACTACCCGCAAAGCGAAAGGCACTTAGGGTCTGTTGCGGGCCCTTCTTTTTTTGCTATTTGGGTCCCTACGGCCCGAACTTGAACGCCGTAGGGCAGCCCACCCGCGAACGCAGGTTGGTGAGGTATGGCGGCCAGCTCCTGCGCTTGTCCTCATCCCGCGACAGCTGCACTTCCACCACGATGGCGAAACACGGCTTGCCCTCCAACAAGAGCACCACCAGGTCCGCCCGGTACTCAGTGGGCACCACCTCGGTGAGCTCGGCGGACTCCACCCGTGCCTCCGTCCACCGGGGCAGCGTCAGGCCCAGCGCCTCGCCCAGGAGCTGAGGCGCCAGCTCGGGGCGGTTGCGGAACAGCAGCAACAGGCTCTCATGTTGGAGGGACGCCATCGCCCCGCACCCTACCGACCGGGTCTGACAGCTTGACTACCCCAGGGGTTGCCCGCCTGAACTCCTACCCGCGCCTTGGCTTTTCAGGCCCCAGCTCCCACGTTTCTCGCTGAGGCAGCAGCGTTTCACGGGGTGACTGCACTGGGTGGAGGCTTGGCCTGGGTGACTGGCCAGTAGCACGCTCCATTCCAGTCATAGGCGGCATTACCGCAAGGCGGCTTCAACTTGAGGAGCGCAACCCAGCAGCCTCCATGGATTGTCTCCTCGAGAGGTTTCTTGCACGGCGGGCGGGCCTGGCCAGGCAAGGGGGTCTTGGGCATCTCCCGCGCCACCACTTCCTGCGTGGACTCCGTTTGGGCCTCTTCTGATCGCATCACCATCTTGGAGTCAGCGAGCGCACTGGTGTGCTCTTCCGTCGCGGCAACGTCCACGACCAGTTGACGCTCCCGGCTCACGTGCCCCACCAGCCACACCGCGCCGAGTGCCAGGCCAGCCCCCACACCGGCTGCGGTAAGCTTCGGGTACCTGCCGAGCACAGCGCGCAGCGGTTCCAGCCAGTTCAACCGCGCTCGTGGCTCGTGCGCGGTGATGGGACGATCCGCGCGACGCCTTGCCGTCCGCGCCGCGTGCTCCAACGCCTCGGCAATCTCCGCCGCACTGCCCCGCGCCGAGGGTTCTCGCGAGAGCATGCGCAGGATCAACGATGACAGCTCTGCACAGACCGTCACGCGCGCCCCGGGAGGCTCCGGTTCCGGGCCATCCCCACTATGGCCCGCCTCCTCGGCATTCGGATCTACAGGGCATGGAGGATAGACACCGGTGACGAGACGGTACGCCATGACTCCCAGAGCCCACACGTCATCGGCGGGAGTAGCTGCATAGGAAGCACCCAGGTGCGGGCGCCACTTCAGATAGAAGCGGAGTGCCTCCGGACTGCAGTACTCCATAGTGCTAGGAGGCAATGCCTGCCACGTCAGCGGGGGCGCCCCTCGCCATGTGCCCGATCCAAAATCCATCAGCACGGCCTCGGAGTTCTCCGCACGGACGAGCACGTTGCCGCCCTTCACGTCCCGGTGCAGTCCTTCCACGGCATGGGTGGCCTGAAGCGCACGTGCTACCTGAGCCACGAGCCGCATGACCTCGCGTGATGTCAGCTGGCGCTTCGATGCCCACTGATACAGGGGCTCGCCATCCACCCAGTCCATGACGAGAAACGGGAAGGCCATGTTCCCCGCCGGACCACACCAGCCCTTGTCATGAAGCCGAGGCACGCGCGGATCCCGGATGCGCGACAACAACTCCGCCTCGCGATGGAAGCGCTGATCTCCAGGGTGACAGGCAAGCTTGAGCGCGAAGATCCCGGGCTCGGCTGAGTCAGCCCGCTCAACGCGGTACACGGTGCCATAGGTGCCCTGGCCGCTCAGACCCAGCACACGCCACGGCCCAATCCGCATTCCCACCGGCAGCACCGAAGAGCCTGGTTCTCTGTCTGACTTGTTCCGCATGGAAGTCTCCTGGGTCTCTGAGCCGGCATCCTACCTCAGAGGTGGGCAGCGCCGCCTCCTCCTCAGAACTCCCGCTGTCCTCACATACAGACCTGAGCGCAATCTCAAGCCGCCGCCAGGACATCCACCAGCAGCGCCAGGCCTCGCGTTGCCGCGGCCAGGCGCACCGCCTGCCGGTCTCCCGGGAACACGTGGCGCTCCACCACCGTCGCCGCGCCCCGGCGCGCTACCGCCAGGAACACCAGCCCCACCGGCTTGGTGGGCGTGCCTCCACCCGGCCCGGCGATGCCTGTCTCGGCCAGCGCCACCTCCGCCCGGGAGCGCGCCAGGGCTCCCTCCGCCATGGCACTGGCCACCTCGCCGCTCACGGCGCCATGGGCCTGCAGCAGCGCGGGCGCCACCCCGAGCAGTTCCACCTTTGACTCGTTCGAGTACGGCACCAGGCCCACCTCCACCACGGCGGACGAGCCCGGAACCCCCGTCAGGCTGGCGGCCATCAGCCCGCCCGTGCACGCCTCCACGAGGGCCAGGCGGACACCCGCGCTCCGGTAGCGCTCGAGTACCCGCCGCGCGTGCTCCTCCAACCCTGCTTCCATGGGCGCCCTCCTTATATAGTCCGCAGCCCTTTCACTTCCGACCCCGAGGTTCGCATGCTCCGCTCTCTCACGCTCCTTCCGCTCGTGCTGCTGCTCGCCTGTGACGGCGCCGAAGACACCCCTCCCCCCTCCTCGGGTGACCCCACTCAGGTCACCTACGCCGAGGCGCTCGGCGTGAACCTGGAGGCCATGGAGCGCCGCGAGAGCGGGCTCT
Organism: Myxococcaceae bacterium; assembly: GCA_036389955.1. GTDB lineage: Bacteria > Myxococcota > Myxococcia > Myxococcales > Myxococcaceae > DATHBR01. Next base: position 12,543 of record DASVVJ010000741.1, read on the forward strand.
ACGTGCAGGACCTCGTCGTGGGCACCGGCGCCACCGCGCCCAGCAGCGGCCGCACGGTGGTGGTGCACTACACGGGCTGGCTGGCGGACGGCACCAAGTTCGACAGCAGCCGGGACCGCGGCAACACGTTCAGCTTCACCATCGGCCGGGGCGATGTCATCCGCGGCTGGGACGAAGGCGTGCCCGGCATGCGGGTGGGCGGCAAGCGCAAGCTCGTCATCCCCGCCAACCTGGGCTACGGCGGCTCGCCCCGCGGCTCCATCCCCGCCAACTCGGTTCTCGTCTTCGACGTGGAGCTGATCTCCGTGCCCTGAACCGACGCGGAGCCTGGAAGCTTCAGCCCTTCCCGCGCCACCGGCAGCTCGAGGTAGAAGGCCGTGCCCCGGCCCACCTGGCTCTCCACACGGATCTTCGCCCCCATGGCGCTGAGGATGCCGTGGCACACCGAGAGCCCCAGCCCCGTGCCCTCGCCCACCGGCTTGGTGGTGAAGAATGGATCGAAGATGCGCTCCAGGTGCTCGGGCTCAATACCGCACCCGGTGTCGCGCACCTCCACCTCCACCGCCCGGCCGCTCGCGCCCTTGCGGGCCACCACCCGGATTTCATGGGCCTCCACGTTCCCCTCGGGAATCGACTGCGCCGCGTTGATCAGCAGGTTGAGGAACACCTGCCCCAGCCGCGCCGCGTGGCCCAGCACCGGCGGCACCTCCTGCAGCTCCTCCACCACCCGCGCCCGGCGGCGCAGCTCGTGCGAGGCGATCTTCACCGCCCCGCGCACCACCGCGCGCAGGTCCACCGGCCCGTTGCTCGCATCATCCGGCCGCGACAGCGTCTTCAGGTCCTGTACGATGACGCGCACCCGCTCGGCGCCCTCCTTCGCGTCCGCCACCGCCGTGAGCAGCTCGTGGCGCTCCTCGGGCGAGGGCGCCGCCTGCGTCCGGTTCAGCTCCTTGAAGATGTAGTTGAGGTTGCTGACCACGTAGGCCAGCGGGTTGTTGATTTCATGCCCCACCCCCGCCGCCAGCCGCCCCATGGAGGCCAGCCGGTCGGCGAACAGCAGCTGCGCCTGCGTGGACTGCAGCTGCTTGAGGCTGTCGGCCAGCCGGGTGTTGGCCGCCTCCAGCTCCGCGGTGCGCGTCTGCACCGTCTGCTCCAGCAGGGCGTTATAGCGGCGGAACTCGCGCTCGGCCGCCTCCGCCTCGGCCGCCATCAGCCGCTGCTTCTCCCGCAGCGTCTCCTGGAGCTCGCGCGCCATGCGGTTGAAGGCCTGGGCCAGCGTGCCCAGCTCGTCGTTGCGCCGCGCCGGCAGCTCCACCCCGAAGTCCCCCTCGCCAATGCGCTCGGCGCCCCGCCTCAGCTCGCGCAGCTCGCGCCGCAGCGGCACCAGGATGATGGCCGCCAGCAGCGCCACCAGCACGATGCACGAGAGCGGCACGGCGATGGCGATCCTTAGCTGCTGCTGAAAGGTGTCATCCAGGTGCGCCCGGAGCTGGCGCAGCGTCTGCTGCTTGCACGTCCACGCCCGCTCCCCGTGCGGCTTGACGTCCCGGTCATAGGCCCCCACCAGCTGCCACCACCGCTCGGGCGTGAGCGGCGCTTCGGCCCCCTGCCGCACGGCCTCCGCCAGGCCCTGGCTCCACTGGCGGTGGGCCTGGTGGAACGCCTCCAGGTGCTGGGCCTCGGCCGGGTCCCTCGTCACGTCATCCCAGGTCTGTTCGTCCCGCATGCCCTGCTTCAGGCTCGCCAGGTGCTCCTCCATGCGCCGCTCGTGCTCGCGCAGTACCGGCCCCACGTCCCGGCCCTCGCGCTGGGCCCGCATCAGCTGCTCCAGCGAGGACCACACCAGGGCGTTCAGCGCGCCGTAGAGCCCGATCTGCCGGTGCACCGAGGTCAGCCGCAGCCGCAGGGACTGGCCCCGCATGGCGCCCTGGAAGAACGCTCCCCCCATCGCGGCCATCAGGCCAATGGCCACCGCCGCGAACAGCAGGACCTTCGAGCGCATCGTCATAAACGTCAGCTTGAAGGCACTCGCGCTGGCTGACATCTCGCGGTGCGGCGTGCACTGTCGACGGCTTGACAGAAGACACATTTCCCTGATTGCCCAGCAGCCAGGGGAACAACCCCCCGTCCGAAACTCGGACGAGGTCTGGGCCTGCTCCCCCCGCCCGTGCCGGTTATGCTGTGTGCCCCCCCAGGCTGAATGAAGGACAGGTAGGCCGTTGAACCTTCCAGAGACGACACCCAGGCCCACCCCGTGGAGCGTGCCGCGCGGTAGCCCCCATCCCCTGCTGACGGGAGACATCCTGCTGGGCAGACCCGGGGCACGCCTGGAGAGTCTGGACGAGTCGCGCTGGGGCAGGGCCCACTCGGGCTCGACCGAGGCCAGCGTGCTGCTGGTGGACGACAACCCCGCCAACCTCGTGGCCCTGGAGGCCGTGCTCGCCCCGCTGAAAGTGCGGATGACCAAGGCCTTCTCGGGTGAGCAGGCACTGCGGTTGCTGCTCAACGAGGAGTTCGCCGTCATCCTACTGGACGTGCAGATGACGGGCATGGACGGTTACGAAACGGCCTCCCTCATCAAGGCGCGCGAGCGCACGCGCAACATCCCCATCATCTTCCTGACCGCGTTCGGCCGGGAGGAGTCGGACATGCTGGCTGGCTACGCGCAGGGCGCGGTGGACTACCTGCAGAAGCCGTACTCGTCGGACGTGCTGCGCTCGAAGGTGGCCGTCTTCATCGAGCTGTTCCGGGCCCAGCAGCAGGTGCGCCGCCAGGCGGAGCAGCTGCGCCAGCAGGAGGCCGCCGCGCGCGAGGCCGCACAGCGGGCCGCCGGCTACATCGCGCGCATTCAGACGCTCACCTCCCGGCTGTCCGAGGCCACCTCCGGCGAGCAGGTGATGCAGACGCTGTTCGAATATGGGCTCGAGCCGCTGGGCGTCGTCGCCAGCTCGGTGAGCCTGCTCGACACGGCGGGCGAGTACCTCGACATCGTCCACGCGGTGGGCCACCCCGAGGAGCTGCTGCGCCAGTGGCGCCACATCCCGCTGTCGGCCTCCGTGCCGCTGACGGACGCGGTGCGCGAGGTGCGGCCCCAGTGGATCAGCACGCGCGCGGAGTGGCTGGCGCGCTACCCGGGCCTGGCGCCGGTAATTCAGGCCCATGCTGGCGTCGCCCTGCCCATGCTGGTGAAGGGCCGGGTGCTGGGCGCCATTGGACTGTCGTTCCCCGAGGAGCGCACCTTCAGCGAGGACGACCGGGCCCTGTTCAGCGCCGTGGCCCACGCCACCGCGCAGGCGCTCGACCGGGCCCGGCTGTACGAAGAGGAGCACCTGGCCAACGAGCGGATGCGCGCCGCCGCCATGCGGCTGCAGGTGCTGGCCGAGGCCACCGACGCCTTCAGCTCCGCCAACCGCGACCTGCCCGCGCTCTTCGAGGCCATCTCCGCCCAGGTGGTGCGCCACCTGGGGGACTCGAGCACCCTCAGCCTGCTGTCCGAGGATGGGCAGTCGCTGAACATCGTCTCCATGCGCCATGTGGACCCCGCCATCCAGGAGCGGCTGCACCAGCAGCTGATGCACGTGCCGGTGCGGCCGGGCGAGGGGTTCACGGGCCAGGTGGTCCAGACGGGCCAGCCCCTCTTCCTGCCCACCGTCTCGCAGGAGACGATGGCCACGGGAGCTCCGGAGCACATCAGCTCCGCGCGCTCGCGCTTCACCATCCACTCGCTCATCGTCGTGCCCATGCGGGTACAGGGGCGCGTCATCGGCACGCTGGCCACCACGCGCTACAGCGCGGGGCGCCCCTTCACCCCCGAGGATCAGCGCCTGTTGCAAGAGCTGGCGGACAAGGCGTCGATGTCCATCGAGAACGCCCGGCTGTTCCAGCAGCAGCAGCTCGACCAGGAGGAGCTGCGCCGGCGCACCGAGTTCGAGCAGCAGCTCATCGGCATCGTGTCGCATGACCTTCGCAACCCGCTGGGCGCCATCACCATGGCGGCGGGGCTGCTCCAGGTCAGCCCGGGGCTGAACGAGCGGCAGCTCAAGGCGGCCCACCGCATCGCCTCCTCGTGCGAGCGCGCCACCCGGCTGATCCGAGACTTCCTGGACTTCACCCAGGCGCGCCTGGGCACGGGCATCCCCCTGAAGCCTCGGCCCATGGACCTGCACGAAGTCACCCGCCACGTGGTGGACGAGGTGCGCCAGGCCCACCCCCACCGGGAGGTGCACCTGGAGACCAGCGGCGAGGGGCAGGGTGAGTGGGATCCGGACCGCATCTCCCAGGTGCTCACCAACCTGGTGGGCAATGCGCTGGCCTACAGCCCGCCCAACACGCCCGTGCGGGTGACGACCTCGAACGAGCCGGGGTTCGCGCTGCTGCAGGTGCACAACCACGGCACGCCCATCTCTCCGGAGCTGCTGCCCCGGCTGTTCGAGCCGCTCACCCGCGGGTCGCCCACCGAAGGCCAGCAGAGCCGCAGCATTGGCCTGGGCCTCTACATCGTCCGGGAGATCCTCCGGGGCCACGGCGGCAGCGTGGAGGTGGCTTCCAGTGTGGAGACGGGCACGACCTTCAGCGTGCGCCTGCCCCGGAGCGGGTAGTCTCGCGGGGCCATGACGCCCCCCGACGACGACTTCGACCCCGACGCCGACGAAAAGCCGCAGGGCAGCATCCTCCAGTTCTTCCTGGAGCACGCCGAGCGTACCCCGGAGCGGCTGGCCCTGCTCTTCGGCTCCGAGCGTTACACCTATGGCGAGCTGGCCCAGCGGGTCCTCGCGTTCGCGCAGGCGCTGCGGCGCCACGGCCTGAAGCCCGGCGACCGGGTGGCGCTGTTCCTGGAGAACAGCCCCGCGTTCGTCATCGCCTACCTGGGCGTGCAGTACGCCCACGGCATCGTGGTGCTGGTGAACACGCAGTACCGGCAGGTGGAGCTGGACCACATCCTCACGGACTCGGGGGCCCGCGTCTGCATCACCGGGGCCGCCGGAGCCGCGGAGCTGGTGCCCCTGCTGCCGGAGTTGCCGGCGCTGCAGTGGCTCATCACCGTGGAGCCTCCCACCATCGCGTTGCCGCCCTCCCTGAAGGTGTTCTCCTTCGAGGCGCTGGTGGCCGAGCCCGTGCAGCCGGAGCCCGTCCGGATGCTACCGGGGGACATCAACATCGCGGTGCTGGGCTACACCTCGGGCACCACCGGGCGCTCCAAGGGCGCCATGCTGCGGCAGAGCAACCTGCTGTCCAACATCAAGGCCGTCACCCAGGCCTGGCGGTGGACGGCCGAGGACCGGCTGCTACTCACCCTGCCGCTGTTCCACACCCACGGGCTCATGGTGGGCCTGCACGGCACGCTCTACACGGGCGCCAGCGTGGACCTGCGCCGCCGCTTCGTGGCCTCCGAGGTGCTGGAGACGCTGCGGGAGGAGCCGGCCATCACGATGTTCTTCGGCGTGCCCACCATGTACGGGCGGCTGCTGGAGGAGTCCCAGCGCACGGGCCTCCGTCCGCGCCCGCTGCGGCTGTGGGTGTCCGGCTCCGCGCCGCTCAGCCCGCAGGTGTTCCACGACTTCGAGGCCCTCTCCGGCCAGCGCATCCTCGAGCGCTACGGGATGACCGAGACGATCATGAACACCACCAACCCGTACGAGGGCGAGCGGCGCCCCGGCACGGTGGGCATGCCCTTCCCGGGGCAGGAGGCGCGCGTGGTGGACGTGCGCACCCGTCAGCCGGTGGCCGACGGCGAGCTGGGCGAGATTGAAGTCCGCGGCCCGCACGTCTTCGCCGGCTACTGGAACCGGCGCGAGGCCACCGACGAGGCCTTCGACCAGGACGGGTGGTGGTTCCGCACGGGGGACCTTGGACTCAGGGACAAGGACGGTTACTTCCACATCACAGGCCGGGCGCGCGAGCTGATCATCAGCGGCGGCTTCAACATCTACCCGCGCGAGGTGGAGGAGGTGTTGGCCACGCACCCCGGGGTGGCGGAGGTGGCGGTGCTGGGGCTGCCGGATCCGGACTTCGGCGAGCAGGTGGTGGCGGTGGTGGTGCCCACCGCGGGCCAGCCCCGTCCGGAAGCCCAGGCCCTGGTGGACTGGTGCAAGGACCGGCTGGCCAGCTTCAAGAAACCCCGCCGGGTGGAGTGGGTGGACGCGTTGCCGCGCAATGCCCTGGGGAAGGTTCAGAAGCATGTGCTGCGCGAGCGGCTGAGCCCGCGCTGAGCGACGGATTCCGGACACCGCGCAGCCAAAAGACTGTCAGGCCCCCCGCACCCATTTACCTTACCGGGCAAGAGCGGAGGAGCTTTGTGACTGAGCCTCAACTGCCTTCTGGGCCCGCGCAGCGTGTCCCCTCGGGCGTTCCCGGGTTGGACACCCTGTTGAACGGAGGCTGGCTGTACGGCGGCACTTACATCCTCACGGGCGCTCCCGGCTCAGGGAAAACCATCCTTGGCAACGAGTTCTGCTTCTCGGCCGTGGCGGCGGGAAAGCGCGCCGTCTACGTCACCGTGCTGGCCGAGTCCCACGGGCGGATGCTCCAGCACCTGGAGCCCATGCGCTTCTTCCGCCCCGAGGCGGTGGGCAAGAGCCTGCACTACATCAGCGGCTACGCCACGCTGAAGTCCGAGGGCCTTGCGGGGCTGGGCCGCTTGCTCTTCAAGTCGGTGCGCGAGAACGACGCCGCCGTGCTGGTGGTGGACGGGCTGAGCGCGGTGGAGGAGAGCGCCGAGTCCCGGCTGGCCTTCCGCGAGTTCCTCCACTCGCTGTGCGTGCACAACGCGCTGGCCGGTTGCACCTCGCTGCTGCTCACCGGCATGCAGGAGAACCCGGCGGATCCTCAGTTCGCCATGGTGGACGGCGTCGTCGTGATGAGCGCGGAGCTCCGGGGCCTCAAGTCGGTGCGCAACATCGAGGTGCAGAAGTTCCGCGGCAGCGCGCAGCTGGCGGGCAAGCACACCTTCTCCATCTCCAATGACGGGCTGCGCATCTACCCCCGCACCGAAGCGCTCTACTCCCGCCAGCCGGGCGTGGAGCCGGACCCGAACCACCGCCTGAGCTTCGGGGTGCCCCGGCTGGACGAGATGATCGGCGGCGGCATGGTGGCCTACTCCTCCTCGCTGCTGTTCGGCTCGCCTGGCGCGGGCAAGACGCTGCTGGGGCTGCACTTCCTGGCCGAGGGCGCCCAGAAGGGTGAGCAGTGCCTGTACTACGGCTTCACCGAGACGGGCCCCCGGCTGCAGATGAAGGCCTCGTGCGTGGGGCTGAACCTGGATCCGCTGGTGCGCGGCGACAAGCTGAAGCTGGAGGCGCGGGTGGCGGTGGAGACGCTGCCCGATGCGCTGGTGCAGGATCTGCTCGGGCTGGTGGACCAGCAGCGTCCCCAGCGCCTGGTACTCGACGGCCTGGAGCCCTTCCTCAAGAGCGAGTCCATCGACAGCGAGCGCTCCTCGCGCTTCATCACCGCGCTCACCAATGAGCTGCGCGCCCGCCGCGTCACCGTGCTGATGACGCAGCAGAGCAACACCCTCTTCGGCCCCGAGCTGAACACGCCGCTCGATGGGGTAGAGGCCATCATCGACAACATCATCTTCCTGCGCTTCGTGGAGATGCGCTCGCAGCTGTACCGGATGCTCTCGGTGATGAAGATGCGCGAGAGCGACAATGACCCCGCCCTGCGCCTGTTCTCCGTCAGCTCGCGCGGCATCCACGTGGAAGAGACGTTCGAGAGTGCCGAGGCGGTGCTGACCGGCCAGGCCAGGCCCCTGTCCCCCCAGAAGAAGGGCAAGAAAGCCAAGAGGAGGAGCCTCCTGCGCCGGAGGACCCGGTCATGACGCGGCTGCTCGTGGTGGATGACGAGCTGTCCATCCTCGAGGCGCTACAGGACATCCTGTCGCTCGAGGGCTACGAGGTGGTGACCGCCTACAACGGCGTGGAGGGCCTGCGGCGCATTGGCGAGCAGCGGCCGGACCTGGTGCTGTTGGACCTGATGATGCCGGTGATGGACGGCCGGGAGATGCTGCGCCGGGTGCGTGAGAACCCGGCGCTGAGGGACCTGCCCGTGGTCGTCATGAGCGCCGGGCGCATCGCCGACGCGGAGCGCCGGGCCGCCTCGGCCACGCTGGCCAAGCCGTTCGACCTGGACCACCTGCTGCAGACGCTCGCCCAGCAGCTCCGGCCGAAGCGGCGGTCCGACGCCTGAGGGCGGCGCTTAGCCCTCGTAATTGCCCGGGTTGGCGCGAAAGAAGGTGGAGCGGTAGTGGGCCAGCTCCGCCAGGCTGGCGCGCAGGTCCGCCAGCGCCGTGTGGCCCGAGGCGCTCTTGCGCGGCTCCATCATGTCCGGGTACCACGCCTTCGACAGCACCTTGAGGCTCGTCACGTCCACCATGCGGTAGTGCAGGTAGCGCTCCAGCATGGGCATGTACTTGATGAGGAAGCGCCGGTCCGTGTGGATGGAGTTGCCGCAGAGGATGCCCTCGCCCATGGCGCAGTGCTCGGCCACCAGCGCCATCACGTCCTTCTCGGCGATGCGCAGGGAGATGGGCGAGGAGCGCACCCGCCCCAACAGCCCATTCTTCGTGTGCATCTCCTTCACCACCGGCTCCATCCGCGCCAGCACCTCTTCGGGCTGCCAGACGATGCGCTCCATCTCCGCGATCGGCTTCAGGTCAGGCCCGGTGATGATGACGCCGATCTCGATGATGGCGCACGTGTCGGGGTCCAACCCCGTCATCTCGAGGTCCAGCCAGACGAACCGCATTTCGGAAGAATTCAT
>DASVVJ010000742.1:0-18788 GCA_036389955.1 Myxococcaceae bacterium
CCCGGGGGGAGGGCTTCGAGACCCGCCGACCGAGCCGGGGAAAGATCGAGAATTCGTTCGGGGTTTCGGGTGCTAGTGGGTTTCTCTCCTGCCTGAACCATGCCCTTCCTGTCTATTCGTGGTGTCCAGATCTATTACGAGGACACCGGAGGCCCTGGCGAGCCGATCGTCTTCAGCCATGGGCTGCTCTGGAACTCGCAACTCTACTCCCAGCAGATCGCAGCGCTCAAAGGCCGCTATCGCTGCATTGCCTATGATCATCGAGGTCAGGGGCGCAGCATGGCTCCGCCTGGCAAGGCGATCGATCTGCGCACCGTCTACGAGGACGCGGTGGCCTTCATTCAGGCCCTGGGACTGGCGCCGTGCCACTTCGTGGGCCTGTCCATGGGAGGCTTCGTCGGGCTGCGCGTAGCGGCGCGTCATCCGGAGCTGCTGCGCTCCCTGGTGCTGCTGGACACCTCGGCGGCCTCCGAGTCGCTGTGGAACCTGTCGCGGTACTGGCTGCTGACCGCGACGGCGCACTGGCTGGGGATGCGCCCGGTGGTGGACCGCATCATGTCCATCTACTTCGGGAAGACCTTCCTCAGCGATCCCTCGCGAGCCTCCGAGCGCGAGAAGCTGCGCCACCAACTGGCCGAGAACCCGCGTGATGTGTGGCGCGCCATGCAGGGCGTCATCACCCGGCGAGGCGTCACCGACGAGCTATCGCGCATCACCACCCCCACACTCATTCTCGTGGGAGAAGAGGACGTGGTGACGCGGCCCGAGATGGCCGAGCTGCTGCACACGCGCATCGCCGGCTCACGCCTGGTGCAATTGCCCCACGTGGGCCACATGTCCAACCTGGAGGAACCGGAGCTGGTCAATACCGTCCTCCAGCGCTTCTTGGGGGGAGTTGTCACCACTGCCCCTACGGACACCCACCTTTGGGGTGAGGCCCTGGCGTCGTAGCCACGGACAGGGACCCCATGGGGTCCCTCTTGAGGCTGCCGTCTCTGCTGGCTGCTCAACGAGCACTCGCCCCGCTCCCTTGCTTCGGTGGAATGGCACACAGGGGGCTTCCCAGTTGTGCGGGTTGATGCACGATCCCTTTCCTCTACTCCTGAAGACGTCTGATTTCGTCCGTGGTCTTGAGCGCAATGCTGTCGTCACAGCGAAGCCCGATTGGACGAGACAGAACGAGGCGTTGAACCGGGCTGCACTCTGGCTGGACGGCATCCACCGGCAACTCGCCAACGGTGGGAACGTGCAGACCGGAATGCAGGTGCTCCACCACGGGCTGTTTCAGATGCGCAGCCAGTGGTCCCGCAAGGACTGGCGGCGCTTCTGTCTGGAGATCGCCCGGCTCCACCCGCTTCGCGAGCTGCTCCACCAGTGCCCCTTCACCCGCCATGGCTATGAACGGCCACGCGGCTACGCGGGGGATGCGGCGCTCATCGACTACCTCTACGCCGATCGCATGGAGTCGGAGTCCGAGGTGCACCCCGGTGGCCACATCTACCGCTTCATGTACCAGCAGCCCAGCCCCCGCAGCGTGCGTGAGCGGCGGGTGCTGCTGGCGCGGGAGATTGACACGGTGGCCTCCCAGGTCCACATGCCGCGTATCCTCTCGGTGGCATGCGGGCACCTGCGCGAGGCCGAGCTGTCTCAAGCGGCCAAAGAGCACCACATTGGCGAGTTCATCGCCTTCGATCAGGATCCGGTGAGTCTGGCCGAGGTGGCACGCCAGCACCCGGACAGTCCCATCCGGCCGGTGTGTGGCTCGGTGCGCTCGCTGCTCACGGGCCGCACGCTGTTCGGACATCTGGATCTGGCCTACTCCGCGGGCCTGTATGACTACCTCTCGGACAACACCGCGCGCCGGCTCACCCAGATTCTCTTCAGCATGCTCAACCCGGGAGGCCGGCTGCTGGTGGCCAACTTCGCCACCTGCCCGGAGGCCGGCTACTTGGAGGCTTTCATGGACTGGTGGCTCATCTACCGGGATGAGGACCAGATGCAGGCGCTCACGCTGGACATCGATCCGATGCAGCTGGCTTCGACGAACCTGTTCCGCGACAGCGAGAACAACGTCATCTATCTGGAGCTGACTCGGCGCTGAGCGTGCTGTCGCCCAGAGGGTCCTGGGCGGGGCCGCTCAGGGGAAGGGTGACGGTGAAGGTGGAGCCCGCTCCCTGGGTGCTCTTCACCTGGACCGTGCCCCCGAGCGCCTGGACGATCTCGCGCACCAGCCACAGCCCGATGCCGAACCCGCCGTAGTGGCGCACGGAGACCGCGCGTTCGAAGCGCTCGAAGATGCGGTCAGTGTCCTCGGGCGCGATGCCGATGCCGCGGTCCGTCACCTGGAGCCGGGCGTGGGTGGAATCCCTCTCGATGCGGATCGAAATGGGCTTGCACGCGCCGTACTTCATCGCGTTGGTGATGAGGTTGCCCACCACCTGCTCCAGCCGGATCGCGTCCCAGCGGCCTACGACGCTGCCGGTGGCGTGCAGCTCCACGGGACACTCGGCTCGTGCCAGCGCCTCGCGCGAGCGCTCGATGAGGCTGCGCACCAGGGCCACCAGGTCCACCTCCTCGAGCTTGCCGAGCAGCTGCCCCTGGGCCACGCGGGAGATGTCCAGCAGCTCGTTGACCAGCTTGCCCAGCCGTTGCGTCTGCAGGTTGGCTGATTCCAGCTTGGTGGCCACTCGCTCGGGCGGCAGGGCCTCCGTCGCCTGGCGCATGCGGGTCGTCAACCCCTGGAGGTGGAGCTGGAGCGAGGTGAGCGGCGTCTTCAGCTCGTGGGCGGCGATGGAGAGGAAGTCATCGCGGCGGCGCACCGCCTCCTGCTCCTCGCGGTAGAGCCGACCCCGCTCCTCGGACAGGGCCTTCATCCGCTCGAAGCCCTCGGCGTTCTCCAGCGCCACGCTGGCCAGCGTGGTGATGAACCCCGCCAGCCGCTCCTCATCCTCGCCGAACAGCGCGCCCACCTGACGGTGGCTGGCGCAGACACACGCGACGGTCTTGCCGCGCACCTGTAGCGGCGCGCACAGCAGCGAGCGCACGCCAATCATCTCCATGCTCTCGCTCACTCCACCATGCATGCCCTGGCTCATGATGGTTGGCTGCCCTGTCTCCAGCGCGCGCGCGATGGCGGTGCGGCTCACGCCCTCGGCGGCGCGCACGTCCTCGGGCAGCACCTCCGCCGGGTCCAGCACCACGCAGTGCTCGGGGCGCATCAGCTCCAGCATGGACTGGCGCACCGCCTCGAACACCGCCTCGCGGGTGAGCGCCGAGGCGATACGCCGCCCCGCCTCGAGCACGCGCGGGAAGCGGTCCACCAGCGAGAGTGTCTGCGGCCGCTCGGGTGCGGCTCTGGCGGTCTGGGATTCCTCGTCCAGCCCCTGCTCCATCTCCTGGAGTTCACGGGTGGCCACCTTCAGATCGTCCGCCGCCTCGGGCCAGCCGTTCTCGTGGCCCACCTGCCCGCGCGCCAGCAACGTCTGCGCGCGCTCGTGGCGCATCTTCAACTGCTCGGCCAGGTGCAGGCTCTCGTCCAGCCACTGACGGGCCTTCTTCGGCTTGCCCTGCATGGCCGCCAGAAGGCCCCGCTCGCGCAGGGCGTGGGGCAGGTTGTTGCGGTAGGTACGCGCCAGGCGGTGGGCCCGGCGCGCCACCTGCTCGGCCTCCTGGAGCAGCTGCTGGCGCCGCTTCGGATTGAACGAGGAGAGCTGCTCCACGTGCCGCCGCAGGGCCGTGGTCAGCCAGGCGGGCACGGGCGCCACGTATTCTGAGCGCAAGTGGGCTTGCGCGACCACGTGCTCCGCCTGCTGCAGCGTGGTGACTGCGCCTGACGTGTCCCCCTCGTGGAGCTGGCGGACCGCCTCAGCCATGAGGACCCCGGCACGCGACTGGGGGTCCGCGCTGGGGTTGAGGAACTCTGGCTCCAGCAGCTCGCGGGGAATGCGGCCCAGGGCGGCTTTGCCCCAGGCCTCCAGGCTCAGCCGCACGGCGTAGCGATCGTTGATCGCGAGCGCCGCCTGGTACAGCTGCTGGGCCGACTGCACCGCTTCCCTGAGCCTGCCCAAACGGTACAGCGCCATGGCCGCCTGGAAGTGCGCATTGTTGACCTCCCAGCGATCGCCCGTCCGGTCCAGCAGGCGGATGGCCTCGCGGATCCGATCGATGCACTCCTCGAAGCGGCCGGTGCAGTACATGGCCAGGCCGTAGAAGTGAAGGGATTGGCCTTGCCCCCACACATCGCCCATCTGCCGGCGCATCTCGAGCGACTTGCTCACATACGCGATGGCCCGCTGGTACCACGGCACCACCGTGGCCACTGGAGAGTGCACCGAGTAGGCCTGGGCCAGCTCGGGAGTAGCTGGGTAGCGCTCCGCGATGTTCATGCCCCGCAGGTGCGCCCAGAGCACGGCCGTCCGCCCCCGGTAGTACCAGTAGCTGTAGGCCAGGCGCCCATAGAGGTGGGCGGCGAGCAGATCCACCTCGCTGTTCTCGAGCGGGCGGCGCGCGAGCGCCAGTTTGGGCAGCAGGGTATGCCCGGCCTGGACGGCGACCTCCCACAGCACGCCCAACCCGAGCTGCGCATTATTGCCGGGCACCGAGCGCCCCAGCAGCACCAGGCCCTTCTCGAGGGCGGCATAGCCCTCGCTCATGTTGCTGCGCTTGAAGGACAGCTCTCCCACCCGAGCCCAGGTGCGTGCCTGTTCTACCCGGTCGCTGGCCAGGGACTGGGCCAGCTCCAGCTGCTGCTGAGCCTCGTCGTAGCGGCCGCGCAGCATCAGCACGTCACCCAGCCCTGCGGCGATGCGGTAGCGAGTGCTCGTGTCGGCGCCCTCGGCGCCCCGCGCGGCGATACGGTAGTTGAGTTCCGCGGTCTCCAGGGCGAACTGCTGCCGGGCCCGCTCGGCGGCCACCAGCGCGTACGGCAGCGCCTGGGCGTACTCGCCCGCGGCGTCGAAGTGGTAGGCCAGCTCGAAGGGATCCGCCTGCGGGCTGCTGGCGATGGCACTGGCGGCCAGCCGGTGCAGATCCTGAAGCTCCTCGGGGAGCATCAGCCCTAGCAGTGCCTCGCGCAGCTTGTCGTGGACGAAGGTGTAGCGATCCCGGGTGTCCTCCCACAGCATGTGCCGCCGCCGGGGCTCGGCCAGCGCCGCCTCCACCTTGTCCCGGGGCGTGCCCGAGAGCGCCGCCACGCGCTCCAGGTCGAAGCTCTTGCCCAGCACCGCGCCTACCGAGAGCAGGTGCAGAGAGTCCGCGGGCAGCCGCTTGAGCCGGCGCACCAGGAACGAGGCGGCCTGGCGCGAGGAGCGCACGTGCGCCATGGCGTCCGGCTCCACCTGCCAGCCCTCGGGGCCCGGCACCAGCGCGCCGTCCTCCACCAGCCCGTGCAGCACCGCCGAGGCCATGAAGGGGTTGCCCTCGGACAGGCGCGCCACCAGCTCGGTGGCCTCGGGAGGCAGGGCGCCGGCCATGGACTCGGCCATGCGCGCCACCTCGGCGGCGCCAAAGGTGGCCAGGCGCAGGTGGGCGCTGGGCTTCAGCCGCCGCAGCATGTGCCCGGGGCCCACCTCCTCGCTGCGGAAGGAGGCCACCAGCATGGCGCGGCCCCCGTGCTGCGAGCCCGCCTGTTGCCAGCTCTCTATCGCCCGCAGCGTCAGCTCGTCCGCCCACTGGCAGTCATCCAGCAGTACCAGCGCGGGCTCGGTCTCCGCGCCCAGCGCGCCCAGCAGCGAGGTGAGGGCGCGGATGCCTCGGCTCTCACCGAACGTCTCCGGCCCCAGGTTCTGCTCCGGCGCTGGTTGCAGCACCGGCTGCAGTTGCGGTAGCACGGTGCACAGCGCCGTCTCCTGGCCCACCAGCCGCTGGCGCAGCGTCTCCGCCAGCTCGGGCCGCTCGCGCGCCGCGGCGGCGATGGTGGCCGCCATGCCCGCGAAGAGCTGGAAGGGGCGCTGCGCGGCCTGATCCACCGCCTGGCCTCGCAGCACCCACACCCGGTGCTGCAAGGCGCGCGCGGAGAACTCCTCGATCAGCCGGCTCTTGCCGCCGCCGGACTCGGCCTCCACCATCACCAGCCGGCTGGCCTCCGCGCGGGTGCGCTCCAGCTCGCGCTCCAGCACGGCCAGCTCCTCGTGGCGGCCCACGAAGGAGGGCTCGGCGAGGCTGCGGCGCTGATCGTGCGCGCCGGTGACGAGCTCGGGCTCCGCCTCGCCATGGGAGAGCGCCTCGTCCAGTGCGCGCAGGTCCGCCAGCGCGGACTCGGCGGACTGGTAGCGATCAGCCGGATCCGTCTGCAGCAGCCGGCCCACCAGCTCCTCGAGCGCGCGCGGCACCTCGACGCCGCCGCTGCGCAGCTTGGGGCGCGCGGACAGGTGCTGGCGCAGCACCTCGCCCACCGAACTCCCATCGAACGCGGGCCGGCCCGAGAGTGCCTCGAACAGGACGATGCCCGCCGAGTACAGGTCCGAGGTGGCCTCCACCGGGCGGTTGAGCAGCCCCGCCTGTTCCGGCGAGAGGTAGCGCGCGGTGCCCACCGGCAGGTCTCTCAGCGACGGATCCAGCCGCTCGCTGCGCGCCAGACCAAAGTCCACCAGCGTGGCGCGATCCAGCGGCTGGCCCTCGACGATGATGTTGGAGGGCTTCACGTCCCGGTGAAGCACCCCATGGCGGTGGGCCTCGGCCAGGGCCGCCAGCACACACTGCCCCAGCATGAGCACCTCGGGCAGCGCCAGACTGCCGCGGGTGAGCCGCTCCTGCAGCGTCTCTCCGGGGATGTAGGGTGTCACCAGATAGAGCAGCTCTCCGGACACGCCCAGGTGCAGCATCGGCACCACGAAGCGGCTGTGCAGCTCCTGCAGCACTCCGGCCTCGTGCTCCAGCCGGTGCCGCGCCGTGGACGCCATGGCCCCGGCGGCTGTTACCTTGATGACGACACGGGCCCCGGTGCGCAGATCGCTCCCCAGCCACGTCGAAATGCCCCGGCCCGTCTTCAGCCGCTGCAGCAGCTCGAAGCGGTTTCCCAGTCGCCGCCCAGGGAGGGGGTCTCCAGGACCAGCGCCGAGCTGTGGAAAGCCGTCTGCCATTCGCTGTCCTCGCCCTCCCTACGCATCACCGAGGCGATGCGGCGGCCCTGCGTCCCCCAGACAACTTGGTGCCGGAAGGGGCCGTGCCAAGGGGAGGCAACTCCCACCCCTGGCCGTCGCCTCGCCGATCAACAAACACAAGACGGATCCCTCACACCCAGGTGTCCACTAACCCCCGTACCCCAGGTGAGCAGCCAGGCAGGCGTGAAGGCGCGCCCTTATGACGCATTGCATCCCCTAACAACGCAGCGCCGCTGTTGCTTGACACCCCGGGAGCCACAGCCGAAAAGCCCGGCCCAGGCGGCGGCCTGGCAGTCACTTCCTCGGCCGCCCGGGAGCCCGGCATTGAAGCTTGCCACCCTCAAGGATGGGACTCGCGACGGACGGCTCATCGTCGTCAAGCGCGACAACTCGGCCTACGCGCTGGCCACCAACGTGGCCCTGACGCTGCAAGCGGCCCTGGATGACTGGCCGCACAAGGAGTCTCAGCTTCGAGCACTGGCCGAGCAACTCGAGGCGGGCACCGTGCAGAGCCGTCCGCTGGAGGTGGGAGCGTTGCTGCCGCCGCTGCCCCGCGCGTACGAGTGGATCGACGGCAGCGCCTACCTCAACCACGTGCTGCTGGTGCGCAAGGCGCGCAACGCCGAGCCGCCGCCCACGCTGAAGACGGATCCGCTGGTGTACCAGGGTGGCTCGGGAGACCTGCTGGCGCCCACCGCGGACATCCCGCTGGCGGACGAGGCGTGGGGCCTGGACTTCGAGAGCGAGGTCTGTGTGGTGCTGGGCGACACGCCCCAGGGCACGAAGGCCTCCGAGGCCGCGCAGCACATCAAGCTGGTGATGATCTGCAACGACGTGTCGCTGCGGAACCTCATCCCGGACGAGCTGGCCAAGGGCTTCGGCTTCTTCCAGAGCAAGCCGGCCACGGCGTTCGGCCCCTTCGCCCTCACGCCGGACGAGCTGGGCCCGGCGTGGAAGGACGGGCGGGTGCACCTGCGCATGCGCTCGGTGCTCAACGGGCAGGTGGTGGGAGACACGGATGCGGGCCCGGAGATGCACTTCTCCTTCCTGGACCTCATTCAGCACATCACCAAGACGCGCAGCTTCACGGCGGGCACCATTCTGGGCAGCGGTACGGTGTCCAACGCGGACCGCGCCCGGGGCATCTCCTGCCTGGCCGAGCGGCGGATGATCGAGACCATCGAGGAGGGCAAGCCGAAGACGCCCTTCATGAAGGTGGGGGACACCATCGAGATCGACATGGTGGATGAGCAGGGCACGAGCCTCTTCGGCCGCATCTCCCAGAAGGTGGTGAAGCGATGAAGCTCTACAGCTACTGGCGCTCGTCCTGCTCGTGGCGGGTGCGCCTGGCGCTGAACCTCAAGGGGCTGGCGTACACGTACGAGGCGGTGCACCTGCTGCAGAACGGCGGGCAGCAGAACAGCGACGCCTACCGCGCCCTCAACCCCATGCGCACCGTGCCCACGCTCGAGGTCGAGGAGGGCGGCCAGGTGCGCCGCATCTCCCAGTCGCTGGCCATCCTGGAGTACCTGGAGGAGCGCTACCGCACGCCCGCTCTGCTGCCGGACGACCCCTGGCTGCGGGCCCGGGCGCGCATGCTGGCGGAGATGGTGAATTCGGGCATCCAGCCGCTGCAGAACCTGTCGGTGCTCCAGTTCGTGAAGGGCGAGCTGAAGGCGGATGACAAGGCGTTCGCGGCGCACTGGAACGTGCGGGGGCTCTCGGCCCTGGAAGCCGTTGTGAAGGAGACAGCTGGCACTTATTGCTTGGGTGAGCAGGTGTCATTCGCGGACATCTGCCTGGTGCCACAGCTCTACGGAGCCCGTCGTTTTGCGGTAGACCTCGCGCCGTACCCCACGCTGCTGAGCATCGAGGCAGCGTGCAGCAACCTTCCCGCCTTCCAGGCGGCACACGCGGACCGGCAGCCCGACGCGGCGCCGGCCTGAGCCTCTTAAGGAGTCGACCATGGCCAAGTTGGAATCGCTGGGCATCAAGACCATCGAGAGCATTCACTGGTACGTGCATGACCTGGAGCGCAGCCGCCGCTTCTACGCGCAGGGGCTGGACTTCGCGGAGCTGGGCACCTCGTCGCCGGAGCTGGAGAAGGCGGGCAAGCAGAAGTCCGCGGTGTTCCAGGCGGGCGACATCGTCCTGGTGGTGAGCCAGCCGGTGGGCGAGGGCGGCCGGGCGTGGCGCTTCCTGCGCAAGCACCCGGACGGGGTGGGCACGGTGAACTTCGAGGTGGAGGACGCCGAGAAGGCGTTCCGGCTGCTGGAGCAGCGCGGCGCCACCTTCATCACGGACATTCAGCGCCACACCGACGACAAGGGCGGCAAGCTGGCGATGTTCTCCATCACCACGCCCTTTGGTGACACCACCTTCCGCTTCGTGCAGCGCGACGGCTACCGGGCGCTGTACCCGGGCTTCCAGCCGCACGCCACGCCGCAGGGCGGCAAGAACCGGTTCGGCTTCGGCCGGGTGGACCACATCACCTCCAACTTCCAGACGATGAAGCCCATGCTCCTGTGGATGGAGCACGTGATGGGGTTCGAGGAGTTCTGGGGCATCCAGTTCCACACCGATGACGTGACGGCGAAGCAGCGGCGCGAGCACGGCTCGGGGCTGCGCTCCACGGTGATGTGGGATCCGAAGAGCGGAGCGAAGTTCGCCAACAACGAGCCGTTGCGGCCGTTCTTCAAGGCCTCGCAGATCAACCTCTTCACCGAGGACCACCGGGGCGACGGCGTGCAGCACCTGGCGCTGACGGTGAAGGACATCCTCAGCTCGGTGAAGGAGATGCGCGAGAAGGTGGGCGTGCAGTTCATGCCCACGCCGGGCACGTACTACGACGCCCTTCCCGAGCGCATCAAGAACATGGGCATCAAGAAGATCGACGAGGACATCAACGTGCTGCGCAACCTGGAGATCCTCGTGGACGGGGACAAGGAGCACAGCTACCTGCTGCAGATCTTCATGAAGGACGCGGCGAGTCTCTACAAGGATCCGGCGGCGGGTCCGTTCTTCTACGAGATCATCCAGCGCAAGGGTGACCAGGGCTTCGGCGGCGGCAACTTCCGGGCGCTGTTCGAGAGCATCGAGCGCCAGCAGAAGTCCGAGGGACGGGTCTAAGCCATGTTCGAGCGTCGCGTCGTCGGGAAGGTGCCCCGCAAGCACCACATCCAGCTGAGGGATGAGAAGGGCACCCTGATGTACGAGGAGTGCATCACCCGCGACGGGTTCGAGGGGCCCTACACCATCGCGTACCACCAGCGGGCGCCGCACACGCAGAGCCTGGCGGAGGCGGGGCACGGGTGGAAGGCGCCAGAGGCCATCACGGCGAAGCGTGCGCTGGCCAAGCGGCACTACAAGACGCAGGAGCTCAAGCCGGTGGGCGGGGCTCCGGTGGATGCGCGGGTTCCGCTGCTCTTCAATTCGGACGTGACGCTGGGCGTGCTGCACCCCACGGAGGCGGATCCCGTCTACTTCAACAACGCGGATGCGGACGACCTGTTCTACATCCACGAGGGTGGCGGGACGCTGCGCTCGCCGCTGGGAGACCTGCGCTTCGAGGCGCAGGACTACGTCTTCGTGCCGCGCGGGATGGTGCACCGCTTCATCCCGGACAAGGGCGTGAAGCAGTACTGGCTGTCGATCGAGCTGAAGGGCGGGCTGCACCTGCCGCGGCAGTGGCGCAACGACGTGGGGCAGCTGCGGATGGACGCGCCCTACAGCCACCGGGACTTCCGGGGGGTGGAGTTCGCCGAGCCCCGGGACGAGGGGATTCGCGAGTTGGTGGTGAAGCGGGGAGATGAGTTCCACGGCTTCCGCTACCAGCACTCGCCGCTGGACGTGGTGGGGTGGGACGGCACGGTGTACCCGTGGGCGTTCCCCATTCTGAACTTCCAGCCGCGCGCGGGCCTGGTGCACCTGCCGCCCACGTGGCACGGGACGTTCGCTGCGCGGGGAGCACTGGTGTGCTCGTTCGTGCCGCGGGTGGTGGACTTCCACCCGGAGGCGATTCCGTGCCCGTACCCGCACAGCTCGGTGGACTGCGACGAGTTCCTCTTCTACTGCAAGGGCAACTTCACCAGCCGTCGCGGGGTGGGGCCGGGCAGCGTGAGCCACCACCCGATGGGCGTGGCGCACGGTCCGCATCCGGGGGCGTACGAGGCGAGCATCGGGCACCGCAGCACGGATGAGCTGGCGGTGATGCTCGACACGACGCTGCCGCTGCACCCGACGGCGGCGGCGCTCACGGTCGAGGACGCGAACTACCAGAACAGCTTCATTCCGTAGCGGGTACGTCCCACACCACCCGGAGGCTGTCCGGCCTCCGGATGGTGACGTTCTTCAGGAAGGTCGGCTTCTGTCCCGGCACGAGCCGCAGTCCGGGGAGACGCCGGAGCAGGGCCTCGAGCGCGATGCGGGCCTCGAGCCTTGCCAGGGGCGCACCGATGCAGAAATGGAGGCCCTGGCCAAAGGCGAGGTGTTTCTTGAGGTCAGGCCGCCGGATGTCGAAGCGCTCCGGTTCGTGGAACCGGGCCTCATCGCGGTTGGCCGAGCTGTAGACGATCAAAAGGTGGGCGCCCTTCGGGATCCGGACTCCTCCGACCTCCGCCTCCTCCAGCGCGGTGCGGAACATCGCCGTCACCGGGGAGGTCAGCCGCACCGCCTCCTCGATCGCGCTGGCGGCGAGGCCCGGGTCATCCCGGAGCGCCTGGAGCTGCTCTGGGTTGCGCAGCAGCAGCTCCACTGCCCCCACGATGAGGCTCGCGGTCGTCTCGTGACCCGCGATGAGCAACTGCGTCAGCAGGCCCACGAGTTCCGCCATGCTCATGGGCGGGTTCATCCGCTGGCCCTCGGTGACGATGTCGCTCAGCAGGTCCTCCCGGGGTGCCGTCTTCCGCTCCTCGAGCGCCGCGGCGAAGTAGCGCTGGCACTCGACCACGCCCTGTGCGCACTCGACCTGGTGCTCCACGGGACCATGCGCCGCGAGGACCGTGCCCAGCTCTTCGGACCAGCGCCGGAACCGGCTGGTGTCCGCGCGTGGCACTCCCAGAATCTCCGCGATGACGAAGGCCGACAGCGGATGGGCGAAGTCGAGGAACAGGTCTGCCTGTCCTTCCTGGACGAAGCGGGTGATGAGCCCGTTCACCAGGACGCGAATGAGGGGCTCTTTCTCCGTGAGGCGCCGCCCGGTGAAAGCCTTGCTGACGAGGCTGCGGAAGCGCGTATGCGCCGGCGGATCGTTGTCCACCAGACTGGGCACCAGAGGGTAGCCCCCCATCAGCGTGGAGATGACCTCCGGCGGCATCGTCGCGGCTCCCACCGTGATGGACTCGGCGGACGAGAAGCGCGCGATGTCGGCCACTACGGCGCTGATGTCCGCATGGCGCGTCACCACCCACGCCCCGAGCACGGTGCTGAAGAACACCGGCTCCTCCCTCCGTGCCCGGGCATGGAACGGATGGGGATCCTCGAGCTGAGGCGAGGCGAGCGGGTTGTACTCGGCCCCAAGTCCTCGAGCGGCGTCGTTTTCAGACATGTGAAGGCCGAGCCTACTGGCCGAATGGCAATGCCGTCACCTTGACCGGGGGGCCGCCTGCCAGCGTCAGCTCAGTGCCGGGCTCCAGGTGGTCGCGGTGCACATACCCGAGGGCGACCCGCTGTCCCGTGGTGGGCGAGCGCACCACGCTGGTGAGCCAGCCCACCTTCTTCTCACCCTTGCGCAGCTCGGTGCCGGGCGCGGCTTCCAGCTCACCCAACAGCAGCCCCGTCAGCTTGCGAGCCATCTGCCCACGGAAGGTGGCGCGGGCAATCACCTCCTGCCCGATGTAGCACCCCTTGTTGTACGAGATGGCGTGCGTGAGGTTCGCCTCCAGGGGAATGGTGGTGTCCACCATGTCCTGCCCGTAGCGTGGCACCCCCGCCTCCACCCGCAGCAGCTCCAGCCCCTGGAAGCCCAGCGGCTTCAGCCCGTGCGGCGCTCCGGCCTGCACCAGTGCCTTCCACACCGCCTCCAGCGAGCCCCGGGGCACCAGCAGGTCTACCTCGTGCTTCTCGAAGACCGGCGTCCCCATCAGCACCACCGGGGCCCCCGCTAGCGAAGCCTCCCGGGTGGCATTGGCCGCCAGCGGCTCGAATGCCGCTCCCAGCGCGGCCCCCAGCACCTCGGCCGTCCGGGGCCCGAGCAGGCGCAGCAGCCCCCACTCGCCCGTCGCCTCGTGCAGTTCCGCATCCTCCGAGATGAGGTACTTCTCCAGGAAGTCCTTCACCTTCGCCCCGTGGCCGGGCTCCGTCTCCAGCAGCAGGTCCGCCTCGCGCTTGAGGATGCGGGCGTCGGCCACCATGGCGCCCTTGGCGGTAATCATCGCCGCGTAGGCCGCCGCGCCAGTGGCCAGGCCTTTCACGTCCTGGGTCACCATGCCGTGCAGGAAGCTGGCCCGGTCCTCCCCCGTTATCCGGAGCGTCTCGTGGTAGGAGGCGTCATGGAGGGCCACGGCCTGGCGGGCCGCTCGATACTCGGCCTCGAAGTCTCCATAATCGGCCGCCACTTCCCGGCCTCCTACCTCGGAAAACCGGGCGCCAGCCTGCTCGTGAAGAAAATGAAGCGAGAGCGGTTCCATGCCCGTCGCTATATAGACGCCCAGGAGCGATTGCCACGATGGATGTGAAGCACCTGTCCGCCTTCCAAGGCTTCTCGGCTGAGAAGCTCCAGAAGCACAACATCTTCCAGTCCGGACGCTTCTTCCTGGACGTGTACTGTGTGGCGCCGGGCCAGGCCCAGAAGCCCCACCGGCACGCCATGTCCGACAAGGTGTACCTCGTCCTCGAGGGCCGCTGCCGCTTCCGCATTGGTGCCGAGGAAGAGACCCACGGCCCCGGTGCCACTGTTTTCGCCCCCGCGGGGGTGGAGCACGGTGTGACCAATGACGGGCCGGACAACGCCCGTCTCCTCGTTCTGATGACCCCTCCCCCGGAGCACGCATGAGCAAGAAGGCCAACCCGCCCCCTCCCGTCCCCGTCCGCGGTGCCGTCGCGCTGCTGGTGCTGGGCCTCGCAGAGAGCGCGCTCGCCCTCTTCCAGTGGTCGCAGCTGATCACCTTGCGCGGCGGCGGCGCCACCGTGTGCGGTGTCTCCGAGCGCGTCAACTGCGAGACGATCTGGAACACCCCCTTCGCCAGCCGGGTGCATGAGCTGGTGGGCATTCCCGTGGCGGGCCTGGGCCTGCTGTGGGGCCTGGTGGCCACGGGGCTGGCGGGCCTGTACCTGGCCTGGCGCAAGTCGGGCTACACGGTGCGCCCGGCCGTCAATGGCCTGCGGCTCACGGCCGCCGCCGGAGTGCTCGCCACCGTCATCTTCGCCGCGGTGAGCGCCTCGGCCGGGGCGCTGTGCCCCACGTGTCTGGCCACGTACGCGCTGGTGCTCGCCTTCGCGGCGGTGGCGTGGCGCGGGTTGCCGGGGCCGGTGGCGCCTCAGGCGGGGGAGTGGGGCCGCACGCTGAAGTGGGCGGGCGGCTTCGCCCTGGCCGGCTTCGTCGCGCTGCTCGTTCCGGGGCGGGCCACCCCGAAGCAAAGCGCCGCCGAGGAGGCGTTGCCGCAGATCACCGCCGAGCCCGGCTCGCTGGAGGCCTACCTGCAGGGCCTGAGCACCCGGGAGAAGCAGATGGCTGCCGACGCGCTGGGCATGTACCGCAACGGCAAGGAGCTGCCGGCCCCCGCTCCCGCCCGCCGCCTGTACGGCAAGGCGGAGGCGCCGGTGAGGATCGTCGAGTGGACCGACAGCAAGTGCCCCCACTGCAAGACGTTGGTGGAGGCGGTGGCCGCCCTGAAGAAGCGCGTGCCCGAGGGGAAGATGTCCCTGGAGGTCCGCCAGTACCCGCTGGACGGGGCGTGCAACCCATCCATTCCTCCGCAGCACACGGATGGCACGGGCGTGCGGTGCATGGCGGCCCGGGCGCAGGTCTGCCTGGAGAGCGCTCCGGACTTCTGGGAGCTGCGCGAGAAGCTCTTCGCGGCCCAGGCCACGCTGACGGCCGCTTCCGTGATGGAGATCGCCTCCTCTGGCTCGGTGGACCGCTCGCAGCTCGAAGCGTGCCTGAAGAGCCCGGACACGCAGGCGCGCATCAGCGAGGACGTCGCCTACGCGAAGCAGCACGACATCCACGGCACGCCGCTGGTGGTGGTGAACGGCAGGAGCGTGCTGCCCAGTGTTCCGTTCCTCTATGTGCTGGCGATGACGGACGGCAACGCGAACGCGCCCGCGTTCAACGTTCTGCCGCAGCCGCGGCCGCAGCAGGCCCACGCGCACTGAGCGGGCAGGGGACGATGGGTAAGAAGGACAAGAAGCCCGAGCCGGTTGCTCCGGCGGCACCGTTCAACAACCCGTTCTCGGCCATCGCCGCCAAGCGGGAGGAGCTGCCGGCGGGACCGGCGCCCAAGGCCTCCGAGAAGAAAGAGGAGCGCAAGGGCCCGGCGCGCGCGGTGGTGCGGCTGGAGCGCAAGGGCCGCGGCGGCAAGGAAGTCACGGTGGTGGAGCACCTGGAGCTACCCAAGGCGGAACGGGAGGTGTGGCTCAAGGCGCTCAAGAACTCCCTGGGGTGCGGGGGCGTGGTGGAAGAGGAGTCGCTGGTGCTTCAGGGAGATCAACGCGAGCGGCTGCCCGCGCTGCTGGAGGCGCGGGGCGTCCGGCGCGTCGTGGTGGGCTGAGCGCCCCGGCTTACGAGGCCCGGGGCACGTCGATGTGAAGCTCGACGCGGCGGTTGGCCGAGCGCCCCGCGGGAGTCTCGTTCGGAGCCACCGGCTCGGTCTCGCCCTGGCCCAGCACCATGATCTGCCGGGGAGCCACGCCCCGGGAGGTCAGCACGCGATACACGGCCTCCGCGCGCCGCAGGGAGAGCGCCTCGTTGTAGGGCACCGTGCCGCGGCTGTCGGTATGGCCCTCGATGCGGATCCGATTCTCCGGGTACTTCACCAGGATGTCCCCGATGCGCGTGACCTGGGCGATGGCAGGCTCGGTGAGCACGGCGCTGTCCGTCTCGAAGAGCAGGTCGTTGCGCAAATTCAGCAGCAGCCCCTCTTCCGTGCGCCGCGTCTCCGCCACCTGCTCCAGCTCGCGCGCCTGCTTGTCCAGGTAGTTGCCCACGGCCGCGCCCGCCACCGCTCCCACGCCGGCCCCGATGGCCGCACCCTCGAAGTTCTCTCCCACCATGGCTCCAGCCGCCCCGCCCACGATGGCGCCCGCCGCCGCGCCGGTGGCGGTCCGCTTGCCTGGCGTCGCACAGCCCGCTCCCAGCATCAGCACAGAGACCAGCAACCCCATCTTCTTCCATGCATTCACGTGAAGCCTCCTGGTGGTCACCCTGTTTGGAGCGATCCTCGGCGGAAGGCATTCATCGGCGGCCTGGAACAGCGCGGCGGCTTGCCTGCTGGCTAAGGGGAGGAGCGGGGCCTGCTCAGCCCTGCTTGTGGGCCTTCTTCGCGCGCACTTTGGCGATGAGTTCGCGGGCCTGCGCTTCGGTGTCCGCGTACAGGAACTCCGCGGTCCACTTGCCCGCGAAGAGGAGCGCCACGGTCAGCGCCTTGCCCATGGCCCGCTCCACCACACCCGCGCCCACGAAGATGATGGCCTGGTACCACTCCGATCGGATCTGCTGGGTGAAGTACTTCCGCGCCGCGGCATTCACCGGCGAGTCCTTCACGTGCAGGACCGCGAACATGGGCTGCCGGGTGCCCACCTCCCGGTAGACCTCCACCAGCCCATGGGCATGCTCCAGATCGGTCGGGCCGGTCAGCTGGACGATGAGCACGTCCGGTTCCTCGAAGCGGGCCCGGTGCGGACCGACCTGCCATTCGCGTTGCATTGCCAAGAGGGTACCGCTGAGCCCGCCTCCCGAAAACCTGACTTCAGGGCAGATCAGCGGCGCGGACGTGAGGGCTTCTTCTTAGGTGCGGCCTTCTTCTTGGAAGTGGCCTTCTTGGGAGGAGCCTTCCTGGGCGCGGTCTTCTGCCTGGAGGCGGCCTCGGGCGGAGCACGGTCCGAGCCTCCGGTCTGCATGAACCAGAAGGTGCCAGGCTGAAATGCCCGGGGATCCCTGGCCTTGAAGCCCTGGGCCGCCTTGGCGTGCAGCCGCCGGGGAATGCGCGGCTCCTCATCCTCCTCACGATCGGTGCGGGTCCGCAGCAGGTCTCGATAGACCATCAGGCACTCGAGCAGCTCGTGCACGCCGGAGTTCATCAGCACGGGGGCTGTGTCCTTCGCCGGGTCCCGCAGGACCACGCGGCCTCCCTGCCGCTCATCGAGGCAGACCACCTGATCCTGTTCTTCTCCATCCCCGTATATGCCCAGAATGCGCAGGCCCCGGTCCTCCTCGCGGCCCGTCCGGTCAGCGAGCTCCTCCAGCGGCGCGCCCTCGCGCTCAGCGTCGAAATCCAGGAAGGGTGCGGCGGACTCCGGCAGGCCCACACGTAGAAGAAAGGACCGCGTCCGCTCGTCCAGCTCCAGGCCCTCGAGCGCGGCCTCATCGAAGGCAACGCACGGCTCTTCGAACTCATCCCCCTCGAGCCAGCGCGCACTCAGCGGCTCGGCTCTGCTCTCCTCCAGATGCTTCGCCTTGATCGCCGCGACCTCCTTGGAGGCGGGCTTCAGCTGCCCGAGCACGATTCTGGGCAGCTCCAGCATGTGGATCTGATCGGAGCACGCGAGCGCCTCGCGCAGGGCCGCGTCCGGACGAATGAGCTGCCCGGGCACGAGCCAGAGCTTGTTCTGCATGACGTGCTGCAGGACGGCCTTCAAAGCCTCGGAATGTTTGAGCGGACCCGGGCCCACGAGCTTGGCCAACGAGGGGGAGGGGACCTGCGAGACGTTCAGGAAGTCGGACGCCTTGGGCATGGGGGAACCTTGGTTCAGGTGGCCGGGAGTTTCAATTCGGGGAATAGCTTCCATGCTTCCTTGTTGTGGGCGCCCGGGCCCGTTCCGGTCGACTTCCGGCTCGGCCCCGCTAGGCTTCGCCACCACCTACGACGTCCTGTCTGGAGGTATCCATTCCATGCGTAAGCTTCTCTTCGCCAGCGCGAGCGCCGCTGCCCTGGTCTCCGCCGCCTGTGCGACCACCCCTCAGGAGGGCCGCGATATGACTCAGGATCCATCCGCCTCCGCCGCTGCCGCTCCGGCAACTCCCGCGGCTCCCGCGGCTCCGGCCGCTCCTGCGGCTCCGGCCAACCCGCTGCTGGCCAAGTGGACCGGCCCGTACAGCGGAGTGCCCGCGTTCGATCAGGTCAAGGTCGAGCACTTCAAGCCCGCGCTCGAGGGCGCGATGAACGAGGCCCGGACGCAGATTGCCGCCATTGCCAACAACCCGGCCGCGCCCACCTTCGAGAACACCCTCGTCGCCATGGAGGACACCGGGCGCACCCTGGACGCGGTGGGCACGTTCTATGGCGTATGGGCCTCGACGATGAATGGCCCCGAGTTCCAGGCCATCGAGCGCGAGATGGCGCCCAAGCTGGCCGCCTTCTCGGATGAAATTACCCAGAACGAGAAGCTCTTCCAGCGCATCGAGGCCGTCTACAACTCGCCGGACAAGGCGAAGCTGACGCCCGAGCAGCAGCGCCTGGCGTGGGTGCGCTACACGGACTTCGTGCGCTCGGGCGCCAAGCTCGACGCGGCGGCGAAGAAGCGCCTGGCGGA
>DASVVJ010000743.1:0-10055 GCA_036389955.1 Myxococcaceae bacterium
GTCGCTGATCGAGGCCGAGCCGGAGCCCGAGGCGCCGGCCACCGCGCAGCCCACGCCCGAGGAGGCCACCGCCGTTCAGGCCGCTCCCGTCGAGGAGCTGTCGCTGGATGACGTGCAGCCGGAGGAGTCTGCTCCCGCGCCGGCGCTGGCCTCCGAGCCCGTGTTCGCCGTGGAGAGCACCACTCCGTCTCCGAGTGACACCTGGGACTCGGCGCCCCTGGCGCTGGAGAAAACCAACCCTCCCGTGCCCGCCCGCCCTGGGTCACAGGCCTTCGGGCCTCCGCCCGTCGCGGTCGAGCCGGAACTCACCCCGGAACTCTCCGTCGAGGAGATCTCCCTCACCGCCTCGGACATGGAGGAGCAGGCCGCTGCCGCCCACGCGGCCCCGGCCTCCGAGAGCCCCGCCGCGCTGCCCGTGATGGAGGTAGCCGCCATCGAAGAGCTGGCGGCGCCGCCCCCGGCTCCCGCCGCCGCGCAGCCGGAGTCCGAGCCCACGCTGGAGATCGCCGAGTTCGAGATGGAGGAGACGCCCGCGGCGGCTCCCACTCCCGCGGCTCAGCAGGCCGCTCCGGCTCCGGAAGAGCCCACGCTCGATGTCATCGACCTGGGCGCCGAGGCCGAGCCCGAGTCTTCTCCGTTCGAGCAGAGCGCCCAGGCTCCGTCTCTGGAGCTTCGCCCGGTGCAGGTCGCGCCGGATCTTCAGGCGGACACCATCGAGCTGTCCGAGCCTCCCGCGCCCGCCAGCACGCAGACGGTGCCCTGGGACGAGGAAGGCGACGCGAGCGAGGCGCAGGCGCAGAGCACTCGCGCGCCCCTGGAGGGGATCGATCTCTCGGGCAGCCCGGAGGAGGCGGTCCCCCTGGCCACCAACGCCGAGCTCACCTCGGGCATCGAGCCCACGGGTGAAGCGTGGCAGCCGACGGACCGCTCGCTTTCGATGGACGCCGAGCCCGCGCAGGCGGCGCAGGACGATGTCATCGAGCTCACCGATGCGAGCGAGGAGCCCGCCGCTCCGGTGGAGAATGTCTGGGGCACCGACTCCGCTCCCGCGCAGCCCGCGCAGGATGACTGGACCAACTCCCCCGAGGCGAAGGCCGCCTTCGAGGCCGCTCCCGCGCCGAGCCCCACCGCGGGCCTGGCTTCCGAGTGGTCCGCCGCGGCTGGGGCGCAGACGGACTGGGCGGACACCGCGCCGGCCGCGCCCGCTCCTGGCGCCCTCGCTCCCGAGTGGAACGCTCCCGCCAGTGAGTCTTCTTCGTGGGGCGAGCCCTCCGCCACGCCGTCCGAGTGGGGCGCCGAGCCCGCCGCGCAGGCCGCTCCCGTCGAGGTTCCCTCGGAGTGGGCCGGGCCTCCGGGTGAGGCCGCCGAGCCCTCCGTGACTTCCGAGTGGGGCGTGCCCGCTGACCAGGCTGCTGCTCCCGCGACGCCGCCCGAGTGGGGTGGCGCTGCGCCCGAGGCTGCTCCCGTCGAGGTGGCTCCCGAGTGGGGCGCTCCCGCCGCAGAAGCTGCTCCCGTCGAGGTGGCTCCCGAGTGGGGCGCTCCCGCCGCGGAGGCTGCTCCCATCGAGGTGGCTCCCGAGTGGTCCGCCGAGCCCCCCGCTGCCGCCGCGCAGAGCACCGGGGACCAGTGGGCCACCGCCGAGCACAACACCGCCACCGAGTGGACCGCCGCGAGCCAGGAGGCACAGCCCGTCCTCGAAGCCGAGCCCGTCCTCGAAGCCGAGCCCGTGCTCGAAGCCGAGCCCGTGCTCGAGGCCCAGCCCGTGCTCGAGGCCGAGGCTGTGGAGGAGGCGCAGCCCGTTCTCGAGGCAGCCCCCGCCGAGCCGGAGCAGCCGTGGAGCGCACAGCCCGCCGAGGCACCGGTGTATACCGAGCCGCCTCCGCGCGCCGAGTGGGCCGAGCCCGAGCCGGAGTGGATCGACAAGCCGCCCGAGCAGGGGCTGTTCGGTACCACGACGGAGATCGGCAAGCTGGCCGATCCTCCGGAGCAGGAGTACCCGCCCCAGGAGGCGTGGCCCGCCTCGTCCCCGGACGCCAGCGCTCCCGCCGCTCCCCCGGCGCCCGAGGCCCACAAGCTGGCCGATCCGGAGGATCCGGAGTTCCACCCGCAGGAGACGTGGTCCGCCTCGGGCTCGAACCTCTTTGACGCTCCGGTCGCGGACCTGGGCGCTGGACAGCCGCAGCTCCCGGAGCAGCCGGCGGATCTCAGCGCCTTCGGCGCTCCCATGCAGAACCTCTCGGACCCCGAGCCGAGCTTCGGTGCCGCGCCGCCGCCACCTCCCGCTCCCGTCGAGGTGGAGGCCTACGAGACGGCCGAGGAGGATCCGAGCGTCGACGTGAGCTTCGACGACGCTCCACCGCCTCCTCCGGCCGAGGCAGCTCCCGCCGAGGAGATGCCGGTGATGGACGTGGCCGAGATCGAACTCACCGAGGACGCGGTGGCTCCCGCGATGCCGCCGCCCGCGCCTCCCGAGGCGCTGCGGCCCGCGGCCTCTCCGCCCCGGCCTCCGGCGGCGGCGATGGCCATCCCGCTTCCCATGCCGTCGGCTCCGCCCCCGCCCCCGGTGGCGATGCCTCCTCCCCCTCCCGCCGTGGCGATGCCTCCTCCGGCCCCTGCTCCGGTGCGGGCGGCGCCCGTGGCGCGTCCCGCGGCAGCACCTCCGCCGCCTCCCCGCGCGGCGCAGGCCGAGGCGGCCGTGGCGATCGACGAGGACAGCGGTTTCGAGCCGCTGGGGGCTCCGCTGGCGCCCTCGGGCGGAGCGCCGCCCTCGTGCTTCGTGGAGGGCGAGCACCGCGTCATCATCCACACGGTGGAAGGCCAGGTGAAGCGCGGCGTCATCCGCGACGTGGACCTGCTGGATGAGAGCATCGCGCTGGAGCAGCAGACGGGCTTCACGCCGGAGCGCATCCCCGGCAAGCGCATGAAGGCCATCTTCTTCATGCTCCCGGCCGGGGCGCGCCAGCCGCAGGCGGACGGGCAGAAGATCCGCGTCACCTTCAACGACGGGCGCCAGGTGGCGGGCTTCTCGCGGGACTTCAAGAGCGGCGGAGAGGGCTTCTTCCTGATCCCCGCCGACAACCGCACCAACACCGCGCGCATCTTCGTCTACCGCTCGAGCGTGCAGGCCGTCGCCGAGGGGTAAAAAGAAGAGGGGCCTCGTCACCGAGGCCCCTCCGGAACTTCCGAGCGCTGAGCGCCGAGCGGACTACTTCGTGTCCTTGGCGGTAGCGGCGGGGGCCTTCTTCTGGCCCTCGAACTCGATGCTCACCTTCACCTCGTCACCCACGAGCACGCCGCCGGCCTCCAGGGCCTTGTTCCAGTTCAGGCCGAAGTCCTTGCGGTTGATCTGCGTGGTCGCCGTGGCGCCAATGCGGGGCTGGCCATCGAAGGGCGACTTGACCTCGCCGGTGGGGCCCTCCACGTCGAGGACGACCGGCTTGGTCACGCCGCGGATGGTGAGGTTGCCCGTCACCTTGAGCTTGCCCTCGCCCGCCTTCTCGACCTTGGTGGACTTGAAGGTGAGGTTCGGGTGGTTCTTCACGTCGAAGAAGTCCGGGCTCTTCAGGTGGCCGTCGCGGCCCTCGTTGCGCGTGTCGATCGAGGTCGCGTCGATCACCACGTCCACGGAGGACTTGGTGATGTCCTTCTCGTCGATGTTGACGGTGCCGGCGAGCTTGCCGAACTCGCCCTTCACGGTGGATACCATCATGTGCTTGACGGAGAACTGAGCGTTGGAGTGGGCCGGGTCGATCTCCCAGGTGGCGCCAAAGGCGAGCGCGGGAGCGGCAAGGACAGCGGCGGCGACAACGGACTTGATCAGGTTCTTCATGGTGTTTCTCTCCAGTGATGCGGTTCAGGCGCGCAGCGCGAAGCTGCGCATGGACAAAGTTGCGTGATGAAAGCCCTCGAACACGGGGGTGACCCGGTCCTCGGGGAGGGCTGCGCCGAGAACGAAATAGAGCGGCAGAAGGTGCTCGGGGGTTGGATGCGCGAGCCGCGCGTTCGGTGCGCTCAACCACTCACGCAGGCCCGAAAAGTCCCGGGCCGTGAGACGCTCGGCCATCCAGGTATCGAAGGCCTGCGCCCAGGGCTCCACGGAAGCGGCCTTGTTGCGGAAGTCCAGGCGGCGCAGGTTGTGCGTCATGCTGCCGCTGCCCATGAGCAGTACGCCCTCGGAGCGCAGCGAGCGCAGGGCCTGGCCCATCTTCGCCACGTCCTCGGCGGAGGCGCCCCGGGGCAGCGACACCTGCACCACCGGCATGCGCGCGTCCGGCAGCGCCAGCCGCAGCGGCACCCACGTGCCGTGGTCCAGCCCGCGCTCGGCGTCCGCCACCGCGGGGATGCCCGCCGCGGACAGCAGGGAGACGATGCGCCGGGCCAGCGCGGGCTCTCCGGGGCACGGATAGGTCAACTGGTACAGAGCCTCGGGAAAGCCACCAAAGTCATAAATGAGCGGAGGCGCCGCGTGGGAGGTGACGCGCACGCCTCCGAGCGTCTCCCAGTGCGCGGAGACCACGACGAGGCCGGGGGCCGAGGCCACGCCGTTGCCGAAGGTCCGCAGCGCCCGCGGGTACTCATCGGAGTCCAGCGCCACCATGGGCGAGCCATGGGAGATGAAGAACGTGGGAGCCACCGTGGACTGGGTCATCTGGCGCCCCTTCGCCTCGGCCGCGCTCGCCAGCCCCACGGCCGCGGCCGCCTGGAGTACCTCACGCCGGTTGAGCTCGTTCGCCATCGCGGAGGCTAAATAGCAAACCTCACGCCAGACTCCAAAACACTCCAAGTGCCTGAAATCACGCGGAAGGCATCACTTTGAGTCGTCCCAGGGTTCTCAAAATGATAGTTAGATCGCTCGTTCTGGAAGGAGGGAGCGCCATGGCGGACCGGTTGGAGCTGGACCTGAGGGAGCTTTTGAGCTTCGACCCGAAGGGGGGGTTGATCCACTTCGCGGGGCAGCGGGCGCTGCTGATGGACGCGGTGGTGCTGGGACTGCTGCGCAAGGAGCTGATCGGCACGGTGGGGATGACGGCGGCGCGGGGGATTCTGACGCGGCTGGGCTTCGCGCACGGGTGGCGGACGGCGGAGGCGATGAAGACGGCCTTCCCGTGGCCGGACGAGCGGGCATGGAGGCGAGCGGGCGGACGGTTGCACACGCTGCAGGGGCAGGTGCTGTTCGAGCCAGTGGAGCGCAAGCCCGAGGACGGCCCGGCGCCGTTCGCGGAGGCGCAGTGGCGCGAGTCCTACGAGGCCGAGCAGCACCTGCTGCACGTGGGGCGTGCGGAGGAGCCGGTGTGCTGGAGCCTGACGGGGTTCGCCAGCGGGTACATGAGCTACTGCAACGGCAAGCCGATCTACTGCCTGGAGACGCGGTGCGTGGGGAAGGGGGACGCGGTGTGCCAGATCGTCGGCAAGTCCGCGGACGAGTGGGGCCCCGAGTGCATGGAGGCGCTGCGCTTCTACGAGACACAGTGCATGGAGGGGGCGCTGGCGCAGGTGACGGAGGCGGTCAAACAGGCCGAGCAGCAGCTGCGGGCCAAGCGGCGGACGCTGGCGCGGGTGTCGGGAGAGGCGGAGGACGCCTCGGGGATGGTGGCGCGCAGCGAGGAGATGAAACGGGTGCTGGGGCTGGCGCGGCGGGCGGCGAAGGTGGACTCGACGGTGCTGATCACGGGAGAGAGCGGCGCGGGCAAGGAGCGCATCGCGCAGCTGATCCACGAGGAATCAGGCCGGGCGCACAAGGCCTTCGTGGCGGTGAACTGCGCGGCGGTGACGGAGAGCCTGCTGGAGAGCGAGCTGTTCGGGCACGCGAAGGGGGCGTTCACGGGGGCGACGCACGACCGGCCCGGACTGTTCGAGGCGGCGAGCGGAGGCACCCTGTTCCTGGACGAGGTGGGCGAGGTGCCGCCGGCGATGCAGGCCAAGCTGCTGCGGGTGCTGCAGGAGAAGGAGGTGCGGCGGGTGGGCGAGAACCAGAGCCGGAAGGTGGACGTGCGGGTGGTGGCGGCGACGAACCGGCACCTGCTGGAAGAGGTGAACGCGGGACGGTTCCGGCAGGACCTGTACTACCGGCTGCGGGTGATCGAGCTGAAGGTGCCAGCGCTGCGGGAGCGGCGCGAGGACATCCTGCCGCTGGCGCGGCTGCTGTTGGCGGAGGCGACAGAGCGGCTGGGGCGAAGGGTGGGCTCGTTCTCACCGGAGGCAGCGGATCAGCTGCTGCGCTACGCGTGGCCCGGCAACGTGCGCGAGCTGTCGAACGCGATCGAGCGAGCAGTGGCGCTGTGCGAGGGCTCAAGGGTGGAGCGGGATGACCTGCCCGAGGAGGTGCGAGCAGCGCCGCCAACGTTCCTGCCGGGCTCCACACCGCGGAGGCTCGAGGACATGGAGCGCGAGTACATCCTGGCAGTGCTGGCCCGGAACGAAGGCAACCGCTCGCGCACGGCAGAGCAGCTCGATATCGGACTGGCGACGCTCTACCGGAAGCTCAAGCAGTACGGACACGCTGAAGCCCCAAACTAAGGGGCCCCAGTTCCCCTCTCTCCGGGTGAGGGGATACGCGCCTCGGAAGCCCGGAGATCTCTAAGAGGTCCCAAAAAACCGCTTCGCTAGGCTCTCTCCCTTGGGCTTATCGGGCGTCACAGCGGCTTTCTTAGAGCCTCTTTACGCATGTTGTGTTTCGAGCTCCGGCAGGGCATGAATGCACCTATCCAGCCATGTCTACGCCCTACAGACTGCGCGTGCTGCATATCTCAGATCTCCACGAACGCGCTGACCGAGAAGAAGAGCCATTTTTCCGGATCCCCGTCCTAACCGATAGATGGGAAGAGAATCTTCGGGACCTCCTAGGAACGGGACCAATTGACTTAGTCGTATTCACTGGTGACATCGCATACAGCGGTGCACCTGATGAATATGAGCGCGCCTCCGAGTTCGTGCGTCGCACATGCAAGACGCTGGCCCTTGCGTCCGAGCGATTCTTCGTTGTTCCAGGCAACCACGACATCTCTCGCACAGTTCGAAAAGATGTATGGCAGGCTCTTCGAAAGATTGCGCACAGAGTTGATGCTCTTGAGTTCTCGCGCTGGATGGCAGGTAGTTCTCGGACGCCACTCGGCTTCGAGGAGGGCTGGCGCGATCTTCTGCTTGAGCGAGAGAGCGCATTTTGGTCTTGGGTAGAGACTGGACTAGGCCGTCCTGAACTGCGGCCTTCCCACTCGCCCCATGGTCGGCTTGGATACAGATATTCAATCCACCTTTCCGGGTTCCCATTTGAAGTTCATGTCCTTGGCCTCGATACCTCCTGGTTGGCGGGTGCAGACGATGATGCCGGCAACTTGCGACTGACACGCCACCAGCTTGAGAAGCTTGGGACGCGAGACGGTCGGCCACTCGCAGGACTGAGGCTCGGGTTGATGCATCACCCGTTAAGTGAACTTGCCGATGCTCGCGAGTGCTTCCCCATTCTAGCGGAGTACACAGATGTCCTGCTACGCGGACATTTGCATCAGCCGCAACAGTTGACGATCTCAGATCCAGACCGTCATTTACGTGAATTTCCTGCGGGTTCGCTCTTCGATAGCGCCAGCGGAATTCATTACCGCAACGGATGTCAACTCATAACCTTCGCACTCGATGAGTCCGGGCGACTAGAGGAAGAACCCGACGTTCAGTTCCGCTCATGGTCGCCTAACGGTCGCTTCTGGCATGATGATCAATCGATCTACCGCCATCATCGCGCGGATCCGCTTTCATCAACACTTCCAACTCTTGCCAGATCACGAAGTGCTGCGGTTCCTGAGGATAACCAGCAGAACGAATCAGAACCTAGTGCGCCCTACCAGCGGCTAAGTGCTGGATTAACACGGATGGCAACTCACTTAGAGCGTTTTCTCGATGAATATTTGGGGACGAGTACGAAACCCAGTGCGTTCGGTGGGCGTCAGCGCGAGATGCTGCTTCTGAATGAATGGCTTACGACCACTGCAAGTCGGCAGGCACTGCTGATCGAACATGCTGGCCGTGGGAAGTCAGCGCTGCTGGCGCGATGGTGCCATCGGGTTGCTACGGAGGGCAGCGCCACAGTCATTTTTGTGCCGGTCAGCATCCGTTTCTCGACAGCAATGCTCCTAGATGCTCTGCGCCTGCTAGGCGAACGGTTACGCTACCTTGATGGAGTCTCTACTGCCCACCCCAGTGACCCAGATGAGTGGAGGGCAGAGATCGATCGAGCACTGCGGCGAGACCGCAACTCACCCACGGTTATTGTGTTTGATGGTCTCGACGAGGCGGTGGACTGGGAGCTAGGAAAGGAGTTCATGCTTCCTCCACTTGGGCGTAACGTAAAGATACTTGTATCTGCACGTCCGGTTGGGGCGCGAGATGCCGAAGGGTGGCGGCGGCAAGTTGGATTCGAAGCGAATGCTCTGCGTTTGAAATTACCTGCACTATCTGAAGCGGAAGTCCACGAAGCGCTCCGTTCCATAGCAGGCGCTGAATTCGCTGCGGATCAAAATGTTCTGTCGCAACTGCATCGCCTCTCCGGAGGCGATCCATTGCTAGTCAGACTCTACTTGGATGCCATATCCGATCAGGGTGGCCGTGACACGATCATCACCCGTGAAAAACTCCACGAACTTCAACCAGGCCTTGAGGATCTTTTTGAGACTTGGTTTCAACAAGAGGACGAGAGATGGCAGCAGAAAAGTACTGCGGGACTTAGAGTTGTTATGGAGGAGTTGCTCGGAATCTGCGCTACCGCGCTCGGGCCTCTCTCACAGGAGGATCTCAGTACTGTAGCTGAAGGGCCGCTCCGCCAGCCCGCGATGCTTAGGCGAGCGCTAGTAGTCGCGGGGCGATTCATCATTGGTGATGGCAACCGGCAAGGCTTTGTGTTCTCGCATCCGCGTCTGAGAGATTTCTGGTTCGATAAGATGCTGGCGCCGCACGATCGGACAAAATGGGAGCAACGCTTCCTTGCACTAGGTAGGGAGACTCTGCTGGCTCTGCCAGAACCCACGATGGGCAGGAGAGTTCCATCAGAGTATGTCCTCCGGTTCTACGGAGCCCACCTACAGAGGGCTAAAGCCAGTCCCGAGCGTTTCTACGATCTACTCTCTCTGACATGGGCAGACGCCTGGGAGCGCTTGGATGAAACTTTCAGCGGATTCCTGATGGACGTCGATAGGGCTTGGAACATAGCGGAGCGGGAGATCGGAAAAGACGCCAGCCACATTGTTCCGCTAGTTAAGTGTGCACTGCTCCAAGCGACCATCGCCAGTCTCCACGACATGCATCCGAAGGTCATTGAACGCTTGGTCGAAAGGCAAGTATGGTCGTTAGAAAGAGCTGCCTCGCGCGCTCGTCGCATGCCCTTCGCCCGTGAGCGTGCGAAAAGCCTAGGCGCCATCGCTCGATTTCTACCAGAGCCCGCGCGACGCCAGATGTATTTGGAAGCTTTTAACCACGCGTTGAGTCTTGATATTGGCCAGCGAAAGCAGGTTTTTGAGGCGCTTGCGCCACACCTCCCAGAATCACTTCTAGTGGAAGCCCTCGCGCTTACGCATGTTCAATTTGGTGAGATAGTGCGGGCCCAACTGATCGCTGATGTGCTGGACATGCTTCCAGTGATTACGCCCGAGTGCGCCAATTACCTCTTGGACACCATTAAGAACTGGGAGACAGCAAGCGCCAAGACACTGGTTCACTGTGCCCTACTCAGGAACAACCTCTCGGAGCCGAGACAAGCGCTCGAACTCGCCTTGCGAGAGAATGACCTGAATCTTCGAGTTAGCGCACTCGCTAGCCTAGTCAAAACTACCAATGACGCCACTATCATACAAGAAGCCTGCGAACTTCTCCTTAGTCTTGCGGATGCCCAAGATCTCTTCGAGGAAGAGCGAGGCTTAGCACTTGAGGCACTAGCAGAGTCCGCGCCGGAGTCCTTCTCGTCTGTCGTGCTCGAACGTGTACAGCACCTTCAATACCCTCGGCAGCGCTGCACGGTGCTCTGTGAACTCGCTCATAATGCCTCAGCGCCCATCCAGCATGAACACCTGATC